>DASZJZ010000048.1:0-14856 GCA_035947555.1 Thermoleophilaceae bacterium | reverse complement strand
GCTCCCCCAGCTGGGCGCGCTGGAGGAGCGCGAGAGCGGCGGCTCCTTCGAGGACGCCCTGGCCGCCGGCCTGGCCGCATCCGGCTGGCTGATGGCCGCCCTCCTGGCAGCCGGCGCACTGCTCGCCCGGCGGAAGTCGAGCGGGCTGAGCGCTTCGCGGTGAGGCCGGCGGACGCCTAAGCCAGCGTCGTCTTCAGCACCCCGAGCTGCGGCGACCGCACTTCCACCTCGTCGCCCGGCTTCAGCCACACCTTCGGGTCGCGCAGGCTTCCCACCCCCGCGGGTGTCCCGGTGGCGACGACGTCGCCCGGCTCCAGCGTCATCAGCATCGACAGGTACTCGACCAGCGCAGGGATCGAGTGGACCAGATCGGCTGTCGAGCTCGCCTGCATCGTCTCGCCGTTCAGCTGCAGCTCGATCTCGATCGCGTCGGGCGGGCCCGCCTCGTCCGGGGTCACCAGCGCCGGGCCGCACGGCGCCGCGCCGTCGAAGGTCTTGCCGGGCATCCACTGCGGCGTCTTGAACTGGTAGTCCCGCGCCGACAGGTCGTTCAGCAGCGTGTAGCCGGCCACGTGGCTCAGGGCGTCCGCCGCCGTCACGTCCTTGCAGCGCGAGCCGATCACGAACGCCACCTCGGCCTCGTAGTCGACCTTGCTGCTCCACGGCGGCAGCTCCACCGTCGCACCCGGCGCCGCAAGGGCGTTGGGGAACTTCGCGAAGAACGTCGGCGTCTCCGGTGCCTCGATGCCCTGCTCCTCGGCGTGCCCGCGGTAGTTGAGCCCGATGCAGATCAGCTTGCCCGGCCGCCCGATGGGTGGCAGCAGCGAGACATCTGCTACCGGCACACCGTCGCCCTCACCGATGTCGGTCTGGTCCGCCAGCAGCGGCAGGATCGTCTCTTCGGCAGTGCCGACGACCCGCCCCTCGCGCAGAACCCCCGCGCGCGGGCCATCCGCAGTGGAGAACCTCACGAATCGCATCCGGCCCGGAACCCTATGCGTACTCTGGTGGCCGATGCCCGACGACCTTCCCACCGGACGCTGGCGGCGCGCTGCGAAGGTCGGCCGGCTCGCCGGTGGCCAGACCGCGCGTGGCTACGCCACCAAGGCGGCCAACCTCACCCGTGACCAGCAGGCGCGGCGGGATGCCGCCGCTCGGCGCCAGATGGAGGCCGCCGAGCAGATCTTCGAGGTGCTCGGCCAGATGAAGGGCGCCGCCATGAAGGTCGGTCAGGTGGCGTCGTTCATCGACACTGGCGCCTTCCCGCCCGAGTTCCAGGAGCGCATCCAGGCGAAGCTCGCCGAGCTCAGGGACGCCGCCCCGGTCGTCCCGTTCGACCGCATGCGCAAGGTCGTGGAGGACGATCTCGGCGAGAAGCTCACCGACGTCTTCGCCGAGTTCGAGGAGGACGCGGTCGCGGCCGCCTCGATCGGCCAGGTCTACAGGGCGCGCCTCCACGACGGCCGCGACGTGGCGGTCAAGGTGCAGTACCCCGGCGTCGCCCAGGCCGTGCGCGCCGACCTCCAGAACCTGGGCCTCATCATGCGCGTGGCCAAGCGGATCGCGCCGGGCATGGACGCGAAGGCCATGACCCGCGAGATCCGCGAGCGCCTCACCGACGAGCTCGACTACGAGCACGAGGCCCAGCAGCACCGCGCCTTCGCCCGCACCTGGCGCGGCCACCCCTTCATCTACGTGCCGCCGGTGGTCACGGAGCTGTGCAGCGAGCACGTGCTGGTGTCGGAGTGGGTCGAGGCGAAGGGCTTCGAGGAGGTCCGGGAGATGGACCGCGCTACGCGCGACCGCTTCGGCGAGATCGTCTTCCGCTTCTTCTTCGGCTCCCTCTACCGCAACGGGCACTTCTCCGGCGACCCCCACCCCGGCAACTACCGCCTCATGGACGACGGCCGGGTGGCGTTCATCGACTTCGGCATGACGAAGCGCGTCGCCCGCGAGGACCTCGAGGCCGAGATCGCCGCGATCCGCCTCGGCATGAGCGGCGACGTGGAAGGCCTCCACCGCCAGCTCGGCGCCATGGGCTTCTACGACCCGGCCGACGAGACGATCACGCCGGAGGCCGTGTTCGACCACTTCCACGACGTGACGCGCTGGTACATCGAGGACCGCGAGGTGACGGTGGACCGCGAGCTCGTCACCCAGGTGCTGATCGACTTCGGGGACCCCCGCTCGCGCCACTGGCAGCTGATGCGGCGCGAGACGATGCCGCCCCAGGCGATGCTGGCCCGCCGGATGGAGGCGCTTACGCTCGGTGTGCTCGGGCAACTGGGCGCCACGGCGAACTGGCACCGCATCGCGCGCGAGTGGCTGTTCGGCGAGCCGCCCTCCACGGAGCTTGGCGCCGCGGAGCACCCGTTCCACGACCGGGCGGCGGCGTAGAACGGTGGCAAGACGTCGCGCGGCGTCGCGCAAGACGACGACGAAGGGGACGGCGGCCGGGACCCGGAAGGCGACGGACGGACGCCCGAGCGCCGGCTCACGGATCACTCCTGTGAAAGCGTCGCCCAAGGCAATCGCGGCGCTTCGCGAAGCCGACCCGGTGATGGCGCGGCTCATCGACGAGCATGTCACGGCGGTTCGCCGCGACCTGCGGCGGGAGCGAACCGGCGACGCCTACGGCGCGCTGCTGCGCTCCATCGTCGGCCAGCAGCTCTCCACCAAGGCCGCCAGCACCATCTACGGCCGCATGATCGACATCTTCGGCGGCCACGCCCCCACGCCGAAGCAGCTCCTCGCGGCGGACCCGGAGGAGATCCGCGCCGCCGGCCTGTCGCGCCCGAAGATCGCCTACCTGCGCGACCTGGCGCAGCACGTCGAGGACGGCACGCTCGAGCTCGACCGGCTCGACGAGCTCCCGGACGAGGAGGTGAGCGCCCAGCTCACCGCGATCAAGGGCCTCGGCCAGTGGACGGCCGACATGTTCCTGATGTTCCACCTGCGGCGCCCCGACGTGCTTCCGGTCGGCGACCAGGGCATCCGCCGCGCCGCGCAGGTCCAGTACCGGCTGCGAAAGCTGCCGGACGCGCAGCGGCTGGAGAAGCTGGCCCGCCCCTGGCGCCCCCACCGGACGCTGGCGTGCCTCTTCCTATGGAGCTCGCTGGATAACGTGCCGGCGTAGGCGCTAAACCGACGCGCCGCAGCTCGGCTCCTCGTCCGCCACGCGGAAGGAGGAGCCGCAGCCGCACGAGGCGACCACGTTCGGATTCGAGACCTCGAAGCCCGATCCCATGAAGTTCTCGGTGTAGTCGACGGTGGAGCCCTCGACATAGCGCAGGCTTGCGGGGTCGACCAGGACGGAGATCCCGGAGCTGTCGAAGACGTGGTCGTCGTCGCGCTTCTCGTCCAGCGCCAGGGCGTACTGGAAGCCCGAGCAGCCGCCGCCGCGGACCCCTACGCGGAGCCCGATCTCGCCGGCCGCGGCCTGGCCCTCCATGAAGGCGCGCACCTTCTCGGCTGCGATGTCGGTGAGGATCACCATCGGGATGGATTGTATCGGCGGCTCCGCCTGTACCCTCAATGTTCCCGATGCCGTCCGCATCAGAACTCGAACAGCGCATCGCACAGGCCCTGCCCGGCGCCGAGGTCTCCGTGGAGGACCTCACCGGCGGCGGCGACCACTTCCGCGCCGAAGTGGTCTCCGACAGGTTCGAGGGCCTGTCGCGCATCCAGCAGCACAAGCTGATCTACGACGTGTTCGGCGACGAGGTCGGCGGCCCCATCCACGCCCTATCGATCAAGACTTCGACCCCCTCGGGAGCGACGCAATGACCAACGACGAGATCCGCGCCTTCATCGAGAACGCCATCAAGGAGAACAGCGTGATGCTGTTCATGAAGGGCACGCCGCACCAGCCCGCCTGCGGCTTCTCCGCCCGCGCCTCCGGCGCCCTCAACGCGCTCGGAGTCCAGTACGCGGCGCTCGACATCCTTCCCGACCCGCGCATCCGCGAGGAGCTCTCTGCCGTGTCGGGCTGGCCCACCATCCCGCAGCTCTTCGTGGACGGCGAGCTCGTGGGCGGCTCTGACATCGTCATGGAGATGTTCGAGTCGGGCGAGCTGGCCACCCTGCTCGGGGCCGAGCAGCCGGCGGAGGATGCGTTCGAGCCCGAGCCGCAGCCCGTGCAGCAGCGCCCGATCGGGCTCGAGAACAAGCTGGATTAGAACCGGGGCTCACGCCCCCGAGGCCCGAAGCAGCCGGCTCGGCCGGCTGCGCAGGGTTGGCACATCCGTCGCTGATTCCTGGCCGGCCGCTAGCGTCCGGGCGGGCGCCGCTTGCGGCGCTCGTCGTACATCTTGCGCCCGCGCTCGGCGTACCCGCGCGCCTGCTTCTTGTAGCGCTCCTTCTCCTCGGGCGACAGCTGCTGCCAGCGCTCCCACGCCATCAGGACGTAGGGCCACAGCCTCCGCAGCTGAGCTACGCGACTTCCCTTTTGGATCTGTCGAGCCATTCCAAGTACTCCAGGATGCGATGCGAGTCGTGGATGACCTCGTCGCCGTGTACGAGGACGGGTACCCAGCGCTGGCCGGTCAACTCCTCGATCTCCGGACGGTCGCGCTTGAGAAACGGCACGCGCACCTCCTCGAACTCGATCCCGGCCATCCGCAGGCGGCGAGCCACTTTGCCGCAGCGGCACACGAGGTCCGTCGGGGCCTTGCAGCGGTAGAGCGTCGCCATCGCGGCGAATGCTAGGGACGCGCCGCGCCGGCCCTTCGCAATAGCCCGATCGCGCCCTCGGTGGCCCCGATCGCAGCGCCCGCCAGCCGGTACTGGATCTGCTGCGAGCGTCGCGTCCGAGCGATCCTCTCGTGCTCGCGCTCGAGGTGCCAGCTCACGGTCGCCTCGAGCGTGTCCTCGTGGGGACGCGCCTTCCAGCCGAGCTCGCGCGCGGCCTTGGTCGAGCGGTACGTCCACCACTGGCTCGCCGCGCGCACCTCGAGCGGAGTGAGCGGCCAGCCGCGCCCGGCCACGCCGAGCAGCGTCGCCGCCGCCTGCGCGCCGCGCCCCGGCAGCTTCACCGGAGGGTCGATCCCCGACAGCCGGCCGAGGTCCGCGAACAGGCGGTCGAAGGTGAAGTTGCGCCCGCCGAGGATGTAGCGCTCGCCGACGGCGCCGTGCTCGTCCGCGAGCAGGTGGCCGGCCGCGACGTCGCGCACGTCCACGATCGAGACGGCACCCTCGAAGTAGACGGGGATCCGGCCGAGCAGGAACGAGCGCACCAGACGGGTCGAGGCGAGCAGGTGGTCGCCCGCCCCGAAGCAGACGCCGGGGTTCACGCACACCAGCGGCAGGCCGTGCGCCGCCACGCGCATCGCCTCGACCTCGGCCTCGTGCACCGAGTTCACGTACGGGATCCCGAGCCGGCCGGCGGTGAAGAGCTGCGTCTCGTCGGCCGTCTTGCCGGGCTGCGCGGGCCCGACCACGGCCGCGCTCGACGTGTACACCACCCGCTCCACCCCGGCGCGAAGGCACTCGTTCATGACGAGCTTCGTGCCGCCGACGTTCACGTCGAACAGCCGCCCCCCGTCGGCCGGCCGGGCCCACGTGACGCCCGCGCAGTGGAACACCCGCTCCACCCCCTTGAGCGCGCGCCGCACCGCGCGGCGGTCGAGCACGTCGAGCCTCACCCGCTTCAGGTCGAGCCCCGCAAGGGCGGCGTCCGGCGAGCCCGGCTCGACTCCGAGCACCACATCGTCCCCTCGCTCGGCGAGCAGGCGCGCGACGTGTGAGCCGATGAAGCCGGTCGCACCGGTGACGAGGACCTTGGCCAAGCGAAGCGGGAGGTTAGCCCGAACCTCCGTAGGGGTAGGCTGCCGCCCGGCGCCATGAGCGACGTCTCCATCGTCACCGACAGCACCGCCTACCTGCCGGCGGAGCTGATCGAACGGCATGGCGTCCACGTGGTGCCGCTTTACGTGGTGTTCGACGGGGACCGCCCGGTGGCCGAGGTGGAGATCACCGACTACGACTCCTTCTTCGAGGAGCTGCGCGGGGCCGAGCGGCTGCCCACCACTTCGCAGCCCTCGGTGGGCGACTTCACGTCGACCTACGAGCCGTTGCTGGCGGAGGGGCGTGAGGTCGTGTCGATCCACATCTCGGGCGGGCTGTCCGGCACGCCCGAGGCGGCGCGGCAGGCCAAGGAGACGCTCGAGCGGAGCGGCGCCGGAGGCGAGCGCGTGGAGGTGGTCGACTCCACCACCGCGGCCGGCGGGCTCGGCTTCCTCGTGCTCGCGGCCGCGAAGGCGGTAGCCGAGGGCGCCGACGCCAAGCAGGCGGCCGCCGCCGCCGCCGAGGCGCGCAAGGAGCTGAAGATGTGGTTCGCGATCGACACGCTCGAGTTCCTCAAGCGCGGCGGGCGGATCGGCGCGGCGAGTGCCTGGATCGGTTCGACGCTGAAGGTGAAGCCGATCCTCACCGTGGAGAACGAGATGACGCCGGTCGAGCGGGTGCGGACCAGCTCGCGCGCTTTCGAGCGGATGGTGGACTACGCGCGCCAGCGCCACGACTCGGGCGCCGGGGCCTGGTCGGCTCAGCACATCGCCGCGCCCGACCAATGCGCCGCGCTGGTCGAGCGCTGCACGGAGGTGTTCGGGCACGGCCCGACGATCGTCAGCGAGCTCGGCCCGGTGCTGGCGGCGCACACCGGTCCCGGATTGCTCGGCATCGGGGCGCTGCCGCAGAGGTTCGTGGAGTAGGAGCGGTCCCCGCCGGGGCGAATACCGCCCCGAATGCCCAGCGCGAGGGAGATCGTCCGTGTGGTGCTGATCGTCGTGTGCGTGGCGATCGCGCTGTACCTGCTCTTCCTCCTGCGCAGGCCGATCACCTGGCTCCTGATCTCGATCTTCCTTGCGGTCGCGCTGTCGCCGCCGGTCAACGCGCTGGCCGCGAGGATGCGGCGCGGTCTCGCCGTCACGCTCGTCTACCTGTGCCTGCTCGCCGTGCCGATTCTGCTGATCGCCCTGATCGTCCCACCGCTGATCACGGAGGCCAACAACTTCGCCGACAACGTGCCGCAGTACGCGCGCGACGTCACCGAGTACGTGAGGGAGAACGACCGCCTGCGCGAGCTCAACCGGGACTACGACATCACGACCCGTCTCGAGGAGGAGGCCGGCAAGCTGCCCGAGCGCCTCGGCGGCGCCGCGGGAACGCTGCGCGACGTGGGCTTCGGGATCGTCAACTCCGCCTTCGCCCTGATCACCATCCTGGTGCTTACCGCGTTCCTGCTCGGCAGCGGACGAGGCTGGGTCGACGCCGCGATCAGGATGCGCCCGCCCGAGCAGCGCGAGCGCCTGCGCCGCTCGCTCGACCGCATGGCCCAGGCCGTCGGCGGCTACGTCGCGGGCGCCCTGACGATCGCGCTGATCGCCGGCATCACCACCTACATCGTGCTGTCGATCCTCGGCGTGCCGTTCCGCGCGCCCCTCGCCGTGATCGCCGGCTTCTTCTCGCTCATCCCCCTGGTCGGCGCCACGATCGCGGCGGTCCTGATCGGCGTGGTGACGCTGTTCGAGAACTTCCCCACCGCGACGATCATCTGGGCGATCTGGGCCATCGCCTATCAGCAGATCGAGAACCACCTGATCCAGCCTCAGATCCAGAAGCGAACCGTGCACGTGCACCCCTTCATCACAATCGTCGCGGTGCTGTTCGGGGCGACGCTGCTCGGCGTGCTCGGCGCCCTCGTGGCGATCCCGGTCGCCGCCTCGATACAGATCCTCCTGCGCGAGTGGGTCGACTTGCGGACGTTGACGATCAAGGCCGAGCCGCCGGAGCCGCCGCCGGCTCCGCCGCCGCCGTCGCCCCCGCCGGGCACGCCGCCCGACCCCGCGCCCGCGTAGCCTCGGAGCGGCATGAGCGCCGGGGTGCTGGCAAAGCGCGGGCTGCTGCTCGCCGTAACCGGCGTGTCCCTCTACCTGCTCGCCCCGGCCCTGCTCGAGGTGTTCGGGGCCTTCGACCGGCTCGACGAGTTCAACCCGCTCTGGTGGATCGCCATGGTGCTGCTCCAGATCGGGAGCTACGCCTGCATCTGGGAGGTGCAGCGGATCGCGATGCGCTCGCAGCGGCACGGGCCCGTGATGACGTCACAGCTCGCGTCTAACGCCTTCGGCCGGGTGGTGCCGGGGGGCGTGGCCGCCGCCGGCGCGTTGCAGTACGCGATGCTCATCCGCGCGGGCGTGCCCGCCGCCAGCGTCGCGTCCGGGCTGACCGCCTCCTCGGTGCTGGTGTTCGGCATCCTGCTCGCCCTGCCGTTGCTCGCCCTGCCGGCCGTGCTGTTCGGCGCGCCGGTCGACCCGGGGCTGGGCAGGGCGGCGCTGGTCAGCGGAGCGGTGTTCGTGCTGCTGTTCGGGGCCGGCGCCGCAGCGCTCCTCTGGGACCGCCCGCTGGTCCTGATCGGCCGCGCCGCCCAAGAGGTGCGCAACCGCGTGCGGCGGAGCAAGCCGCCCATCACCGGGGTGCCGGAGCGGCTGTTGCGAGAGCGCAACAGCGTGACGATGGTGCTCGGCCAGCGCTGGTGGCAGGCGCTGCTGCTGGCGGCGGGACGGTGGGTGCTCGACTACCTGACGCTGGTGGCGGCGCTCATCGCCGTGCACGCGGACCCGCGGCCCTCGACCGTGCTGCTCGCGTTCTGCGCCGCCCAGCTCCTCGGCACGCTCCCGCTCACGCCCGGCGGACTCGGCTTCGTCGAGGCGGGCCTCACCGGAACGCTGGCCCTGGCGGGCGTGCCGGCCGGCGCAGCGGTGGTGGCGACGCTCGGCTACCGGCTCGTCTCGTTCTGGCTGCCGATCCCCGCGGGCGGAGTGGCGGCGCTGCTGCACCGCCGCCGCTACGGAGCGATACCGCAGTCCGCCCCGGCCTGACTCTCGGCCGGCGGCGCCTCAGCTGCCCCTGCGCCCGCCGGTGAGGATCGACACGGTGGCGGCGATGCCCCCGCCGATCACGAACCCCGCCACGGCCGCCCCGATCAGGGCCGCCTTGCGGTTCTCCGACAGCTGGCGCCGCCAGTCGGTCAGCTCGGCGACCTTGGCGCGCAGGTCTCGCACCGAGTAGGCCAGCTCGCGGCGGGTCTCCTCGATCGACGTGCGGATCATCTCCGGGCTCTGCTCAGGGCTCATGCCCTCAGCTCCTCGCCCTTCTCGAGCGACCTGCCGACCTGGTCTCGCTCGATCTTCTGCGCCTCGAGCTCGGCCCGCGTCCGCTTGGCCTCCTCGATCGCCATGTCAGGCGTAGGCGGCGCGCCCTTCTTGAACAGCCGCGACGCGATCCACCCCGCCAGGCCGGCCAGGATGAACAGCACCAGCGTGACGATCCCGTAGCCCGGCCAGACGAGGTTCGACCAGTTGAACAGGTCGTTCACGAACCACGAGAAGAAGTGGAACATCATCGTCACGCCGAAGATCAGGAAGATGCCGGCGGCGGCGCCCATCGCCGCGCCTCGCGCGAGCTTCTTGACCTTGTCGGTGACCTCCGCCTTGGCGAGCTCGACCTCCTGGCGGACGAGCAGCGACGCCTTCTCGGAGACCTCGGAGACGATCTCGCCGAGGCCCTTCTCGGCGTCCGGCTTGGGGGACGTCCCGTCTGCGGTCACGGCGCCAACCTCCTCAGAACAATGGCCAGCACTAACCCGCCGGCGAAGGCCGCGCCCACGTACGCCTCGGGCCGCTCCGCGAAGGGGTCTGACTCCGACTGCGCGCTCAGCGGCGACTCCCCCATCGGCCGTGAGCCCGTGGCGCCCTGGTTGACGCCCTCAGCCGCCGCCTGGCTCGGCTCGGCCGCCATCAGTCGATGGGCGGGTCCTCCTTGAAGACCCGCAGCCAGATCTCGGTGGCGATCCGGTTCGCGACGATCGAGGTCAGCGCCCCCACCCCCGCCACCAACCCGCTCCACATCAGTCGCTTCGTCAGGTCGTTCTGCATCGCGCGTGGATTCAACCAGACGCGCCGTTGGGACCCGACTCCAGCCCGCCGCAGATCGCCTCCACCACCAGGCCCTTGGCGCGCTCGTACTCGTGGTCGGTCCGCGGCAGCACCTCGAAGATCCAGCCGGTCAGGAGCTGCTCGATGGCGCCGTAGAAGCACATCGCCGCGAACTCGGACGGGATGCTCGATTTGAACGAGCCCTCCGCGCGGGCGGTCTCCACGATCCCCGCGATGCCGGCGTACGCGGCGCGGATGCGATCGAGGTGGAGCGCCCCGAACGAATTGGCCGCGCGCGTGACCTCCACGATGATCACCTTCATCAGGTCCGGGTCGTGGCGGTAGGAGTCGATGATGAAGCCGGCCACGGCGTGCAGCTTCTCGCGCGCCGGAACGGGCCGGGCGTCGATCTCGGCGATCGCGTCCAGCATGATCTGCCAGCGCTCGAGGAAGAGCGTATTGAGGATCTCCTCCTTCGAGCTGAAGTAGTGGTAGACGAGGCCGTAGGCCACGCCCGCCTCGTCGGCCACGTCGGAGACGCGGCAGTGGTGAAAGCCGCGCGTAGCGAAGACCCGCACGGCTGCGTCGAGGATGAGGCGGCGCTTGTCGGCCGCGGCGGTGCGGGTGGCCGCCATCAGGCGCGACGCTCCTCTGGCCGGCGGAAGCGGGACGCCTCGGCGGGCCGCAGGTTCGCGGCCATCACGCGTGCACCTCCTCCGGCCACCGGTACGCGGCGGCCACGCGGTTCGCGAGGCTCGGGAGCTTCTCCCTGATCTCGTCCTGGCGGGGCAAGTCGAGGTCCGCGGCGACGAAGCGGGCGCCCTCCCCGCCGGCCCGCGCGAGCACCTCGCCCCACGGGTCGACGATCATCGAGTTGCCGTAGCTGTCGCGATCGGGGCCGGGGAGGCGCCCCTGCCCCGGAGCGATCACGAAGACCTGGTTCTCGATCGCGCGCGCCCTGAGCAGGATCTCCCAGTGCGCCTCCCCCGTGACCCGCGTGAAGGCGGCCGGGATGGCGACGACGCGCGCGCCGCGCAGGGCGAGGATCCGGTACAGCTCGGGGAAGCGCAGGTCGTAGCAGATGGTCAGGCCGAGCCGGATGCCCTGAGCGGTCTCGGACACCACGATTTCGTTGGCCGGCTCGGAGTGCTCGGACTCGCGATACTCGACGCCGCCCACCTCGACGTCGAACATGTGGATCTTGCGATAGACGGCCTTGAGCTCGCCGTCGGGGCCGACGTGGACCGACGTGTTGGCGACGCGGTCGTGCCCCTCGCGCCGCTCCGCGATCGAGCCGGCCACGATGTCGATGCCCAGCTCGCGCGCGGTCTCGCGCGCCCAGCTGACCGGGCGCCCGTCGAGCGGCTCTGCGCGGGCGGCGTAGTCCGCCGCGTTGCCGCGGATGTCGAGGCGCTCGGGGAGGACGACGAGCTCCGCGCCGTCCTTCGCCGCGGCGCGCGTCAGCCGGTCCGCATCCTCGAGGTTGCGGCCCATGTCCTCGGTCGATTGCATCTGGACGGCCGCGGCTCGCACGCCGGCCCTCCTCCCTCTCATTGACTGACCAGTCAATCTGGAGTGTACTCCGAGCCCATGCCGGTACGTCCAGTGCGCGGGCCAGCGGTGCGCGAGCTCGGCCTGCGCCTGCCGCCGGCCCGGATGGCGCCCTTGCACCGCGGACGGCCGCTGAAGCGGTGGCGCTACGTGGCCGTGTACGGCCCGGAGGTGATGGTCTGCGTGGGCGACGCCCGGGTAGCGGGCGTGCCGCAGCGCTGGTGGGCGGTTGCGCTGCCGGACGGGACGCTGTACGAGCGGACCACGATGCGACGAGTCGATCGTGGGCCGGCGCGCCCCCTCGATCGCGCCGGCCCCACTCGCCGCTGGGTGCTCGTCGAGGACGGCGAGGTGCGCATCGAGCTGGCGCTCGACAACATCTATGGCGTGGAGGTGGTCTCGCCGCACGGCGACGCTTGGATCTGGACCCTCAAGCAGGCTGGCGTGCCGGTGCGCGGGCGCGTCATCGTTGACGACCGCGAGTGGGCCATCGAGGGTCCACTCGGCTTCGTGGACGAGTCGGCCGGCTACCACGCCTACCACACGGAGTGGCGCTGGTCCGCCGGCGTCGGGCGCGCCCGCAGCGGCGAGGCGATCGCCTGGAATCTCGTGGAGGGAGTGCACGACGCAGCCGACGCGAGCGAGCGCACGCTGTGGGTGGACGGCGAGCCGCGCGAGGTGGCGCCGCAGACGTTTGCCGCGGACCTCTCGCGCGTGGGAGACCTGCGCTTCGAGGAGTGGTGCGCCCGCGAGGACCACACCGGGCGAGGACCGTTCCGGAGCGACTACCGCCAGCCCTTCGGGGCGTTCTCGGGCATCCTCCCAGGAGGACTCGAGCTGGAGTCGGGGTACGGGGTGATGGAGTGGCACGACGTGCGCTGGTGAACGCAACACGGGACCGTCAGTGAACGGCGCGCTGGCCGCTCTCGGCCTGCTGTGGGCTCAGCAGCTGGCGCCACCGCCGGCCACAGGCTTCACGGTGGCCGCGAGCGGGGACTTCCTGATCCACGGCCCCGTCGCCGCCCAGGCGCTCGCCGACGGCGGCGGCCGCCGCTACGACTTCGCGCCGATGTTCCGGCCGATCCGCCGCCGGATCGCGGGAGCCGACCTCGCGCTCTGCCACGTCGAGACTCCGCTCGTGCCGGGGCCGGTGCTGGGCTACCCGAGCTTCCGCACGCCCCCGTCGCTGGCGCGCGCCATCCGGTCCAGCGGCTGGGACGCCTGCAGCACGGCCTCGAACCACTCGCTCGACGCCGGCGAGCACGGCGTGCGAACCACGATCGCGGCGCTACGCCGCGCGGGCATCCTTCACTCCGGCACGGCGCGGTCGGCCCGAGGCGCGCGACGCGCGCCGATCCTGGAGGTCAAGGGCGTGCGGATCGCGTTCCTTGCCTACACCGCGGTGTCGAACGGCCAGCTCGTGCCGCACCCCTGGTCCGTGGCCTGGGCCGACGCCCGGCGCATCCTGCGCGACGCCCGCCGGGCCCGGCGCCGCGGCGCGGACACGGCCATCGTGAACCTGCACTGGGGCGTCGAGTACAGCCATGCGATCTCCCCGTCGCAGTGGGCGCTGGCCCGGCGCCTCACGCGCTCGCCGGCGATCGCCGCGATCGTGGGCCAGCACGCTCACGTGGTGCAGCCGATCCGCCGGGTGAACGGCAAGCCGGTGGTGTTCGGCGAGGGCAACCTGGTCTCGAACCAGACCGCCGCGTGCTGCCCGGCCGCCTCGCAGGACGGCCTGGTCGCCGTGCTCCACTTCACGGCGCGCGGCGACCGCGTGCGCGCCCGGCGGGTGCGCTACGTACCGACCTGGGTGCGCCACCCCGACTACCGCGTCGTGCCCGCCGGCCGCGGCACCACGTCCTGGCGGCGGACCGTCTCGGTCGCGGGGCGAGCGCCCTGGCTGCGACCGGCGCGCTAGTCGCGCGGCTTGCGCCGCAGCGCCGCCCCCGCTCCGACGAGCACGAGGCCGGTGAGCGCGATCCCGGCCAGCGCCAGTCCTGTGAACGGAAGGCCGCCGTCGCCCGCGCCGCTCTCGTCCACCTCCCGCACCGCCTGCCTCGGACTCGGCCGGCGCTCCGGCTGGCGGCGCGGCTGGCCGGGTGAGCGCCGGCGGACCGGTTCGCCCCGCTCCTCCCGCCCGCGCTGCTCTGCGACGGGCTGCGCCTGCGCCGCGACGGCCGGCAGCTCCACGACCTGCTGGAAGGTCGGCCGGTTGATCCAGTGGATCAGCGGCTGGGTGATCGCGCCGGCCGGGGTGTGGGCGATCGCGTCGAAGCAGAGCTGCGGGTCCTCGAAGCCTGGGGTGTCGTCCTCCGCGCACACCTCGTCCTGGTAGAGCGTGGCCGCGGGGTCGTCGGCGGCATCGCGCAGCGTGGCCCGCAGCAGCTCCTCGCAGGCGGCGCGCACCTGCGCCGCCGGCAGGGTGTTCTCCGGGTTGCTGCCGCAGTACGGCCGTGAGTACGCCCCGGCCGGGCTCTGCCCGAGGATCGCCCGCAGGTCCTTCTCCGCGTGGCCGTACCAGCCCGCGATGTACGCCGACCCCACGTGTGTGCCGTTCGCGTTCGGCTCGTCGTCGAGGTCGAGCAGGCCCTCGTCATCCTCGCCCTCGAGCGCCAGCGCTTCGTACAGCTGGGCGCCGAGCACCGGCTCGAACTGGGCCCGGATCCACTTCGGCCACCAGGCGTCCATGATCTTGATCGCCTCGGAGTGCTCGTACTGGCCGCTGCGGTCCTTGTCGCGACGGTGCGCCCCGTCCGCCAGCCAGGCGCGCAGCTTCGCGATCGCGTCGACGACCGCGGGATCGCTCTCGTCGCCGAGCACCTCCAGCGCGAACGGCAGCACCTTGGCGCCGCGCAGGTCCACCGTGCCCGCGTCCTCCATCGCGTCCACGAGCTCCACGAGCGTCATCCGCTCGCCGCCGGCGATGGCCGGGGCGATGCGGTCGTCGAGGGGCTCGGAGCGGTGGACGGAGCCGTAGGCGAAGTTGTCGTCGGCCGCCCGGTAGTCGCGCGCCTGCTTGTTGTTCCAGCTGGTCAGGAACGCCTGGTTGACGACCTGGGGGTGCGTGCCCGGCGCCGTGTACTCGGACACGAACTTGTTCGGGCTAGAGCCGGTCGAGTCCGGGTCCCAGCCCCGCCACTCGAACTCGCACTCGGCGTCGCCGTCGTTCCCGCACGCGCGCACGGGGAAGTCCTGGTCGGTGGCCCCCTGGCGCACCGGGTTGTTGCCGGAGTTGAAGTACGCGATGTCGTCGCGGTTGACGTAGAACCAGTTGAAGGTGAAGCCGATCTTGCTCGCGGCCTCCATGAACGCGGCCGGCGTGCGCATCTTCTCCGGGTCGTTGAAGTCGACGAACCCGAGTGCCGAGTCG
>DASZJZ010000047.1:0-7032 GCA_035947555.1 Thermoleophilaceae bacterium | reverse complement strand
GGCGGGCGGGCTTCCCTCGCCCGAGGAGGGGGCGGTTCACGCCCGCGCCGCCGGACGGGTCGCGCGAAGCGGTCGCCGTCCCGCTGGCTGCTCGCCGGAGCGGTCGCCGTCCGGCCGGCTGCTCGCCGGAGCGGGCGCCGTCCGAGCGCGATCCAGACCGCCGCGCATCGGTCCGGCTCAATCGTCGTCTCCGCTGCGACCGCGGCCGCGACCGCGTCCGGAATCGTCCCCGCCGGAGCTGCCGCTCGAGCCACTGTGGCTCGAGTCATCGAACCCGAAGTCGTCGCTCGAACCGCCGTGGCCGGAGTCGTCGAACCCGGAGTCGTCGCCGCCGTGGCCGGAGCTGCCACCCGACCCATTGCCGGAGCCGCCGTCCGGACCCGGACCGGAGCTGTGGCTGCCGGGACCGGAGTTGTCCGGCATCGACACGACGGCGTCGTCGCCTCCGCGTCCGCGACCCCGGCCGCGCCCGCGGCCTCGATGGTCGTCGACCACGCCGCCGCCGGGGGCAGCGCCTGGGTGCACGCCGGTGCAGCGCGGATCATTGGCGTGCTCGGCCTCGTCGCAAGGCCCGGAGATGTCCACGCCGCCCTGCGGCGCGCCGTGAGCGCGAGGCACCACGACGCCCGCGCAACGCGGGTCGTTCGCGTGCTCGGCTTCGTCGCACGGGCCGGAGATGTCTACGCCGCTCTGGGCCGCTGCCTGGCCGGCTCCCTTGCCCTGCGCGGGCGGGACGGCCACGCCCGCACACCGGGGGTCGCTCCTGTTCTCGGCCTCGTCGCAGGGACCGGAGATGTCTCCGGGAGCGTCCGGAGTAGTCGTGTCGGTCGTCGTGGTCGAGGTTTCGGTCGTCCCGGTCGTGTCCGTCGTGCCGACCGTGCTCGACGCCGAGTCGTCACCCGACTCCACCGCCGCGAACACGACCGCCGCGAACAGGCCCACGAGGAGGACCGCCAGCGTGAGTGTGATCAGCTTGCGCATCATGGGCCCAGGATCCGAGACGGCCACCCAGCGGAGGCCAAGCTGCGGAGCAAGCTTTGGTTAGGGAGCGGTAAAGCTGCTCAGGAGCGACGTGCCGCCCGCCGCCGCTCCACGTAGCGCCGCATCTTCGCGTGCTTTCCGCACTCCTCCATGCTGCACCAGTGGCGGCTCCGGTTCCTGCTCGCGTCCAGGAACAGCCAGCGGCATCCGCCGCAGCGCTTCAGGCGGTCGAGTGGGCCGTCGCTCAGCAGCTCGACCGTCGCGTGGGCGAGTGGGCGCAGTGGCGACCGCAGGTCGGCTGCGTGCTCCCATCGCCAGCGGTACGAGCCGTCGTCGAACGGCGCGAGCCGTGCCTCGGCGAGCGCCCAGCGCGCCTTGTCCTCGACCCCCGCCAGCGCCTCAGCCGGCGGCGTCCGCGACTCGGCCAGAGCCCGCAGCACCGCGTACGCCTCCTCGCGCTGCTCGATCGCTTCGGCGAGTACCCGCGAGGCCGCGCCGGGATCGTCCTCGGCCACCTGCGACAGCCTCTCCGCCGAAGCCGGCTCCAGCACCCCTGTCCGCACGCTCCACGCGAGCAGATCCCCATACGACCGCAGGAACTCGTCGTGCGGCTCAGGCGGCAGTTCATGACTCCCGCCGAGCGTGTTGACGAAGTCGAGCGCGAGGTCGCCCCCGTCGAGCCGAAGGCTGGCGATGTAGGCGGATGTTTCCAGCAAAAGGAAGTTTACCCGCAACCGGATCTGGTTACCACCAAAGCAGGCAACACCGGAAACACTGGCACAGAGCAGAGGAGGCTCGACAGACAATGCTCGAAGCGATCGCCCTCATCCAAGCCCCGGAGCGCACCGCGCAGATCGCCCGATCGGCCCGGCCGAAGCGGCCGGTGGGCCCGCCCGAAACCCGCCGCTAGGGCGCCCCGTCCACCACCGGCGCGGAGCACAGGCCCCGCAACCGCCGCAGCGCGCGCCGGCCGAGCACGCTGGCGCGCGCATCGGCGATCACCACACGGCGCGCTCCCAGGGCGCCGGCCAGCCGCGCGATCGCCCGCTCCGGGCGCGAAGAGTCGAACGGCAGGACGGACAGCGTCACGTCGTCGGCTCCCTCCACCGCCAGCCGGGCACGCGCCAACTCCGACTCCGCCAGCTCCCGCTGCACGCCGTTCCAGTAGCCCGACTGGATCCCGCAGCACGCCCGCCGCGGCCGCTCCTCCGGCGCCAGCGCCACCACCGTCAGCGGCTCGCCCAAGCGAACCGCCTCCCGCAGCGAGGCGTCGCCGCGAGCGCTGGGCGCATATACGACCAGTACCGGAGCCATAGACAGATTGATTGTAGGTCTGTGAGGCGGGCCGATCGCAGGTCGCCCGATTACTCTCGAAGGCATGGACTCGCGCCACACGCCGCAACCTGGCGCGCCCAGACGCACGGCTTTCGTGCGGATGGGGATCTACGCGGCCGCCATAGCCGTGGCCTTCGGCGTCCTCGCGGTCACCGGATCGCTCCCCACCCCCGACGAAGCGCGCGACTGGGGCGAGGGACTCGGCGACTTCGCCTACGTCGCCTTCGTCCCGCTCTTCGTGCTCGTCAACTTCCTCATCGCCTGGCCGATCCTCGCGGGCGCCGCTGGACTCCTGTTCGGCACCGCCGCCGGCACGCCGCTCGCCCTCGCCGGCGTGACCGCCGCCTCACTCGCCCAGATGTTCGTGGCGCGAAAGCTCGCCGCCGGCCACCACGGCAACCTCCTCCCGAAGCGCACGAAGGCGATCGAGGACTTCCTCACCACTCACGGGGCGGTGGCGGTGATGGAGTCGCGCATCGTGCCGCTGCTCCCTTACGGGCTCGTCAACTACAGCGCCGGTCTCACCCGCCTCCACTACCGGGACATGGCCGTCGGCACGGGCGTCGGAGCAGGTCCGAAGGTCTTTGCCTACACCGCGCTGGGAGGCAGCCTCGGCAACCTCGGCTCGCCCGAGGCGCTCACGGCCGTCGCCCTGCTCGCGATACTCGCCCTCGGCGGCGCCCTCTTCGTCAGGCGCCAGATCGCCCTCGGGCGGGCGACCTAGACGGCCCGTGTCCTACTTCCAGGCCGTCCGGATCTACTCGATCGCCGAGGTCTGCGTGTTCGCCGCGCTGCTCGTGGTGGCGATCGGCAACCTGAACGAAACCGCCGAGGCCGCGCTCGGCTGGACCCACGGCATCGGCTGGATCATCCTCTGCCTGCTGGTGGCGCAAGGGTGCCGGCGCGGCACCTTCCCGTGGCCGCTGCTCGCCGCCACCGTGTCGCCGCTGGGACCGGTGGGCAGCACGATCGGGATCGAGTTCCTCGCCCGTCGACGACGGGCTCGAGGGCCTACCCCTGAGTCGGGTGCCGCTCGCTCGCGCCGGCGAGCCGCTCGGTGAGCTCCTCGCGGCTGGTGCCGCGCAGGTACAGGACGCGGTCGAACAGCTTGCCGTAGACGTCGAATACGGCGAACAGCAGGTCCGGCGTGCCGACAGTCTCGGCCTCGCGCGCCGCCGCGAAGCCGCCGGCGCGGCGGGTCACCTCGTCGAGCACGTCGGCGCCCATCGGGGGCGTGCCCGGGCCGTCCTGCTCGGGGTCGGAGCCGGTCATCAGCGGTGCCTCGCCCACGCCCAGCGCCTGCAACGCCGCGCCCACCTGGCCGTGCAGCCGCAGCGCGCGGAGCCAGCGCTCCGCCTCGTCCTCGGCCGAGTGCGCGAACGGCATCGCCGTGCCCGCGAGGGCCACTACGAGGGCCGCGTCCTGCGAGAGAGGGGTGTGCCTTTGCGTCACGAGCTGCCTCCGTGCCTGCAGATGGGGGGGTGCGGGCTCCTCATCGGCAGGCATCCCCAAGCCGGTGAGCTGTGAAACGCAGCCTAGCCGGACGGATGATCTACAGACGTTATCGCTTAGAGGACCCGCGGAGGGCCTGCTTCGAGCCAGTCGCGCTTGGTCACATGGCGCGCGGCGCTCACGCCGGACTCGATCTCCGCCACCAGCTCGCCCATCATCCCGTGGCGCTCGGCGACCACGTTGTGCTTGTGGATCGTCTCGAGGTTCTCCTGGCGGGCCGAGACGAAGGCGTCGTCGCCCAGATGGGCAAAGCGCTCGGTCGCCATGCGGACCATCTCGCGCACGCAGTCCTCCACGAAGCGCGGCCGCATGTGGGCCTTCTCGACGACCTCGACCTCGTCGGAGCGCTTCATCAGCTCGTAGATCTCCGAGCTCATGGCGGTCTCGACGATCTCGAGCAGGGTCGCCGCCTCGAGCGACTCGGTGCAGCCCTCCGGGCAGCCGACGTGCAGCGTGCCGATCCCGCGCTGGTTGTGGGTGGCCACGGGCACGGCCTCGAAAACGCGGGCGATCTCGTCGTCGGTGAAGCCGTCGTCGCGCAGGCGCTCCTGGGAGCGCTCCATCACCATCTCCTGCGCGCACGGGCAGGCGGTCATGCCCTGCGCCTCCACGCCGACCAGCCGGCGCGTGCCGCGCTCCGACGCCACCGCCGAGCCGAACAGCGTGTAGATCTCCTGCGTGGGCACGCCCGAGGCGGGGGCCGGCTTGTGTTCGGGGTAGCGGGCGGCGATGGTCACCTCGGCGCGGGCGCCGTCCTGGCGGTCGCGCACGCGCTCGGCGATGTGGGAGGCGAGCGTCTCGGCCTTGAACGCCTCGCTGAGGATCACCTCGTCGATGGCCTCGTTCACGACCTCCTCGAAGCGCGACATGTGCGCGCCCTTCTGCTGCGGGCCGAGGTCCACGTAGCACTCGAGCTCGGCGTAGAAGAGCTGCTCGGCGCCGTTCGAGCGGATCCTGATCACCTTCTCCACGCCGGTCACACCGACGCGCGAGAGGCTCAGTTGCGTGGACGGGCGGCGTGCCTGGACGTCGCCGCCGAGGAGTGCCATCCGCTCGGTCATGGGACGTCCCCACTGTATCGGGAGCCCATAGGCGAGCCCGCCGCCTGCCCGCTTGGGGCAAAACGCACGATCCGGTGTACACTGGCCGCGGCTGCACGATCCGGACACCCTCCTGGCCCCCCGGACTCAGCCCCTCGCGGCGCCACCGCGGCTCACAACTTGACAGTCGATCCTCCCCCTCCCGGGTGGGGGTCGTGACCGTCTTTTGAAGGAGCGAGGGGTTGACGGACAAGCATGCTGGTGTAGCGCTGCTGACCGACGCGAGCGAGGTTCCGCTCCTCGACATCGAGGAAGTGCGGGCACTCGTCATCGAGGGAAGGGAGCGTGGCTACCTGACCTTTGAGGAGATCTCGACGACCTTCGAGGAGGTTGAGCTCGCCAAGGAGCAGATCGCCGAATTCCACACGCATCTGCAGGAGAACGGCGTCGACATCGTCGCCAACGAATCGCGGCCCGCCGGCCTGATCGAGATCGCCGGCGACGGTGCGCAGCCGGCGCTGAAGAAACCCCAGATCGATCTCACGGTCGAGCCGAGCCTGGACTCGCTGCGGCTCTACCTGCGCTCGATCGGGCGGGTCGATCTGCTGACCGCCGACCAGGAGGTGTTCCTGGCCAAGCGGATCGAGCGCGGCGACATGGGTGCCAAGCAGCAGATGATCGAGGCGAACCTGCGGCTGGTGGTGTCGATTGCCAAGGGCTACCTGGGACGGGGGCTCTCCTTCCTCGACCTGATCCAGGAGGGCTCGCTGGGGCTGATCCGGGCGGTCGAGAAGTTCGACTACCGGCGCGGCTACAAGTTCTCGACCTACGCGACGTGGTGGATCCGGCAGGCGGTGACTCGCGCCATTGCGGACAAGGCGCGCACGATCCGCATCCCCGTGCACATGGTGGAGAAGCTCAACAAGGTCGTGCACGTGGAGCGGCAGCTGGTGCAGGAGTTCGGGCGTGAACCGACTCCCGAGGAGATCGCCTTCGAGCTGCAGTGGACCACCCGCGAGGTGAAGGACATCCTGCGGATCTCACAGCTGCCCGTGTCGCTGGAGAAGCCGATCGGCGAGGAGGAGGACTCCGAGCTGGGCGACTTCGTCGAGGACGAGACGGCCGAGTCGCCGTTCGAGCTGGCGTCCGAGAACCTGCGGCGCGAGAACGTGCGGCGGGCGCTGGACGCGCTGCCGCCGCGGGAGCGCGAGGTGATCGAGATGCGCTACGGGCTGCGCGGGCACAAGGCCCGGACGCTCGAGGAGGTGGGCCGCGCGTTCGGCGTGACCCGCGAACGGATCCGCCAGATCGAGAACAACACGCTGAAGAAGCTCGAGGGGCTGCCGGAGGCGCAGAGGCTCAGGGACGCGTCATGAACCACATCGGGGTGTTGCGCGGAAGCGCTTTGCGTCCTATCTCCCGGAAGCCGGCGCTGGCGTAGTAGGGGACGTTAGCCGGGTTGCTGGTGTCGAGATAGACGGGCGCCTCGGCGTCCTCTATTACGCGCGCGAGGAGAAGCACGTCTGATACCGGCGCGCTGGCGCCGCGGGTCGACGGCAAGGAACCAGAGGTAGACGTGGGGCTCTTCCGGATGGCCGCTGTCCTGGACGGCGGCCGTTCGTAACCCACGAACGATGCTCCACAACCGCCTGCTTCGGGTGCAGGTCAAGACATGCACCTTCTTCCGGAATCAGCGCTGGAGCGTGTGCGTGTGCACCCGGGGCGGGAACCAAAGTGGAGCGGGATCGTCAAGCGATTCGATTCCGCTCGGTGCGACTACCTCTTGGTTGTCGCCGCGGACGGCCGCCGGTGGTGCATCCCGTCCGCCGCCCTCGAAGGAGGCACCGCGGTGACCTTGGGAGGCCCCAAGTACGCCGACTACGAGGTCGAGCGAGGCCGACCATTGTCGAGCGCCGCGGCCGACCAGGGCGCCTCTACAATCGATCCCCTTGACCGTCGGGGGGATGTCCGAGCGGCCAAAGGAGTGGCGCTGTAAACGCCATGGCACTGCCTACGCAGGTTCGAATCCTGCTCCCCCCACTGCAGCCCGTTAGGCTGACACCAGCGCCGCTGTAGCTCAGCCGGTAGAGCACCTCCATGGTAAGGAGGGGGTCAGGGGTTCGAGTCCCCTCGGCGGCTCTCCACGAAACCGCTCCAACGAAGG
>DASZJZ010000046.1:0-2621 GCA_035947555.1 Thermoleophilaceae bacterium | reverse complement strand
GACGAGTTCGTCGCGGTGGAGATCAAGCGGGTCGGCACCATCGAGGCGGTCGACCAGCTCACCCGCTACCTCGAGCGCATCTGCGAGGAGCCCGGCATGGCGCGCTGCCGCGGCGTGCTGGCCGCCGGGGTGATCAAGCCGCAGGCGCGCTCGCTGGCGGAGTCCCGCGGGATCGCCTGCGTAGAGGTCGACCTCGACGTGATGCGCGGCCGGCGCGAGCCCGATCTGACGCTGTTCGCCGCCTGACTCACCCGCCGATCGCCGGCGGCTCCATCCCGCGCTCGCGCATCCCGCGCTCGATCCGCTCGATCACGGTCTCCACGACCTTTACGCGCGCGTACTTCTTGCTGTCCCCCTCCACCAGGCACCAGGGGGCGAACTCCCGGTCGGTGTGCTGCAGCATCTCCTCGACCGCCTCCAGGTACTGCGCGCGCTTGGACCGGTTCTCCCAGTCGTCCTCCGTCAGCTTCCAGGCCTTGACCGGGTCGTCGCGGCGCTTCTCGAAGCGCTCCAGCTGCTCGTCGTCCGAAATGTGCATGAAGAACTTGACCAGCACCATCCCGGCCGCCACCAGGGCACGCTCCATCTCCGCGATCTCGCCGTAGGCCCGTCGCCACTGATCCTCCGTGGCAAAGCCATCCACCCGCTCGACCAGCACGCGCCCGTACCACGAGCGGTCGAGGATGGTCATCCCGCCGTCGCCGGGAAGCACGGGCCAGAATCGCTGCAGGTAGTGGTGGCGCTTCTCGTCGGGCGTGGGCGCCGAGAACTGGGCGACGCGCACGTGGCGCAGGTCGAACGGGCGCACGAGCCGCTTTATCGCTCCACCCTTGCCGGAGGCGTCCCACCCCTCGAACAGGACGCACACGGGCGGCCCCAGCCCGTAGCCGTGCAGCTTGCCGCCGAGCGCGAGGCGCAGCGCCTCGAGCCGCTTCCAGCCTGCATCGAGCCGCTCCGCCTCCTCCTCCTTCGAGAGCTTCAGGCTCAGGTCGAGCTCGTCGAGGCGACCCATCAGACGAGCGCCGCGAAGTCGTCGAGCTGCCGCTCGGCCTCGCCGGGATCGACGTCGGGCGAGACGTAGAAGACACAGCGGTCCACGCCGGCCCAGCCCAGTCGTTCGACGGCCCTGGCCTCGGGCTTGGCGCCGAAGAACGAAACCGGGACGTGTCGCCCGGCCCGGTCCCGCAGCTGCTCGATCCGTTCCTTGAGGTTCTCGACGCTCGGGATCCGGTTGGGGATCCACCCGTCGCCATAGGCGAGCACACGGTCGAGCACCCTCTCGCCGGTGCCGCCCACGATCACGGGCGGATGAGGCTCCTGCAGCGGCTTGGGCCAGGACCAGATCGGGTCGAAGTCGACGAACTCGCCGTGGTATTCGGGCTCGTCTTCCGTCCAGATCGTCTTGATGGCCTCCACGCGCTCGCGCAGGATGGCGAAGCGGCGGCCGGGATCCGTGCCGTGGTTTCGCATCTCCTCGCGGTTCCAGCCCGCCCCGACCCCGAACAGGAAGCGTCCTCCCGACAGGCGGTCGAGGGACGCCGTCTCCTTCGCCAGCACGATCGGATCGTGCTCGATCACGAGGCACACGCCGGTTCCGATCTTGATCCGCTCGGTGGCCGCGGCGGCGAACGACAGCGCCACGAATGGGTCGTAGATGTGCCAGTACTGGCGCGGCAGCTCGCCGCCCCCGGGCCGCGGCGTCTCGCGGCTCACCGGGATGTGCGTGTGCTCGACGAAGAAGAGCGACTCGAAGTCGCGCTCCTCGGCGAGTCGGGCGAGCTCGGCCGGCTGGATCGAGTAGTCCGTCTGGAAGAGGGCTACGCCGCGTTCCACCGGATCGGCAGGCTATCCAAGCCGTAGATCCCGTGGACGGAGCCGAGCTCCGGCTCTCCGTCGAGCTCGAGGCCCGGCATTCGGGCAGGCAGGAACGCGAGCGCCTCCTGCAGCTCCGCCCGCGCCAGGTTCGCGCCGAGGCAGTAGTGGATGCCCGCCCCGAAGGTGAGCGGCTTGGCATCGCCGCGGTCGGCGGTGATGTCGAAGCTCCCGGCGTCGCCGTCCACGCCGTCGCGGTTGCCCGTGAAGGCACAGACCATCACCACCGTGCCTGCCGGGAAGGTCACGTCGCGGTACTCGACGTCGTCGTGGAGCAGGCGCGCCGTGAAGGGTGTGATCGGCTCGTAGCGGATCACCTCCTCCACGGCGGCGGGCGCCAGCTCGGGCCGCTCGGCGAGCAGCCGCCACTGGTCGGGGTGCTCGGCGAACAGGCGCACCGCATGGGCGAGCTGCGACTGAGTCGTGTCGACGCCGCCCACCAGCACGTTCAGCACGAGGTTCATGCACTCGACGTCCGAGAGGCGGTCGGGCGGGTGGGCTGGCGTCACGGCGGCGATCAGCGTGGAGATCAGGTCGTCGGCGGGGTCCGCGGGGCGGCGCTCGATCAGCTCGCCCGCCCACTCGTAGAACTCCGCGCAGGCGCGCTCGATGGCGTCGCGCTCGTTCATGAGGCTGGGCCCGTCGAACTGGCGCTGGATCAGGTTCGACCACTCGTACAGCTTTGGCGCGTCCTCGAGCGGCGCGCCCATCACGGTGGCGATCGTCAGCGAGGGATAGGGCTTGGCGAA
>DASZJZ010000045.1:0-2112 GCA_035947555.1 Thermoleophilaceae bacterium | reverse complement strand
GCCCGCCGCGCGCCTTACCTGATCGTCAACGTTCGAGCAGCGTCGAGAGGACCACTTCCGTCACCGTCCGGGTCACGCCCTCCGTCGCCCGGATTCGCTCCAGGGCCGACTCCAGGTCCTGCGTGTCCGCCGCCATCACGTGCAGCATCGCGCTCGCCTCGCCGGCCACCGTGTGCGCGGACACCACGCCCGGCTCGCCTTCGACCGCCCGCTTGATCGCCTCGCCCGGCATGTGGCCCTCGCAGTACAGGTCCACGAACGCCTCCGCGTGCCAACCGAACGCGCGCGGGTCGACCGTCGCGGTGTAGCCGCGGATCACCCCATCGCGCTCCAGCCGGTCCACCCGGCGCTTCACTGCCGGCGCGGTCAGGTGCACGTGATTGCCGATGTCCTTGAACGAGCGGCGGGCGTTCTCACGCAGTAGTGCAACGATTCTGCGGTCGGCCTCGTCCATTCCGGGCCGAAGTGTTGCACTCCTGCAACGAATCGGCGTTGAGAACCCGCACGAACGCGGGAATCATTTACCAGCAGAGATAAGACACGAGAGAGGAGACCGAGTGGCCACCGAGCAGCTTGCGCCCGGAGCGGTAGCGACGCCCGTCCCCGAGCACGACGTCATGCCCGTGCACGGGATCGACCATGTCGAGATGTATGTGGGCAACGCGGCCCAGGCCGCCTACTTCTTCACCCGCGCGTACGGCTTCACCGAGACCGCCTACGCGGGACTCGAGACCGGCCGCCGCGACCGCGTCTCCCACGTGCTCGAGCAGGGCCGTATCCGGCTCGTGCTCACCGGCACGCTCAAGGGCGGCGACGAGATCGCCGGCCACCACGCCCGCCACGGCGACGGCGTCCACAAGATCGCCCTCAGCGTGCCCGACGCCGCCACGGCGTACGAGCACGCGGTAAGCCACGGCGCGCGCGGCGTCCACACGCCGCACTGGGTCGAGGACGAGCACGGCCGCGTGCAGCTGTCCTCGGTCGAGACGTACGGCGACACGCTCCACCTGTTCGTCCAGCGCGACGGCTACAAGGGCGCTTTCCTCCCCGGCTACGAGCGCCGCGCCGAGGCGCCCCGCGACCCCGACGACATGATGCTGATGGGCATCGATCACATCGTGGGCAACGTCGAGCTCGGCCACATGGAGGAGTGGGTCGGCTACTACGAGCGGGTCTTCGGCATGACCGAGATGATCCACTTCTCGGACGAGGCGATCTCCACCGAGTACTCCGCGCTGATGTCGAAGGTGGTCACCGACGGCAGCGGCAAGATCAAGTTCCCGATCAACGAGCCGGCCACCGGGAAGCGCAAGTCGCAGATCGAGGAGTACATCGAGTACTACAACGGCGCCGGGGCCCAGCACATCGCGATGGCCACGCGCGACATCGTGCGATGCGTGTCGGAGCTCAGGGAGCGCGGCGTCGAGTTCCTGAACATCCCGGACGAGTACTACGACGACGTGCCCGAGCGGGTCGGCGAGATCGACGAGCAGATCGACGACCTGCGCCGTCTCGGCATCCTGGTCGACCGCGACGACGAGGGTTACCTGCTGCAGATCTTCACGAAGCCGATCGGGGACCGCCCGACCGTGTTCTTCGAGATCATCGAGCGGCACGGCGCCCGCGGCTTCGGCGAGGGGAACTTCAAGGCCCTGTTCCAGGCGATCGAGCGCGAGCAGGACAGGAGGGGGAATCTCTGATGCGTTACGCGCGGCTTGGAAGCGTCCCGGCGAAGCGCCACGTGCAGGTGCGCCGGAACGGCGATGGATCGCAGCGCCCGGACGGCACCTCCGCCTCGGGATCGCTCCTTGTCGAGGAGGTGATGGGCTACGAGGGCTTCTCGGGGAACGAGTCGATCCTGCTCCACCTGCAGTCCCCCTGCCGGCTCGACCAGGTCGGCGAGTTCCGCCCCATCGAGCGCGAGGAGTGGGTGCCGGACGCCCACGTGCACCGGCTGGCCGACGCGAATCCGGTGGAGGCCGGCGGCGACCCCGTCTCCGGCCGCCGGCTCCTGATGTTCAACAACGACATCGAGGTGTCGATCTGCAAGCCGGACGAGCCGCTCGACGGCTTCTACCGAAACGGCGAGGGCGACGAGGTCCTGTACGTGCA
>DASZJZ010000044.1:0-15768 GCA_035947555.1 Thermoleophilaceae bacterium | reverse complement strand
CGCCGCTCCCATCGGACGGCGGACAGGATGCCCCCCTAGTAGTACACGCTCCGCGTCCGGTGGCGCGGTATCCGCTTGTACTCCGGCGCCTGCCCGCGGTTCCAGAGGCGGATGTCGAGCACGCGAGGCGGGATCCCGGTGCGCTCGGCGAGGTGCTCGCAGGCGTGCACGGCGCAAGCGCGGATCTCGCGCTCGGCGTCGCCCGGCGGCAGGAGCCGCTCGGCGTCGATGTGTGCGGCGAGCGCCGGGTCGTAGCGAAGGACGCCGTCGACCCGCAGCACGTGCGGGACGAGGTTGTCGGCGAAGATCGTGAGCCGGTCCATGTCGTGGAAGCCGGCGAGTCCGGCGAGCGCGAGGTCGCTCGGGACGATCTGGGCTCGCTTGTAGAAGCCGCGGTCGTCGAACAAGCGCATGCCCCGGGCGAGCGCGGTGGCGAGGCGCTCGGCGGAGCCGTCCGCCTCCGCCACGAGGTCGAGCGCCGTGCGATCCCCGAGGAAGCGGCCGAGGTCGCGCAGCGCCTCGGCGTAGAGGCGCATCAACGGATGGCCGCGCTCCTGGCGGAGCACCGCGGCGAGGTCGGGGGCTTCAAGCGCGCGCAGGTCGGCGTTCGACCAGGGCCCCTGGGCGCGGAAGCGGTCGGCGAGCGCCCACGCCACGGTGAAGTAGCCGGAGCGGCCGGGGCGCTTGCGGAGCGTGGGGAACCAGCCCGAGCCGAAGTTGATCGCGTCGAGCGTGAGGAGGTAGGTCGCGACGTCCTCCGGTGGGCCCTCGAGGTAGTGGGCCTCGGGGTCGAGCGCCGGCGGGTCGGCCTCGGCGGGCGGGCTGGCCGCCTCGAGGTCGATCGTCACGTGGCGCGCCGACTCGGCGATCGCGCGGCAGGTCGAGCGCACCTCGTCGAGCAGTCCCACGCTCTCGCCCCGGAGCGGTCCCGCGCTGTCTTCGTCGGCCGGCCCCACGCGCTCGCCCCGGAGCGGTCCCGCGCTCTCTTCGTCGGCCGGCCCCACGCTCTCGCCCCGGAGCGGTCCCGCGCTCTGTTCGTCGGCCAGGCCCACGCCCTCTTCCTACACTGCGCCGCGTGCCCGCGGCGTTCGAGTGCCACCGGCTGGGCAAGCGGTACGGGTCGACGCTCGCGCTGGGCGGGGTCGACCTCGAGGTCCAGCCGGCCGAGTTGGTGGGGTTGCTCGGCCCGAACGGGGCGGGCAAGTCGACGCTGGTGAAGATCGCCTGCGGCCTGGTGCGGCCGAGTGGCGGCGAAGCCCGCGTGCTGGGCGAGCCGGCCGGCTCGGCCGCGGCGCGGGCCCGGCTCGGCTATCTCGCCGAGCTGTTCCGCTTCCCGGGCTGGCTGCGCGCCGACGAGCTGCTCGCGCTGCACCAGCGCCTGGCGGGATCGGACGGCGGCGCCGCCGAGCGCGACGAGCTGCTCTCGCTCGTCGGTCTGGGGGACGCCGCGGCGGTGCGCGTGGAGGCGATGTCGAAGGGCATGCAGCAGCGGCTGGGGATCGCGCAGGCGCTGGTGGGGTCGCCGCGGCTGCTGATGCTGGACGAGCCCACGAGCGCGCTCGACCCGGTGGGCCGGCGGATCGTCCGCGACCTGCTGGTGGAGCTGAAGCGGCGCGGCGTGGCCGTGCTGCTGAACTCCCATCTGCTGAGCGAGGTGGAGCGGGTGTGCGACCGAGTGGCGATCCTGGTGGGCGGGCGGATCGCCGCCCAGGGCGCTCCCGGCGAGCTGGCGCAGGCGCGCGGCGTGGAGATCGACGTGGACGGCGGGACGCGCACGTATCCGGATGCGGACCGCGAGCAGGTGCCGGAGATCGTGGCGGGGCTGGTGGCGGCCGGGGAGCGGGTGTACGGGGTGCGGGTGCTGTCGTCGACGCTCGAGGACACGTACCTGGCGGCGGTGGCGGGGGACGGGAGCGGGGCGCCGCAGGCGCCGGGGGGCGTCGTCAACGGGGCGCCGGAGCCCGGGGCCGGCTCGTGACCGGAGCGCTCACCATCGCCGGTTACGCGCTGCGCGAGTCCATGCGCCGGCGCGTATTCGTGGTCGTGCTGGTGCTGACGCTCGGCTTCCTCGGCCTCTACGCCGTCGGCACCGAGGCCGCGTTCGACTCGGTCAGCGAGTTTCGTGGGGGCGCCCAGGTCGAGGACGAGGTACTCACGGGATCGACGCTGCTCGGCCTCGCCATGTTCACCACGCTCTTCCTCGGCTGCGTGCTCGCGGTGTTCCTCACGCTGGGTGCGGTGCGGGGCGACGCCGAGCGCGGCCTGCTGCAACCGCTCGTGGTGCGCCCCGTCGGGCGGACGGAGCTGCTGGCGGGGCGCTTCATGGCCGCGGCCGGTGTGTGCGGGGCGTACGTGGCGGCGGTCTACACCGCGGCGATGCTGATCACGGCCGCCGCCGGCGGCTGGTGGCCCGACAGCCCGGTGAGCCCCGGGCTCGGTCTGGTGGCGGGCGTGGTGCTGATCGCGGCGCTGGCGCTGCTCGGCTCGATCTTCCTGTCCGCGACGGCGAACGGCATCGCCGTGTTCATGGCCTTCGGCGGCGGGCTGGCGGCCGGGCTGCTCGGGCAGATCGGCGACGCGCTCAGCGTGGAGACGCTCGAGACGATCGCCGAGGTGGCGTCGTGGCTGCTGCCGTTCGAGGCGCTCTACCAGGGGGGCCTGAACGCGCTGACCGAGGACGCCCGGGGGGCCACCGGCGTGATCGTGAGGCTCGGCCCGTTCGGCGGCGCTCAGGAGGGCGGCGCGCTGCTGTGGCTCTGGAGCGCCGCCTACCTCGGGCTCGTGGCCGCCGCGGCGCGGCTGGCCTTCGCCCGGCGCGACCTATAGGCCCTGCGCGCCAGGCGCCCGGAGGCCGCCGCCGCCCCATCTATCCTCGCCAGGGTGAGCGCACCGGTCGCCACCGAGAGCCTGCTCGAGGGCCTGAACGAGCCCCAGCGCGAGGCCGTCCTGCACGGCGAGGGCCCCCTGCTGATCCTGGCCGGGGCGGGGTCGGGCAAGACGCGCGTGCTGACGCACCGGATCGCCCATCTCGTCGGCACGGGGCAGGCCGCGCCGGGTGAGATCCTCGCGATCACCTTCACCAACAAGGCCGCGCAGGAGATGCGCGAGCGGGTGGAGGGGCTGGTGGGCCGCCGGGCGCGGGCGATGTGGGTGATGACGTTCCACTCGGCGTGCGCGCGCATGCTGCGGGCGGACGCGGAGAAGCTCGGCTACACGCGCGGCTTCACGATCTACGACGAGCAGGACTCGCTGCGGCTGGTCAAGAACTGCATCGAGGAGCTCGACATCGACCCGAAGCGGTTCGCACCCCGCGGCATCCGCAACCAGATCTCTGAGGCGAAGAACGCGCTGCTGGACGCGGAGGCGTACCGGCTCAAGGTCGGGAGCTTCTTCGAGCAGACCGCGGCGGACGTGTACGAGCTATACGAGCCCCGCCTGCACGCCGCGAACGCGATGGACTTCGACGACCTGCTGTTCCGCTGCGTGAACCTGTTCGAGCTCTTCCCCGAGGTACGCGACCGCTACCGCCGCTCGTTCAGGCACGTGCTGGTGGACGAGTACCAGGACACGAACCGAGCCCAGTACCGCTGGCTGCAGCTGCTGTGCGAGGAGCACCGGAACATCGGGGTAGTCGGCGACGACGATCAGTCGGTCTATGGCTGGAGAGGAGCCGACATTCGAAACATCCTCGATTTCGAAAGAGATTGGCCCGACGCCCACGTCGTCAAGCTCGAGCAGAACTACCGCTCCACACAGACCATCCTCTCGGCCGCCAACGGCGTCATCGCCAACAACCGGTCGCGGAAGGAGAAGACGCTGTGGTCGGACCTCGGGGAGGGGGAGCCCGTTCACGTGCGGGAGCTCGAGGACGAGCATGCCGAGGCGCGCTTCGTCGTGTCCGAGATCGAGCGGCTCGTCGACGAGGGTGGCTCGCGCTCCGAGATCGCCGTCTTCTACCGGACCCACGCCCAGAGCCGCGTGCTTGAGGACATGCTCGTCCGCTACGGGGTGCCGTACCAGGTACTCGGCGGTCCGCGCTTCTACGAGCGCGCCGAGGTCAAGGACGCGCTGGCCTACCTCACGCTGCTCGTGAACCCCGCCGACACGGTCGCCTTCGGGCGGATCGTCAACTCGCCCCGGCGGGGCATCGGCCAGACGTCGCAGGGGCGGATCGCCGGCCACGCGAACACCATCGGCGAGCCGATCTGGGACGTCGCGGCGGCCCCCGAGAAGGTCCCGGGGCTGGCCACCGCCGCCACGAAGGCGGTGGGCCGCTTCATGTCCGTGATGGAGCGGTTGCGAGAACGCGTGGAGGGCGGCGCCGCGGTCGGCGACCTTCTCGCCGAGACGCTCGAGGAGACCGGCTACATCGATGCGCTTCGGGCCGAGCGCACCGTGGAGTCGCAGGTGCGGGTGGAGAACCTCGAGGAGCTCGTGGGCGTGGCGCGCGAGTACGACGCCACGGCCGAGGAGCCCTCTGTCGAGGAGTTCCTCCAGCAGATCGCGCTGTTCTCCGAGCAGGACAAGCTGCAGGACGAGCAGGGCCTGGTCACGCTGATGACGCTCCACAACGCCAAGGGGCTCGAGTTCGGCACGGTCTTCCTGATCGGGCTCGAGGACGGCGTCTTCCCGCACTCGCGCTCGATCGAGTCCGGCGACCTCGAGGAGGAGCGCCGGCTCGCCTACGTGGGGATGACGCGCGCCAAGCGCGAGCTGTACCTCACCTACGCCCGCACCCGCGCGCTTTTCGGCGGCCGCGACTGGAACATGCGCAGCCGCTTCGTGGACGAGGTGCCCATGGAGCTCACCGACCGCGAGCCCGACGCCCCGACCGGCCCTGCCGCGGCCGCCACGTGGGGTGGCGGCGCACCAGGGGCACCTGAGCCGCGCGCGCCCGGCGCCACGTTCGCGCTCGGAGAGGACGTGGTGCACGCCAACTTCGGCGAGGGCGTGGTGGTGGGCATCGAGCCCGGAGGGCTCGTGGTGGTGCGGTTCGCGGGCGACGGCAGCGAGCGCAAGCTCATGGCCGACTACGCGCCGCTGAAGAAGCGCTGAGCCTCTGCTCGGCCATAGGCGCCGGTAGGCTGCCCCGCCCATGAGCGCGCGGATCATCGACGGCAAGGCGGTTGCGGCGCGGATCCGGGCGGAGGTGGCGCGCGAGATCGAGCGGAGGGACCTCACCCCGGGGCTGGCCACCGTGCTGGTCGGCGACGACCCGGCGTCGGCCGTCTACGTGCGCATGAAGCGCGAGGACTCCGCGGAGGTGGGGATCGAGTCGTTCCACCACGAGCTGGGCGCGGAAGTCTCGGCCGACGAGCTCGCCGCGCTGGTCCGCGAGCTGAGCGACGACGAGCGGGTGCACGGCATCCTGCTCCAGCTGCCGCTGCCGGAGGGGCTCGACCAGGACGAGTTCATCGCGCTGATCGACCCCGCCAAGGACGTGGACGGCCTCACCGCGCTGAACGCCGGGCTCCTACTGCAGGATCGCGAGGAGGCGATGGTGCCCTGCACTCCCGCCGGCGTGATGGAGCTGCTGCGGGAGGCGGGCGCGTCGCTCGAGGGTGCACGCGCGGTGGTGCTCGGCCGCTCGATCCTCGTGGGCAAACCCCTCGCGCAGCTCCTGCTGGGGGCGAACGCCACCGTGACGCACTGCCACTCGCGCACGCGGGACCTGCCGGCGGTCTGCCGCGAGGCCGACGTGCTGGTGGCGGCGGTCGGCTCGCCCGGCCTCGTGACCGCCGACATGGTGCGAGAGGGGGCGACGGTGATCGACGTGGGCACGAACCGGACGGACGACGGCCTCGTCGGCGACGTGGACTTCGATACCGTGCGCGAGAAGGCGGGCGCGATCACCCCTGTGCCGGGCGGCGTGGGACCGATGACGCGCGCGATGCTTCTGGTGAACACGCTGCGCGCTGCGCGCCGGGGTACGGCTACCCGTACCTTCGGAGGCCGGTAGACCCCACTGTTGCGGCGCGGGCCGCGGTGGGATTCTTCACGCTGAGCTTGGACGTAGCGCTCCAGAGGGGCGCTGGCAAACACCGCTCCAAGCGTCGGGCGAGGGCCTGAGCCATCCCCCGCGGCGGCCCTCGCCGAGCCCGGTCCGCCCGCTCCCGGCGCCCCCTCGCGCCGGGGGCGGCGGCACCGGACGGGCCCGGCGGTACGCTGGACGATCCATGGACCTGCGAAGGCTTCGCGCCGGCGAGTGGATCGCGGCGCTCTCCGGGCTGGTGCTGCTCGTGTCGCTCTTCCTGCCCTGGTACGGGGGCGAGCCGGGTGGCGAGGACGCGAGCGCGTGGGAGGCGCTCGCCGCCGTCGACGTCACGCTTGCGCTCGTCGCGGCCTTCGCGGTGTCGCTGCTCGTGGTGACCGCTTCGCAGCGCGTGCCCGCCGTCCCGATCGCCCTGTCCGCGTTGGTCACGCTCGTCGGCATGATCGGTCTGGTGCTCGTGCTGGTCCGCCTGGCAAACGTGCCCGATGGCCTCGACGGCCGCGAATACGGCGTCTGGCTCGGCCTGCTCGGGACGATCGGCATCGTCGCGGGCGGCGCGTTCGCGATGGGGGACGAGCGGCTCTCGCCCCACGGCCGCCACACCGACGTCACCGGCCGCCCGGCCTCCGCCCCGCCGGAAATCGAGCGCCTCCCGGCGCCGCGCCCGGAATGACCTTCGCCCGCCTGCGCCCCGCGGACTGGGTCGCCTTGGTCGCGGCGCTGGCGCTCCTGTTCGTGACCGCCGCCGACTGGTACAGCACCGAGGGCGGCCGGCAGGCGCGGGAGTTCGAGCAGGGCGCGCCCGCCCGAGGCGAGGGCGCCGAGCTGGCCGACGACGCCGCCGCCGCGGCAGAGGGCGAGGAGCGGAACGCCTGGCAGGAGGAGTCGGCCATGGACCGGGTGATCCTCGCGGGCCTGCTCGGCACGTCGCTGCTCACTGTGCTGGCGGCGTTCGCCCGTGCGGCCGGCCGGCGCTACGAGGGCATCAGCCCCATGGGCTGGGCCGGCACGGCGGCCGCGCTCACCGCACTGCTGGTGCTCTATCGGGTGATCCAGGAGCCGGGCTTCGACGAGGTCAACACGGTGGAGTACGGCGCGCCGCTCGCGCTCGGGGTGCTAGGGGTGATCGCTTTCGCGTGCGCGATATCGGTGCGCGCCGAGGAGGATGGAAGGGAGTTCCGAGAGATCGGCGCCGACGCTCGCGGCCGATCCCGCGGGAAGTCGGCGGCGTGACGCTGGAGGAGGGGATCGCGAGGACGGACGAGTTCACGGTCGCCGACCGGCTGCTCACCGACGTGGGCGGCACGCTCGGCGCGAAGGTGCTCTCGACGCCGGGGATGATCGCGATGATGGAGCGCTGCGCGTCGATGCTGGCGTTCGAGAACCTCCCGGACGGGAAGGCGACGGTGGGCTTCGAAGTGTGCGTGAAGCACGTGGCCGCCGCGGGCGAGGGGACGGAGTGCACGGTGCACGCGCGGCTCGAGGAGATCGTGGACGGCCGAAAGCTCCGCTTCGCGGTGGAGGTGCGCGAAGGAGAGCGCACGATCGGCGTGGGCACACACGAGCGCCGCGTGATCGACCGGACGAGCTTCCGCTCGTAGCCGCCGGGACGCCAGGATGCGCGCGGCGCTCCTGCTGATGGCGAGCGCGGCGCTGGCGTCGGGCCCGGGGGCTGCCGCGCCCGGCGAGGTCGCGCTCCTCGAGCGGTACCGGCCCGTCCTTCGGTACGACTCCGGCGAGCGGCGCTTCGCCGTCTCCGTCGAGGCGCTCCGCGCGGTGTCCGAGATCGATCGCGCGCGGGGCGCTCGGCGGCGCGTTCCCTCTGCCCGCTTCCTCGGCGCCCGCTATCCCGACGGTCCCCGGGCCGACCCCGGCGATCGGCTCGTGCCGGTCCGGGATCCGCGGAGGGGGCGCCCGCTCGTCTACGGCCGCGCCGCTCGCGACGGTCGCGGCCGGCTCTGGCTCCAGTACTGGCTCTTCTTCGCCGACAACACGCAGGACCGCGGGATCGTCCGCACCGGCCGCCACACGGGCGACTGGGAGCTCGTCCAGCTCCGGCTCGGCCGCGACCGCCGCCCCCGAGAAGCCACCTTCGCCCAGCACACATGGGCCGAGCGCTGCTCCTGGGCCGGCCTCGAGCGCCGCGGTCCCGCGCCCGTGGTCTACGTGGCCAACGGCTCCCACGCCCTCTACCCGCGTGCCGGCCGCGCCGACCGCCCCTGGCCGGACCCCAACGACGAGAGCGACGGACGCGGCCCGCGCGTGCGTCCGCCGGTGCAAGTGATACGCGCGAAGACCCCGCGGTGGATGGCCTGGCCCGGCCGCTGGGGCGCGGACGAGGGCGGCTGGATCCCCGGCGAGCAGCCGAGCCCGCGCGGCCCGGCCTTCCAGCCCGAGCGCTGGGACGATCCAGGCCGCTTCCATGCGAGCGAGGCCCGAGCGTGCGGCGAAGGGCCGCCGGGCCGCCCCTGGCAGACAGCCCTCACGACCGTCCTCGCCGTCGCCCTGGCGGCCGCGGCCCTCCGGGCCGCCCGGCGCTCCTACAATCGGCAGCCATGATCGACCGCGACAAGGTCAGCCGAGCGGCGTCCCGCGCTCTCCGCAGGCGGCGGCCATGATCGACCGCGACCAAGTGCTCCACGTCGCCCGGCTCGCTCGTCTTCGCCTCAGCGACGACGAGCTCGAGCGCATGCCCGCCGAGCTCTCCAAGATCCTCGAGCACGTCGAGCGCATGAACCGGCTCGACCTCGAGGGAGTCGAGCCGACCTCGCACGTCGTCGAGCTCCAGAACGTGCTGCGCGAGGACGTGCCGCGTCCCAGCCTGCCCCGGGAGAAGGCCCTCCAAGGCGCCCCGGACGTCGCCGACGGAGGCTTCCGCGTGCCGAGTCCGGGAGCGTCGTGAGCGACCTCCTCACGCAGACCGCCGCCGCACAGGCCGAGCGGATCAAGTCGGGGGACATCTCCGGCGACGAGATCTTCGAGTTCTGGCGCGACCGCGCGCAGCAGGACGACCTCGGCTGCTACCTCTGGGTCGCGGAAACCGGGAACGGCGGCGCCGGCGACCTCCCGCCCGTGGCCGTCAAGGACCTCTTCTGCGTAGAGGGCGTGCCCAGCTCCGCCGGGTCGCGCATCCTCGAGGGGTATCTGCCCGTCTACACCGCCACCAGCGTGCGCAACCTCCAAGCCGCCGGCGCCAAAGTGCTCGGCAAGACCAACCAGGACGAGTTCGCCATGGGCTCCTCCAACGAGAACTCCGGCTTCCGCCCGGTGCAGAACCCCTGGGACCGCGAGCGCGTGCCGGGCGGCTCGAGCGGCGGCAGCGCGGCCGCGGTGGCGGCCGGAACCGCGCCATGGGCGATCGGCACTGACACCGGCGGCTCGATCCGCCAGCCCGCCTCGCTGTGCGGCATCGTCGGGCTGAAGCCCACCTACGGCGCGGTCAGCCGCTACGGCATGATCGCCTTCGCCTCCTCGCTCGACCAGTGCGGCCCGCTTACCCGCGACGTCACGGACGCCGCGATCATGCTGCGCGCGCTCGAGGGCCGCGACCACTGCGACTCCACCTCCATCGGCCTCCCCGACGAGGTGCGGCTCCCGAGCGCCGAGCGGCTCGGCGGCCTCCGCTTCGGCTCCTGGGGGCTCGAGGAGGAGGGGCTCGATCCCGGCGTGGCGGACGTCTGCCGGCGGACCTTGGAAAGGATCGAGGAGCTTGGCGGCACGGTCACGGACGTCGACCTTCCGAGCGCCCGCCACGGCATCTCCGCGTACTACGTGATCGCGCCCGCCGAGGCAAGCGCCAACCTCGCCCGCTACGACGGCGTCCGCTACGGCCACCGCACAGAGCACTACGACGACCTGCTCTCGATGTACGAGCGCACCCGCGAGGAGGGCTTCGGCGAGGAGGTCAAGCGCCGCATCATGATCGGCACCTACGCGCTCTCCTCCGGGTACTACGAGGCCTACTACGGCAAGGCGCAGCAGGTGCGGACGAAGATCGTCGAGGACTTCAGGGCCGCCTACGAGCAGGTCGACTTCGTGGTCACGCCAACCTCGCCCACGGTCGCCTTCAAGCTGGGCGAGCGCACCGCCGACCCGCTCGCCATGTACCTGTCCGACTACTTCACCGTGCCGATGTCGCTGGCCGGCACGCCGGCCGTGTCGATCCCGTGCGGGCTGTCCGAGGGCCTCCCCGTGGGATTCCAGATCGCGGGGCCGGCCTTCTCGGAGAGCCGCATCCTGGACGCGGCGCACGCGCTCGAGAAGACGATCGGCTTCGAGGGGGTGCCGGTTGGTGTCGAGCGGCCGGAGGCCGATCGTCGATCTCAGGACGCGGGGCTGGATGCCCCGCGGAGCTGACCATGGTGACCGAACCGAGCCCGCGCGAGTACGAGCCCGTCATCGGCGTGGAGATCCACGTGCAGCTCGCCACCCGCACGAAGATGTTCTGCGGCTGCGAGCTCTCCTTCGGCGAGGAGCCCAACACGCGCACCTGCCCGGTCTGCCTGGGCCACCCCGGTGTGCTTCCCGTGGCGAACGCCGAGGCCGTGCACTACGCGCTGATGATCGGCCTGGCGCTCGAGTGCGAGATCGCCCCCCGCTCGATCTTCCACCGCAAGAACTACTTCTATCCCGACCTGCCCAAGGGCTACCAGATCAGCCAGTACGACATCCCGCTCGCCCGCAACGGCCGCCTCGGCGACGTGCGCATCCACCGCGTGCATCTCGAGGAGGATGCGGCCAAGCTGCTGCACGCGGGCTCGTCGGGACGCATCCACGGCGCCGCCTCCAGCGTCGTCGACTTCAACCGCGGCGGCACGCCGCTCGTGGAGATCGTGACCGAGCCCGACCTCCGCTCGGCCGCCGAGGCCGCCGAGTTCGGGCGGTTGCTGCAGGCCACGCTCCGGCGCATGGGCGTGTCGGACGTGAACATGGAGGAGGGGTCGCTGCGGGTGGACGCGAACGTGTCGATCCGCCCGGCCGGCCAGGCCACGCTCGGCACCAAGACCGAGCTGAAGAACATGAACTCGTTCCGCTTCCTCGAGCGCGGCATCGACGCCGAGGTGCGGCGCCAGGAGCAGATCCTGGCCGAGGGCGGCGAGGTGGAGCAGGAGACGCTCCACTACGACCCGCAGTCGGGCACCCTCAGCTCGCTTCGCTCGAAGGAGGAGGCGCACGACTACCGCTACTTCCCCGAGCCGGACCTGGTGCCGCTGGCGCCGACCGAGGAGATGCTTGCGCGTGCGCGCGAGGCGCTGCCGGAGCTGCCGGCCGCACGGGCCGAGCGGCTCGAGCGCGAGCTCGGCCTGCCGGGCGACGCGGCGAAGCTGCTCGCGTTCCGTTCGGAGCTGGGCGACTTCTACGAGGCCGCCCTGTCCGGGGACGGGGGGGAGAGATCGAGTGCTCGCGCGCACCGCGCGCTCGCCGACCCGCGCACGCTCGCCAACTGGACCACGAACGAGCTGACCGCGCGGATCGGCGACGGCGACCCCGCGGCCACGAAGCTCGAGCCGGCGGCCTTCGCGCGGCTGGTCGGCATGGTGGCGGCGAAGGAGGTCTCGGCGTCGGCCGGGAAGGAGGTGCTCGCCGTGCTGGTGGCGGAGGGCGGCGATCCCGCCGCTGTCGTCGAGTCCAAGGGACTCGGCCGCGCCGGCGAGGACGAGCTGGGCGAGGTCGTGGACCGGGCGATTGCCGAGAACGGCGACGCCGCCGAGAAGTACCGGGCGGGGAAGAAGGCCGCCATCGGCGCGATCGTCGGCGCGGTGATGCGCGAGACGAAGGGCCGCGCCGACGGCGGCGAGGTGCAACGGCTGATCCGCGAGCGGCTCGACGCCTAGCGCCGCCGCCGGCCGCGCCGGCTCGTGCCGCCGCCGCTCATGAAGCCGCGCGCGAAGCTCATCGCGCGGTTCGCCAGGCCGCCTCCGCCGCTCGTGCTGCGCCGACCGGAGCCGCCGCCGAGCATCCCGGTCACGCGGCTCACCAAGGCCGATGGGCCTCCCGGCTGGGAGCGCCCGCCGCCGCGGCGGCCTGCCGTGGCGCGGCGGCCTGCCGTCGCACGACGTCCCGCCGCACGACGTCCCGCTCGGTTCGCTCTTGTCCTAGTAGTCATTCCGTCTCTCCTTGATACGAGGGCGTACTCACTCCGCAACTACCCGGGAAGCCGACTGGCATGCAGGCGTATCCTTGACCGCCAGGCCGCGTCGCAGCCCGCGCGGGGTGCACGTGGATCGCTCGACCAGGAAGGGGCCGGCATGGCGCGATTGATCCGGATGGACGGCACGGGACATACCACCCTCGCCGAATGGACCGCGGCGGACGACCAGGCCTTCGCCGACGCGGTCGAGGAGTTTCGGTCGCAGACCGAGCTCGGCTGGATCGGCACCGTGCCGGAAGGCCCGGGCAAGGCGACACACGTACGCGAGCTGCCGCGCGAGGCCGACCTCGTGATCATGCGGCGGCCGATCGCGGGCGGCTAGTCGCCTCCGTGGGCACGCGGCGGGCGTCGTCCGAGCAGGCCGCCGGCTCGGCCGGGCGCGCAGCGACCGCGCCGTTTGCGCAAGCGCCCGGCTCGGCCGGGCGCGCAGCGACCGCTTTACCAGAGCTCGCCGCGGTCCCGTGGCGAACGCGCACCGATGCTCGCTGGCTCCAGCGCTGGGGGCGCATCTGGCACGCCTGGACGGTGCTCTACACCGTGCCGTTCGTGCTCGCCGGCGCGGTGATGCTGTGGCTCGAACCGCTATCGGCGCCGGTCGCCGTTGCGGCACTCGCGCACGCGTGGATCATCCCCGAGCTGTACGCGTTCCGCGGCGCGAGCGTGGTGCGCCCCAAGGGACCGCGAAACGAGGCGTCCGAGCCGACCGCGCAGGGGCTGCTGGGCGACCTGCTCGGGCACGAGGAGCGCGAGCTGCAGCGGAGGACCGGCCTCGCGCTCGAACGGGGAGACCTCGGTGTCTGGCTCGTGGGTGAGGCGGGGGCGCTGCTCGTCACGCCGAAGGGGCGGCGGGTGCACTGCTACTGCGTGCGCACGACGGACCCCGAGCTGCCGCCGTCCGACCGCATCGCTCACCTTCTGCTTGCCCTGCGGGTGGACGAGGAGGGCTTCGCGACCGTCGCGAACCACGCCTTCGCCGGCGCCCCGTGGCGGGTGCGCCGTCGCCTGCCGGCCCGGATGCGCCCGGCCCTCGCCGAGGCCAAGCGCGTCGCCCGCCGTGGCGCAAGCACCCGGCTCGGCCGGGTGCGCAGCGGTTGCCTTTGATGGCCCGGAAGGTGCGCGCGCGGTGACGGTCCTCTCGTTCCGCGAGGGCCGCGCGACCGACCTGCGGGCGACGTTCGACCTCGGCGAGGCGGCCTGGGACGAGTCGCGCAGGCACCGCGGCCTGCTGCCGCCCGACCACCGGCGCGACCCGGAGGACCTTGTGAGCGCGTGGGAGCGCGAGCGCCCGCTGCTCGAGTTCATCGCCGCCCAGCCGGACGGCTCCTACGTTATCTGCGAGGACGGCGACGAGCTGGTGGGGTACGCGCGCGTGGCCCGCTTCGGCTCGATGGACCAGCTGACCGAGCTGTGGGTGGCGCCGTCGCACGCGGGCCGCGGCGTGGGGCGGGCGCTGCTCGAGCGCTGCTGGCCCGACTCGCCAAGCCCCGAGCTGGGGCGGGTCGTGCTGGGGCTCGGACGCCCCGCCGACCTCAGCCTCTACACGGAGTTCGGCGTGATGCCGGTGACCGGCCACTGGCACATGCGCCAGCGTGCCGACCGCTACATGGAGCGGCGCTCGCTGGAGCTCGACGCCTACGAGCCCGCCGTGCACGCGCTGACCCCCGAGCGCGCCGTGGCGGAGTGGCAGCGGCTAGAGCCGCCGGCGATCGGCCACGAGCGGCCGCTGTTGCACGAGTTCTTCGCGCGCACCCGCACGTGCCTCGCGATCATGGACGGCGAGCGGGGGCAGGCCACGGCGGTGTGCTGGGTCAGCTCGGACGGCGAGATCGGCCCGGCGGTGGGAGAGGAGGCCGAGGACCTCGTGCCGGTGGTGCTGGCGGCGCTCGACCGGGTGGCGAAGCAGCAGGAGCCGGAGACCTTCGGCGTGTTCTGCACCACCGGCTCCTGGTGGCTCCTCGACCGCCTGCGGCGGCTCGGATTCCAGGTCTGGTGGCCGAGCTGGGTGATGTGCTCCGTGCCGCTGCCGGGGCTCGACCGCTATTTGCCCACCAGGCCGCCGCGATTGCTGTAGACAGAATCGCTGCGCGCCCGGCCGAGCCGGTCGCTTGCGCCAGGCGCACCTGCCAAACTTGGGGCATGGGACAACTGGCCTCTGACATCGGCCGCAAGGTCATCGCGGTTGCGGTGCTCCTCGTGGTCGCGTACCTCCTCTTCAAGGTTGTACTCGGGTTCGTGACGGCCGTCGCCTGGATCGCGGTGCTGGTGCTGGCCGTGATCGCTGGGATCTGGGCGATCGGCGTGCTCAGGACGTCCGACTGACACCCCCTTGGAGTTCGTCGTACTCGCGTTCTTCTGCGGCCTCTCGGCCGCCGTGATCGGCAAGCTCAAAGGCAGCTCGTTCTGGATCTGGTTCCTGGTGGGGTCGGTGCTCCCGCTGATCGGGACCCTCGCCGCGATCCTCCACCGCAACGAGCGTGAGGAGCCACTCCGGCGCTGCCCGGAGTGCAACAACGTCATGCCGCTTCACAACCAGGTCTGCATGCGCTGCGGCCACGACCTGGATTGGCCCTCGGGGTACACTGGCTCTTCCTGGCCCTCCGGCCAGTCTGGCCAAACCTGAGCCCTGAAAGGAGCACGCTCCGTCATGCGAGCCGTCGACGCCATCATGGAATGCCTCAAGTCCGAGGGCGTCGAGCACGTATTCGGGATCCCGGGCGGCGCCAACCTCCCCACCTACGACGCCCTGTACGACGCCGGCATTCGCCACGTGCAGTGCCGGCACGAGCAGGGTGCCGGCCACGCGGCCGAGGGCTACGCCAAGGCCTCGGGCCGCGTCGGCGTGGCGCTCGCCACCAGTGGGCCGGGGGCGACCAACCTGGTCACGTGCATCGCCGACGCGGTTATGGACAGCGTGCCCACCGTGTTCCTCACCGGGCAGGTCCGCACCGAGCTGATCGGCACCGACGGCTTCCAGGAGGCCGACATCTCCGGCATCACGATGCCGATCGTCAAGCACTCGATCCTGATCCAGGACCCGCGCGACATCCCGAAGGCGATCCACGAGGCGTTCCACGTGGCGTCCACCGGCCGGCCGGGTCCGGTGCTGGTGGACCTGCCGCAGGACCTCTCGCGGGCGGACATCCCGTACGAGCCCGTCACCCAGGTGCACCTGCCGGGCTACCAGCCGACCACCGAGGGCAACGCCAAGCAGATCAGGCTCGCCGCGAAGGCGCTCGCCAACTCGCGCCGCCCGGTGATCTACGGCGGCGGCGGGATCATCAACGCCGAGGCCGCGGTCGAGTTCAAGGACCTGTGCACGTCCGACAAGCTCCCCGTGACGTGCACGCTGATGGGCCTCGGGGCGTTCCCGGCCGACCACCCTCAGTGGCTCGGGATGCTGGGCATGCACGGGACCCGCACGGCGAACTACGCGATGGACGAGGCCGACCTGATCGTGGCCGTGGGCGCCCGCTTCGACGACCGCGTGACGGGCAAGCTGTCCGAGTTCGCGCCGCGGGCGAAGTTCATCCACATCGACATCGACCCGGCCGAGATCTCGAAGAACGTGCCCGCCCACATCCCGATCGTGGGCGACGCGGCGAACATCCTGCCGAAGCTGACCGCC
>DASZJZ010000043.1:0-7259 GCA_035947555.1 Thermoleophilaceae bacterium | reverse complement strand
ATCACAGGCCGGCCTCGGACGTTCGCTGACGGCGGGAGAAATCTCTCATCACCCGGCGAGAGTCCCCGCGCCGGATGAGAGCCCCATGAGGACGCCTTTAGGATCCGCTCATCCGCCGCGCCTCACCGGGCGGCCTGATGCCAGTCGCTTCGAAGAGCTCCTCGCGGGTGGCGTAGAACTCGACGCGCGCGATCTTGCCGTCGCGGACCGTCCAGACCGAGCCGGCGACCAGCTCCACCTCCGCGTCGGCGTCGTGGGGGCGGCCGCGGTCGCGGATCAGCACGAGCACGCGGTCGCCCTCCTCCACGATCCCCTCCACCCGGCTGTGGTAGGTGGCCCATGGCTCCAGCCAGTCGAGCCACATGCTCCGGAAGCCCTCGAGCCCGCGGTAGCACCGCCCCTCGCCCATCCATGGGGCCGACGACTCCACGTCGGGATCGATGACTCCGCCCGACGCCTCGATTGTCGCCCTGAACGCCTCCTCGTCGCGCACGACCCGGGCGAGGTCGAACTCGGGCCCGGGCAGCAGCGCCCGGACGAGGTCGGCGGCGCCCGCCATGGACCGAGTGTACGTCGGATCGCTGACCACGGTCGGCCGGCTGACCGGCGCTGGAGACCTTCTAGGCCGCCGCGCTGCCGGTGGTGCAGTGGCGCAGCACCGGCAGCAGCGCGTTGCCGCGCCCGCGGCTCAGCGCCAGCACCACGCCCAGGCAGTACTTGCTCATGCCGTCGAGCCGGCGGGCGCCGAGCAGGTTGACGTCGCGCGTGGCCAGGGCGGGGCCGCGCGGGGACTTGCTCTCGATCAGGGCGAGGCCGCCGTCGAGGCGGCCCGAGCGGTCGCCCGACGGCGTCCGCATGCTCACGTCCACGTCGATCGTCAGCCGCTCGCCGCGGTCGAGGGCCACGAGCGTCGTGCGCCTGAAGTCCACCTCCAGCACCGGCGCGAGCGGCCCGGGGGCGGAGCGGCCGTAGGCGGCCTGCACCCAGCGCTCCAGCGCCTCCGCCGCCTCGGCGGTAAGCGTGCCGTCCAGCGCCGGATCCTGGGCGAGGCGGCGCTTGACCGTTGAGCTCCGCGGCCCGCGCAGCTTCACCTCGAAGAAGCAGTCGCCGGACTCGACGTACCGCCGCACGCGCGCCTTCAGCCGTCGCCGCCGGCCCTGTACGTGGTCGCGGAACGTCGTCAGCTCGTCCGTGTCGAAGTACGTCGTCCGGTACTCGAACGCACGGACGCCGCCGATCTCGAGCACGCGGTGGGTGGCGGACATCCGCTCGAGCAGCTCGCCGGCGGCGTCGCGCGGCATGAGGTACTTCGTGTCGAAGCGTCGGCGCAGGGCCGCGGCGGCGTCGAGCTCTTCGAGCCCGACCGGCTCCAGCCGCTCAGCCCCCGGCAGCTGTCCCCGGGATGCCCACACCGCGTTCGGTGATCGTCGTGGAGGAGACCGGACGGTCGGAGCAGCGAAGCTCGGCGCGGGTCACCTCGCGCACGTAGTCGACCTCGACCACGCGAACGTCGGCGATGTCCACGTTCAGCCGCTCCTCGAGATGCCGCCGCAGCGCGTCGTGGTCGGCGAAGACGAGCTCCACGGTCACGTCCATGGTGCGTGTCGAGCGCATCAGCCGCGGGTGGTCGAGCAGCGCGACCGCGCCGAGCGCCGCGGCCGACAGGGCGAGCGGGAAGGCGAGGGTCCCGGTGTCGACGGCGCACACGATCGCGAGCGCCAGCGCGGTGAACAAGTAACCGAGCTCGCGCGACGAGAACGTCTCGCTGCGCATGCGCATGACCGACAGGACGGCGAACAGGCCGAGGCCGGCGGACACGCCGAACTCGCCGCCGGCGATCACGATCACCGCCAGGAAGACGCCCAGGTTGAACAGGCACAGGAGCACGGCGATGTCGCTGCGTCCGTGGCGGCGGTAGTAGAGGGCGAAGGCGAGGACGGCGATCGCGGCAGCGTCGAACCCGAGGCGCAGGAGGGCGTCCAGCAGCATGCCGTCCCATCTTCCGCCGGGCTGTGAGACGCGTGTGAACGGCGGATGAGACTGTTTTCAGGATCCTTCAGAAGCGGCGATCGAGGGGGTAAGACTGGCGCCATGCCCCCGTTGCGTAGGTCCCTCACCACCGTGCTCGCCGCTACCGGAGCTCTCCTGTCCACAGCGCTGGCCGCGCCCGCCGGCTCGAGCGCCGCGCCCGCCGACGCGCAGGCCGCGAAGCTCCGCTCGAAGCTCCCGCTGGTGGTGATCACAGCCCCGCGAGCGATCCGGAACGACCCCAAGGTGAACGCCCGGATGCGCGTGATCCACCGCCCGGGCCGGCGCGCCAACAACGTCTCGGACCGGCCGAACGAGTACGCGGGCCGGATCGGGATCGAGCTGCGCGGCCACTCCTCGCAGATGTTTCCGAAGAAGTCCTACGGCGTCGAGCTGCGCGACCGCCGCGGCGAGGGCCGCGACGTGGGCCTGCTCGGCATGCCGGAGGACGACGACTGGGCGCTCACGGCCAACTACTCGGACAAGTCGCTGATGCGCAACGCGCTCGCCTACCGCGCGGCGCGGCAGCTCACGGGCCGCTACGCCCCGCACACCCGGCACGTGGAGGTGGTGGTCAACGGCAACTATCGCGGCGTCTACCTGCTGACCCAGCCGGTCGAGCTGGGCGAGGGTCGCGTGGACGCCGAGGACGGGTGGATCCTCGAGCTCGTGTTCGGCTACCAGGCGATCGGCGAGCGGCGCTTCAAGAGCCCGCGCACGGGCCGGCCGCTCCTCTTCACCGACCCCGACGAGCCCACCCGCGCGGAGGCGCGGGCGATCCGCCGCGACGTGGTGCGCTTCGAGCGCGCGCTGTACGGCAAGCGCTTCCGCCACCCCAGGCGCGGCTGGCGAGCGCACGCCGACCCGGCCGCGCTGCGAGACTACGTGCTGCTCCAGGAGCTGTTCGGCAACCAGGACGCCTTCCACGCGAGCACGTTCTTCCATCGCCCGCCGGGCGGCCGGATCGTGTTCGGCCCGCTGTGGGACTACGACATCGCGATGGGCAACACGGTCTCTAGCCGCTTCCGCACCCCGTCCGGATGGAACCTGCGCGGGCGGCCCTATGTCGGGCGCCTCTGGCAGGACGGCCGCTTCCGGCGCGGCCTCGCGGCGCGCTGGCGGGAGCTGACGGAGGCGGGCCTGCGGCAGCGGCTGCGCGGGATGATCTCCAGCAACGCCGGGCAGCTCCGCAGCGCCCAGGCGCGCAACTTCCGCCGCTGGCGGATCCTCGGGCGCTACGTCTGGCCCAACCCGGTGGACCCCCGCACCGGGCGCTACCGGCCGACGTGGGGGTCCGAGGTCGCCTACCTGAGGAGCTGGCTGGACGCTCGCATCAGCTGGATGAACCGGGCGCTTGGATGAGCGCGAGCTGCCGCCACTGCGCAGAGCGGGTGATCGGCGCGTCGTAGAGGCTGGCGCCGGCGGCGCCGAAGTCGGCCGCCGCCTGGGCGAAGCTGCGCACCTCGGCGACCGAGGCCCGGTTCGCGATGCCGCCGATCGGGTGGATCGGAAGGGCGGGGTCGCCGGTGCGGGCCCGCAGCAGCCGCAGCGTCTCGCGCGTGTAGCGGTATACGGCGCCGGAGCCGCGCACGCGGTAGGTCCAGTAGGACATCGGGAGGAAGGCGTCGTAGAGGGCGCGCACCCGCCGGTACGGAAAGCGCGGCCAGTAGCGCTGCGTCACGGGGTCCGGGACGATGGCGCCGAGGCTGGCCCCCTCGCCGACGAGGGCCCGCAGGCGGCGCGACAGCTCGAGCACGCGCCGGTTGCGGAGACCGATGTCCCGCACCACGGTGGCCTCGATGTCGAGCGCGAACCCGTCGAAGCTGTGGCCCTCCGGGGTCACGTGGGTGACCGCCGCCTCCACACGGCGCCAGTCGCGCCACGGGTTGTCGAGGCCGGGCAGGTACCAGGCGACGGTCTGGATCCCGTGTGCCTCCGCGGCGGCGAGGAGCCGCGCCAGCGCCGCGGGCCGGTGGATCGGCCCCGGCAGCCTGTAGTTCGACGTCTGGACGAACAGGGTGGTGACCCCGCGGCGCGCCAGCCTCGCGACCGTCCGCTCCGGCTGGTCCCACGGCCCGTCGTCGTAGGCGTCGATCCAGGAGGCCAGGCCGCCGTAGGCGGCGGCCGCATAGTCGCGCCCGTCAGCGGAGGCGGCGCGGGGCGCCGCAGCGGCAAGCACGAGGACGAGGCCGGCGAGCAGGAGGGCCTTCGCGCGCACGAGCCTCCTTGAACAGCGCGAGGCGGCCGAGGTTGCGGTCTAAGCCTCCAGCTCGGCGACCAGCCGCCGCACGCGCTCCGCGATGTCGTCGCGGATCTCCCGCACCCGCTCGAGCCGCAGGCCCTTCGGGTCCTCGAGCTCCCAGGCGACGTAGCGCTTGCCGGGGATGTAGGGGCACTCGTCGCCGCAGCCCATGGTCACGACCACGTCGGCCTCCCGGGCCGCCTCGACGGTGAGCCGCTTCGGGGAGCGGTCGGCGAGGTCGATCCCGAGCTCGCGCATCGCCTCCACTACCTCCGGATGGACCCGCTCGGCGGGGGTGGTGCCCGCGGACGCGGCGCTGTGGCGACCGTCCGCCGCGCGCTCGAAGAGCGCCTGGCTCATCTGGGAGCGGCCGGCGTTGTGCAGGCAGACGAACAGGACGTGGGCCACGTGTGTGCCGCCGAGCGCCGCCGCGTCACCCAGCGGCGGGCGCTTCCTCCTGACTCGTGAGCTTCGCCATCCAGCCCTGATTCTGCACGGAGATCACGTGCTCCGCCGCCCGGATGAGCTGCTCGTCGGTCATGGTCGCCGCGTCGCCGCGCCGGTCCCGCAGGCGCTCGAGCTGGAGCGCTGTGCGCAGGTACTCGACGAGCAGGTACTCATAGCGGGCGGCAGCCGCGTGCGCCGTGACAGCGGCCGTGATCGTCGTGACTACCGGCACCCACACTGCGACGGAGTCGTCCTCCGACAGTCCCGCCGCCGCCGCGAGAACCGCGCCGACCACGCCAAGCACGCCCTCCGCCCAGCGAACTCGCGTCAGCTTCGCCTGCAACTCGCCCGCGCGTGGACGGTAGAACCCGTCGAGCTGCCCGCTCACGCGCACGCGTAGGTACGAGTCGAGGCCGTCGACCGCCGGCGGCGGCCGGTTCTCCGCCGTGACCCCGGCGGTATGGGCGAGGAGGTCGGCGGCGTCGTCCTCGATGGCCTGAACGCGGTTGTCCAGCGCGGCCTCGCCGCGCACGTCACGTGCGCCCCCGCTGCGGGTCAGGTAGAGGAACACCTCCGACTTGATCGCCTCGGACACCGAGCGCGCCCGTGTCCACTCTCGGACCGCCTGGGTGCCTGTACCCGCACGCGCAAGCCCCCCGAGGCCGACGGAGACGGCGGCCACGAAGGCGCTCACCTTGCCCAGGCCGGTGTCCAGGCCCGCGACCACGGCGGCCGCCGACAGCACCGCGCCCAGCAGGGTGAGGGCCAGGGCGGCGAGCCGCCTCTGCTCGATGCCGCGCTTGAGGCGGTTGGCCGCCTGCGACCACACGCCCTGGCGCTGCCAGGCGTGCTCTACGGCACCCTCACGGCCGGGGGGAGAGGGCATGTGGGCATGACTCTAAGCCCTAGGGGCGCGCTTCCGCAGGCGCGGCCACCCTGCCGCGCTCCACGTCCAGTGTCGGCAGGATCCGCTCGAGCCAGTTCGGGATCCACCAGTTGCGCCTGCCCAGCAGCTGCATCACGGCCGGCACGAGCACCATCCGCACGAGCGTCGCGTCCAGGAAGATCGCCGTGGCGAGGCCGATCCCGAACAGCTTCAGGAACGTGTCCGGGGCCGCCAGAAAGGCAAGGAAGACCACGACCATGATCGCCGCGGCCGCGGTGATCACCCGGGCGGTCTTGGCGAGGCCGTCCGCGACCGCGCGCGTCGTGTTCCCGTGCTTCAGGTACTCCTCGCGGATCCGCGAGACCAGGAAGACCTCGTAGTCCATCGAGAGCCCGAACAGGATCGCGAACATCATCACCGGCATGAAGGGCGCGATCGGCACCTCGTGGTCGATCCCGATCAACTCGCCGACGGCGCCGCCCTTGGCGACGAGGGTCATCACCCCGTAGGCGGCGCCCACGGAGAGCAGGGTCATGATCGACGCCTTGAGCGAGATCAGCGGCGAGTGGAACGCCACCAGCAGGAGCAGGAACGACAGGCCGACCACGCCGGCGATGAAGAGCGGCATGCGGCTCTCGACGTAGTCGCTCTGGTCCTCGAGCGCCGCCGTCACTCCGCCGACCTCGGCCGTCACCCCGGAGCCGCTCAGCTCCTGGGGCACTATCTCCTGGCGCACCCGGTTCACGAGGCTCTCCGTCTCCGCGTCTTGGGGCGAAGTCGCCGGGATCACGTTGACCATTGCGGCGTTGCCCTCGCGGTTGAGCTGCGGGTCGGTGACGAAGGCGACGCCCTCCTCGTCGCGGAGCCGGTCGGCGAGGGCCTCGACGTCGGCCTGGGCGGACCGGTCCGGCAGGTCGGCCGCGATCACGAGCGGCCCGTTGGTGCCCGGGCCGAAGCCCTCGGTGTTGAGGTCGTAGGCCTGGCGGGTCATGGTGTCGGGCGGGTCGTTGCCGGCGTCCGGGAAGCCGAGCCGCATGCCGAGCGCGGGGGCGGCAATCGCCAGCAGGATCGCCGTGGCGACGATCGCGGCCGTCCAGGGCCGGCGCTGGACCGCGTGGGCCCAGCGCGCCGCGGGGGAGTCGCCGTTGCCCTCCGCCCTCAGCGTGCGGCCTAACAGCGGGATGCGCAGGCGGTCGACCTTCGGGCCCAGATAGGACAGCAGTGCCGGCAGCAGGGTGATCGCGGCGAGCATCACCACGAGCACCGCCAGCGAGGCGGCGATGGCGACGCCGTACATGTAGGGAAGGCCGGTCAGCAGCAGCCCGAGCACGGCGATCACCACGGTCCCGCCCGCGATCACCACGCTGCGGCCGGCGGTGGAGACGGCCTCCACCACGGCGTCATGGCGGTCCTTGCCCTCGTGCATGGCCGCGCGGAAGCGGGTCAGGACGAGCAGCGCGTAGTCGATGCCAACGCCGATGCCGATCAGGCCCGACACCGCGGTGGTCCAGTCGGGTACGTCGACCACGTTCGCGAGCAGCAGGATCAGCCCGCCGGATGAGATGCCGAGCCCGACGAGGGCGATCACGAGCGGCAGGCCGGCGGCGACGACCGAGCCGAAGGCGATCAGCAGCACGATCGCCGCACCCAGGAAGC
>DASZJZ010000042.1:0-2903 GCA_035947555.1 Thermoleophilaceae bacterium | reverse complement strand
ACCTCCGCGTAGCGGCGCTGATCGCCGATCACCTCCGGATCGGCCATCTGCCGAGAGAGCTCGGCGAACCGGCTCTCGATCTGCTCCACGAGCTGCTCGATCACGCCGACAAGGGTAGGCCCACGCTCACTCCTGTGGACGGCGGCGCGTCTCCGACAACACGAAGCCGTAGAGAAGGTGATCGCCAGCTAGCCCGAGCCGCTCGAGCGGGCGCACTTGACCGGCCTGCTTCAGGCCCAGCACCGGGGCCAGCGCCACCTCGAACCCGAGCCACACCAGCAGGCCGTATGCGGGCCCCGCCCACGCCCGGCGCCGCAGACCGTCGGGCAGCGCCCCGAAGACGACGCCTCCGGCGGCGCCATAGCCCCAGTGCATCAGCTCCACGGCGGCCCGACGCCTCTTGCGCGGGACCCTTCGCAGCAACCCGCGGGCGCGCTGCCTGACCACCGCCTGCGGCGGCGTCTGCTTGACGATCCCGGCGCTCTGTGTGAAGGCCCGCATCCCGGTCATGGCCATGGCCGCGATCGCGCCGCGCAGTCCGGCGTGGGCAATCTCGGCAGAGGGCAGCCGGTTCACGATCCGAGGTAAGGGTAGGCGGCGCCACCCAGGCCGCGTGTGCCGCGATCCCCGCGGACTCTTCGGTGGCCGAGGCCGAGCGGGTTGGCGCCGATCGACCATGCACCGTCCTCTCCCGCGATGTCGGCGATGGAAGCATTCAGCCGGGTGCCCCGCCCGCGCTCGACCACGCGCCTAGCGCCAATGCTCAACCCGGTGACTGTGAACCGGTGCGATTGCCAGCGGTTTGGCGAGGGAGCCGTCGCGCACGCTCCTCAGCGATCATCTCTTGCAGCTCCGCCTCGACAAGCAGGTCGCGTCTGCACGCCTCCAGTCCGAGTCCGGGCGGAATCCACTGAGGTCCGCCTTCCGCGAGCCGGCTCCCGGGAGGCGATCCGCGCGGATACAACACCCATATCGCGACCGCGCCGACTCCGAGCACGAGCAGCGCGGACAAGCCGACGAGGACGATGCCAGGGATGGCGTCGCCGTCCTCGAGCGGCCGAACGACCTTCTCTGCCCCATGCACGCGAGGCAGAGTTCGCGATGGTGGCCGAGCCGGAGGACTGACTCGTTCGCCGGCACCGGTCCGCAGTTCTGTCGCCTCGACGACACTCCGACCGGGCTTGGCAACAGCGCTTCGATCGGCGGCATTCACCGTGCTTCGACCCCTCGGATCGACGGCGCTTCGACCCGTGGCGCGCGCTTCGACCCCAGCCGGGGCAGTGGCAGTGTCCGGAGTCGGGGTGCCGCGGACCGGCACAGGCGAGTGCGTCGCAGCGGGGGTCCGGGGCGCCGGCTCGTGTACGGCGGGCCTACGCGTTGGCTGACCGAGATCAGGAGGCCTCTCCCCCGCGCGGTTTGGGGGACGTCCACTCTTCTGGGGCGCGGGCCCGCCGACACCGTCTACAGGAGGCGGCGTCCCAGGCGTGCTAGTCGGCGGGCTGTCTGAGGTTGCCTGCGGCGGCGCAGGCGGCGGCCGGTAGGTGACGTCGGCGGAGTTCCACCACGCGTTGTTCCCACCCTCGTGCGTCGCTGAAGCGTCGGTGTGGCGCACCTCCATCTCGACGGACACCGACCGCGGCGTACTGCCAAGGTCGGGCATGCTGAAAGATCCGGTGGGCGGAGGGCCGTCTGCTTCCCCGCTCGCGACGCCCCGGCCAGCCACCGTCACCGTGTAGGTGGCTCCCGCCTCGATGTCGCCGATCTTCCAGGTCACTGGCTCCCCGGGTCCCGCGGTGGCCGGGCTGGCCGTGATCTTTGGCAGATTGCAAGCGCGCGCAGCTTCTGGTGCACCGGCGAGCATGGACACAACGGCGCAGGTCGCAACGGCTATACGCCAGCTCATTCGGCTCATCGCCCCCTCCGGCAAGCGCTGCGCGAGCACCCGGTAGGTGCGTAGGTCACGCACGGCGAAGCCAACACCCAGGGCAGGTGGTTGTCAAGCACGCTCAGCGGCGCCTCCGGCTCGAGCGCTTCTTGCGCGTCACCGTGACGCGCTCGGTTTCGGACACGGCGCCGTGGCAGCTCGCGGTCTGGCCGACGCGTGCTCGATAGACGTAGGTCCGGCGCGGCCGCAAGCGCGCCGAGAACCCACCGCGGCGGTTCGTCGTGCGGCGCGCGAATGTGCGGTAGCGAGCCCTCCCCGGACGGCGTCGTTGGAGCTGCACGCGCTGGCGTGGCACGCACTGCGCCTCGTTGCTGAAGGCCTCGACGACACCCGACAGCCGGATCCGTCGAGCCCGGCGGGCGCGCGCCCGCCGCCCCGCTCGTACGCGGCTCTTGCTCGCCGCGAGGCTGACGCTACGCCCGGCGAGCACGGGCACGGTGGAAGCCGCGCCGCCTCCACCCGCACCCGATGGGGCGGTCGGGCCTGGTGGCGCGGGTGAGTTGTCGCTTCTCAGCAGATAGATCCGACCCTGACCCGGGTTCGGGCCGCCGGTGCACGGAGAGCACGTCACGACCTGGCCCGGGTCGAAGCCCCCAGATCCGACGGCGAAGTCGAGGAATCCGTCGTTGTTGAGGTCGCCCATCGGGGCGAGCGCCCGCCCGAACCCCGCGCCTGGCTGCTGGTCGGGATCGCTGATCGTCTGCAGCACCTCCTCCGTGAGAGGGCTGAAGATGTGCACGTCGCTGATGACGTCCTCGACTATCTGCGGTGCGTGCGGACCGTAGGCCCCGATGGCGAGCTCCTTACGCGAGTCACCGGCCACGTTCCCCACGCCCGCCGACGAGGTCCCGAAGTTCGCGATCTTGCTGGGCGTCGGGTCGTCGAGCTGCGCGATCTCGTAGTGGTTCGCGCCCCCGAAGCGGAAGTCGCCATTGAGGACCCAGCCGCGCCCTTGGGC
>DASZJZ010000041.1:0-16052 GCA_035947555.1 Thermoleophilaceae bacterium | reverse complement strand
CGCCCTGACGTACGTGACGTCCGGATCCACCGCGATCGCCGCGTGGGGCACGAGCGTCCACGGCATCGTGGTCCAGGCGAGCAGCGACACGGACGGGTCGTCCCTGAGCGGGAACTTCACGAAGACCGACGGGTCGACCACGTCCTTGTAGCCGAGCGCCACCTCGTGGCTCGAGAGCGCCGTGCCGCAGCGCGGGCAGTAGGGCACGACCCGGTGACCTTCGGTAAGCAGGCCCTTCTCCCAGACCTGCTTGAGCGACCACCAGACGGACTCGATGTAGTCGTTGGCCAGCGTGAAGTAGGCGTCGCCGGTGTCGATCCAGAAGCCGATCCGCTCGGTCAGCTCGTTCCACTCGTCGATGTAGCGGAGCACCGACTCGCGGCACTTGGCGTTGAACTCGGCCACCCCGTAGCGCTCGATGTCGTGCTTTGTGGCGAAGCCGAGCTCCTTCTCGATCTCGAGCTCCACTGGAAGGCCGTGACAGTCCCAGCCCGCCTTGCGCGGGACCCAGCGCCCCCGCATCGTCTGGTAACGCGGGAACACGTCCTTGAAGACGCGTGACAGGACGTGGTGCGAGCCCGGCCTGCCGTTGGCGGTCGGCGGGCCCTCGTAGAAGATGAACGGCGGGGCACCCTCGCGGCGGCGGATCGACTCGTGGAAGACGTCGCGCTCGCGCCAGCGCTCGAGCACCTTGTGCTCGAGGGCGGGGAAGGACTGCGCGGAGTCGACTGGTTGGTAGCGAGCCACCAGGTCTTCGATTCTATGAACGCATCTGATACACCTTGCGGACAATCGCCGAATCGTCCCCGGCAGCCGGCCGGGGACGAGCGGGGGACCCAAGTAGTTGGGGCGAACCGGTAACCCACGCCGGCGCGCAATGCCTTTCCTGCGCGAGCCCGTCAGCTAACCCCGTAGGCCGTTGGAAAGAGAGGCCCTAGTGCGCCGTACCCCCGCACTGCTGGCCTGCGCCATATCGGCCGCTGCCATGCTGCTGCCATCGTCCGCTGCCTTCGCCGCTGCCGAGCGGGAGGCGATCGAAGCCCTGAATGACGTTCGCCGCGCCAACGGCGTGGCGCCGCTGCGCGTGTCCGAGGGCCTGAACCGCTCGTCGGGCGCGTACGCGCAGAGGATGCTCCGCCACGACTTCTTCGGCCACGGCGCGCGCATCGACGTGCCCGGCGGGTTCCGCGCGGCCGGCGAGACGCTCGCCTACCACACCGGGTGGAACCCCCAGCCACGCAAGACGATCGGGCGCTGGATGAACTCCCCCGGCCACCGCGCCGTGCTCCTGTCGTCCCGGTTCCGCTGGGTCGGGATGGGGCTGGCTCGAGGGCGGCTGGGCGGGAGCGTCGCGACCACGTGGGTGGCGCACGTGGGAGCGCGCTGAGCGGGCCGGCCGTTCGCTCAGGCGCCCGGCGCTAAGCCGCGAGCTTGCGGCACAGCTCCGCCAGGCTGCGCTTCTCGTGCTCGTCGAGGACGCCGAAGGCGTGGGTGACCCGAGCGGAGTGAGCGGGGAACAGCCGCTCGACGAGGTCGCGCCCGGCGGCGGTGAGGTCGACCACCACGATGCGGCGGTCCTCCGGCGGGCGGCGGCGCCGCACGAGCTCGCGCGCCTCTAGCGTGGCGGTGACCTCGGTGGCGTTCGGCTTCGACCAGCCGAGCCGCCGCCGCAGCGTCTTCAGCTCGAGCGCGCCGCCGGCGGTGGTGAGGACCACGAGGGCGGAGAACCCGGCGGCCGAGATGCCCTCGCGCTCGAGCTCGGCCGCGAGCCGGCGCCGCACGGCCGACTCCGCGCGCAGCAGCGCCTGCAGCGCACGGTGGGCGAGCGGATCGCCGAGCTCGAGTGACATGCGGGCGCCACTGTAGGCGCGCGACCGGATGGGATCGCTTCGGAAGCGGGCGCCGCCGGCATGGGGCGCGCGACCGGACGGGATGGCTTCGGAAGCGGGCGCCGCCGGCATGGGGCGGGCGACCGGATGGATCGCTCCAGGAGCGGCCGCGGCCGGGCGCAGGCGCCACCACGTCGCGAGCGCGCGGCCGGTGCGAATCGCGCGCGGATTCCTCGCTACCCCGCCTGGCGGTTGCTCCGCGGCAGCGGGATCCGAGCCGGCCCCGGCTCCTCGTCGGCCTCCGACACCACGAGCACCTGCTCCAGCCGGCCGCTGTCCACGTAGCCCTTCAGCCGGTCCACCGCCTCGATCGGCGCTCCGCCGAGCGACGGGATGCCGTGGTCGCCCGTCACGGGCATCGCCTCGCGGTACTCGAACACGGGCGCCGCCGAGCCCACCTGTCGCACGGTGTAGACGAGCCGGCCCACGACCTCGAGCGTCGCCTCGCCGCCGCAGAACACGAAGGCGGTCGGGTCGATCGCGCGGATGGCCCGCACCACCCGCTCCGGCGGGAGGTCGAAGGCCAGCAGCAGCGTGCGGAAGCCGGCCCGTCGCAGACCGAGTTCGAGCGCCTGCACGTGTAGGGATTCCAGATCGAGCCGCGGGCTCGAATCGAACAGCAGCACCCCCTGCGGCCGGCTCGCGGGCGCGACCACGCGGCGCGAGGCGTGCAGCCAGCCCGTCGCCCAGCGGTAGGCCAGCTCGCGCTCGGCATCCCGCCCGTCGCGCTCGCTGGCGAGCTCCAGGGCGGGGAGCAGCACCTCCTCGACCGAGCGCTCCACCGAGCGAACAGCCAGGCTCTCCTCCATCACACGGTCGGCGAGGGTCTCGTCGAAGTGGTCCCAGGCGTCGACCAGCCGGCTGGGCGAGCTCGGCCCCTCGCCGCGCTGGCGCGCCAGCTCGATTGCGGAGGAGATGTTGTGGGTCTCCAGCAGGGCGCGACGGAGCGACTCCAGCTCGGCCAGGTCGTACTGCCGGTGTCCGCCCTGCGTGCGGCGCGGCTTCGGGTAGCCGAAGCGGCGCTCCCAGCTGCGCAGCGTGTTCGGGCTAACGCCGAGGAGCTCGGCGGCCGCATTCGTCCTGATACCGCTCACATCGCCTCCGTCCCGTGTGAATCGCAGCAGCTGTGCGCCATTACTTCGCAGGTCGCCACCCCCACTTCGAGGTGTGCTGCGCTCTTGCACAGGTTTTCGGCACGAGCCCCATTACCTTGATGGAGGTTTCTGCCTGCTAGACGAATGTTGCGCAAGCAGTGCAGAGGTTCTTGCACCCATCCGCCGCAGGCGCTCGGGGGCCCGCGGAGCGCTTCAGCGGCGGCCGAATTCGCTCGGCTCGACCGTCACGAGCGCGGCGCGCGGTGGACCGCAGGTGGCGATCCGCGCCGCCAGCATGCCCACATCCTCGGCCTTGGAGGGCGACATGAGCCGGAGGGGCATGATGATCGGATCGCAGGCGCGCTGGGCCGCCAGGCCGGCGTGCCGGACGAGCTGGTCGTCGCCGAGCGGGCTGGTCACGAGGTCGAGCAGATGCTTCCCGACCACCTCGTCCTCGCGGCCGAAGACCACCTCCCCGGCCTGGCTGACAGCGGTGACGCTGAGGTCGTAGGTGCAGATGACGAACGCCGCGGCGGCGCCGGGGAGCGCCTCGCGCGAGCAGCTCAGAAGCACGCCCATCTCACAGCGCTCGCAGATTCGCCGGCGCAGCTCGGGCCTGCCCGGCGGCTCGTCGGCGGGGTGCCCGCAATGTGAGCAGAAGCGGATCGGCTTGGGCCGATCGCCCCCTGTCGGTGACCACGACCGCTCGATCCGGATGAGAGCCGTCACGCCCGGCGATCAGAACACGGAAATCCGCGAGGTGGGAAAAGCACACGCGGAATGCACGGGTTCGGTGTTGAACCCAGTGCGAAGGCCGAACGGCGCATTGCAAGCCGGTGCCCGGCCTGGCGCGTACGACCCAACGGGGCCATGCCCCGCTGGGCCCCGCCTTGGGCCGGTCGCGGGCGCCACGCCACTCGGCGTGGCGACCGCGGCCGATCTGCCGCTATGGCTTGCCCTTCTTCTTCGCGGCGCCCTTCTTCGGCTTCTTCTTGCCGATCGCCTTGGCCTTCTTGACGCATGCGGCCTTCTTGCGCTTCTGGGCCTTCGTCTTGCCCTTCATCGCCGCGCACGCGGCCAGGGCGCGGACGCGCTTCTCGCACGCCTTGCGCTTCTTGCCCGGCTTGACCTTGCCGCACGTGGCGGCCACCTTCGCGCTGAGGAGGCACGCCGCGCGGGCCTTGCCCGTCAGCGCGGCGCAGCCGGGCGTGGTCACGCCGGGGGACGAGCCGCCGCCGCCGGCTGAGCCGCCGCCACCGGTGGAGCCGCCACCGCCGGTCGAGCCGCCGCCACCGGTGGAGCCGCCACCGCCACCACCGTCGCCTCCGCCGCCGCCCTCACCGCAGTACAACCGGATGTCCAGGTCGGTGACGGGCGGCGGGATCGTCATCACCTGCGTCTCCGCGAACGGCTGCGAGCGGTTCGCGGCTGCCACGCACCCGTCCTTGCTCGCCCGCACCTTGTAGTAACCCGCCACGACGTCCCAGCCGAAATGGCCGTCGGCGTCTGTCAGGTCGGGATTGGTGCGGTTGGACGGCGACATCACGGCGCTGCCGTCGGGAACCGGCGCGAACGGCCCCGCCGGGCTCGCGGAGCGGAACAGCTCCACCGTGGCATCCGGGATCGGGGCCCCTGTCGAGTCGCGCACGTGGCCGCTCGGGTCGATGTAGAGACCGAACTCGACCGACTCGTCCGGCGACGCAGGGCAGTCAATCGTGATGCTGACGGTCGCGTTGCCGACGCCGCCCAGCGCGCCGGTCGGGCCGGAGTACACCCCGGAGCCGGCGGGACTCTCGCTGAGCGCCCCGCTTGCGATCGTGGTGCCGGCGAGGCCGATCTCGAAGGTCGCCGTGCCGCCCGGGCAGCCCGTCGTCTCGAGCCGTGGGCTCGTGCCGTAGATGACCACCGGAATCCCGTTCGGGTTGGTGTCGATGCTCTCGATGCTGGTGCCCTCCGGCGGCGGCTGCGGCCCCGGACCGAGCGTCAGGATCGGGGCCACGACGTCCGCGGCGGCGATCGTCACCTGGGTCGAGACGGGGGTCTCGTCCGAGTCGGCGGGCGGGTTCGCGGTGATCCCGTAGGTTCCGGCGGCCAGCCCGGTCGCCCGGTAGGTGCCGGTCTGATTCGTGCTCCTCACGCGACAGGGCCCGCCCGCAACCGGGCAGATCTCGACCGGGGCGTTAACCGCGTCGGAACCCCCCTGGTGCTGGACCCGGCCCTCCAGCCCCGGACCCGAGACCCCGGCGTTGCGGACCTGGAAGACGTAGCGGCCCGGCTGTGTGCTTCCGAGCATGCCGTGGACGAGGCCGGTCGAGGTGTTCGAGTCGAGCAGGGCCATCGAGTCGAACGAGCCCGGACGTAGGTCGAAGTGCTCGCCGTCACCGTTCGCCCAGCCGGCAGCCGCCGGCGTGCCGCCGAAACCGTTCGTGCCGCCGCTGGCGTCGCCGGTCTCCCACAGCACCCGGTCGTAGTTGAAGACGATGTCGAAGTCGCCCGCGGTGTCCTGCTCGACCAGGAGGAGCTGGAAGCTGTTGAGCTTGTCGGCGTGGGAGTCGTAGTAGCCCACGTCGACCCAGTTCACGCAGAATGCGGCCCGGCCGTCCAAGCCTCCGATGACCTCGCCGTAGGTGACGACGTTCGACCCGACACCCCGCGTATCCACGTCGGCCAGGAACGGGGCGATCATCGGGATGCCCGAGATCGTGAAGTCGAACGGCGTGAAGGTGCTCTGCGGCGCGTCGAAGGTCACGTTGCCGTTGTTGTTCACGTAAAGCTGGCTGTACTCGTCGCCGAAGAAATCGACGGTGAACGGCAGCGCCACCGCGGGCGTCGACCCGTCGTCGTTGGCCGCGAGCGTGTTCGTGGTGCACCCGGGCAGCGGCTGCACCGCGCCGGCCGATGCCACGGACGCAAAGGCCAGGCTGAGCGCAACCGAAAGGGCGAGCAGCGCGACGAGGCGCGCGAGAGAGATACGCACGAAGGGGGCTCCTTCTTCGAGGCTCGGTTTAGAGTTCCAGCGACCGGCAGGGGACCGGTGGCGAGTCCGTGTCCGACGCTACATCCGTTCTGCTTGATTCGCCACCCTTTCATTGAGCGGTGTACAGAAAAGGACTGGGACAGACGGATGGCCACTAAACAGGAACTCTGGGGCCCCGAGACGGGCAAGGCGGTCGAGAACTTCCCGGTCTCGGGTGAGCGCGTGCCCGCGCCGGTGGTGCGCTGGCTGGGCCGTATCAAGGCCGCCGCGGCGCGCGTGAACGCCGAGCTCGGCCTGCTCGATGCCGAGCTGGCCGAGCGCATCGCCCGTGCCGGCGACGAGGTGGCCGCGGGCGAGCACGACGACCAGTTCCCGATCGACGTCTTCCAGACCGGCTCCGGGACCTCCTCGAACATGAACGCCAACGAGGTGATCGCCAACCTCGCCGGCGAGGGGGTCCATCCGAACGACCACGTGAACATGGGCCAGTCGTCGAACGACGTCTTCCCCTCGGCCGTGCACCTTGCCGCGGTGGACGCAGTGAAGGGCGACCTGCTGCCCGCCCTCGAGCAGCTCGCCGCCTCGTTCCAGGCGAAGGCCGAGCAATGGGCCGACGTGGTCAAGGCCGGCCGCACCCACCTGATGGACGCCGTGCCGGTCACGCTGGGGCAGGAGTTCGGCGGCTATGGGGCGCAGATCACGCTGGGGCGAGACCGGGTGCGCGACGCCCTCGCCCGCGCGGCCCAGATCCCGCTCGGCGGCACCGCCACCGGCACAGGGCTCAACACGCACGCCGAGTTCGCCGAGCGCGTCCGCAGGGAGCTCGGCCTGGGCGAAGCGCCGCTCGACCGGTTCGAGGCGCAGGCGAACCGCGACGCGCTCGTGGAGCTTCACGGCGCCCTCAAGGTGGTGGCCGTCTCGCTCACGAAGATCGCGAACGACCTGGTGCTGATGGGCTCGGGGCCGCGCACCGGGCTCGTGGAGCTGCAGCTGCCGGAGCTGCAGAAGGGCTCTTCGATCATGCCCGGCAAGGTCAACCCAGTCATCCCCGAGGTGGTGCTCCAGGTGGCCGCGCAGGTGATCGGCAACGACACGGCCGTGACCGTGGCCGGCACGCAGGGCGCCTTCGAGCTGAACGTGCGCGTGCCGATGATCGCCCGCAACCTGTTCGAGTCGATCCGCATCTTGGGATCGGCGTCCCGGCTGCTCGCGGAGCGCTGCGTGGACGGGCTCGAGGCGAACGAGGAGGAGCTGCGGCGGCACGCGGAGTCCACGCCGGCGATCGCCACGGCCCTGAACCCCTACATCGGCTACGACCGGGCCACCGAGATCGTCAAGGAGGCGGTGGCCTCGCGGCGGACGATCCGCGAGGTGGCGATCGAGAAGGGCGTGGACGAGGAGACGCTCGACCGGGCGCTGGACCTGCGGGCGATGGCGCGCGGGAGCGGGACCTAGCTCAGCGCGCCCCGCGGCCTAAGGCGCGCTCCGCCCGCACCGGGGGCTCCCGCCCTCCTCAGCGCGCCCGCTTGCAGTCGTCGATCCTGGCGCTCTTGTAGGCGTCCGGATCGGCGCAGCGCATCCGCACAGGCGCCCGGGCCGCCGTGCTCGACAGCATGTAGGGCATCGGGTCGACGGGCGTGTTCCAGCGCCGCACCTCGAAGTGGAGGTGCGGACCGGTCGAGTAGCCGGTCGAGCCCACGTAGCCGATCCGCGTGCCGCCGGAGACGTTCTCGCCGACCCAGCTCGTGATCTGCGACAGGTGCGCGTACCAGGTGGTGTAGCCGTTGCGGTGCTGGATCACGACCAGGTTGCCGTACCCGCCGTTGTTCCAGCCGGCGAAGATCGTGGTGCCCACCCCGGCGGCTCCGACACGGGTCCCGTACCCCACCGTGAAGTCGATCCCGGCGTGCGTGCGGCCGCCCGCACGGGGAGCGCCGAAGCGGTCGCCGATCGGTCCCTGCACCGGCCGGTAGAAGCGCACGTCGCCGACCGGGACGGTGTGGGACGTGCCCGACGAGCCACGCCCCCGGAGCGCCGCGACCGTGGCGGGGCCCGCCACCCCGTCCGCGGTGAGGCCGTTCGCCGACTGGAAGTTGATGACGGCCAGCCTGGTGCCCGCCCCGAACACGCCGTCCACGCCACCCGGCGGGTAGCCGTGCCTCTGAAGCCGGAACTGGAGCGCCGCCACGTCCCAGCCGCGGTTTCCCTTGTGGAGCATGCGCGCCCCGAGCGGGCGGGCGCCGATCGCCCGCTTCGTCTGCGGCCCCGCGATGCCGTCCACCAGCAGGCCCCTTCGACGCTGGAAGCGTCGTACGCCGCGGATCGTGAACGGGCCCTTCACCCCGTCCACCGCGACCGGGTAGAGCCCGCGGTACTTCAGGGCGGCCTGGAGCGCGGCAACCCTGGCGCTGCTCGCATCAGCCTCCCCCGGAGAGGCGAGCATCACGGCAAGCAGGCTTAGGGTGAGGACCGCGCCGGCCACGTGCCGGACGCAGCGCATGGCGCGCAGGCTTGCGAAATCGGCCCTCGGGTTCAAGGGCATGCACGAGATCCTGCGATCCAGCCCGGACGGCTGCTACGCGTGTCGGGCCGACAGGCGGCCCCGGGGGCTCTTGGCTTCCCCTACGGTTCGCCGCGCCCTCCGCGGCTCCTCCTACAGGTTGACGGCGATGTACTTCGTCTCGAGGAACTCCTCGAGCCCCTCCTTGCCGCCCTCGCGCCCGATGCCCGACTGCTTCACGCCCCCGAAGGGCGCCCCGGCGTTCGAGACCATGCCCTGGTTGAGCCCGACCATGCCGGTCTCGAGGCCCTCGCAGACGCGGATGGCCCGCTTGATGTCGCGCGTGAACACGTAGGCCACCAGGCCGTACTCGGTGTCGTTCGCCCGGGCGATCGCGTCCTCCTCGGACTCGAAGGCGCCCACCGGCGCCACCGGTCCGAAGATCTCCTCGTGGAAGACGCGCGCCTCCTCGGGCACGTCGCCGAGCACTGTCGGCGGGTAGAAGTAGCCGCGCCCGTCCGGGATCTCGCCGCCCACCACCCGGGTGGCGCCCTTGTCGAGCGCGTCCTGCACGAGCTCGGCGACCTTCTCGCGCGATGGCTGATCGATCAGCGGTCCGACCTTCACATCGTCCTCGGTCCCCCGGCCGAGCTTGAGCGAGCCCATCCTGTCCGCCAGCCTGCGCTGGAACTCGTCCTGCACCGACTCGGCCACGTGGAAGCGATTGGCGGAGGTGCAGGCCTCGCCGATGTTGCGCATCTTGGCGAGCAGCGCGCCCTCCACGGCCGCGTCGAGATCCGCGTCGTCGAAGATGAGGAACGGCGCGTTGCCGCCCAGCTCCATCGACGTCCTCAGCACCTGCTTCGCCGACGCCTCGATCAGCTTCCTGCCCACCTCGGTGGAGCCGGTGAAGGACAGCTTGCGCAGGCGCGGATCCTCGATCAGCGGCCCGGTGGTCTTGCCGGACGACGAGGTGGTGACGATGTTGAAGACGCCGCCCGGCAGGCCGGCCTCCTCGAGGATCTGTCCGAGGGCGAGCATCGACAGGGGGGTCTGCTGCGCCGGCTTCATCACGATGGTGCAGCCGGCGGCGACCGCGGGCCCGACCTTGCGGGTGCCCATCGCCATCGGGAAGTTCCACGGCGTGATCATCAAACTGGGTCCCACGGGCTGCTTCATCACGAGCACGCGGCTGGTGCCGTTGGCGAACTGCTTGTAGTTGCCGTCGATCCGAAGCGCTTCGCCCGAGAACCAGCGGAAGAAGTCGGCCGCGTAGACGATCTCGGCCTTCGACTCCGCGATCGGCTTGCCCATCTCGAGCGTCATCAGGAGGGCCAGCTCGTCGGCCCGCTCCATCAGCATCTCGAACGCCTTCCAGAGGATGCCCGCCCGGTCGTTCGGGGCCGAAGCGCCCCACTCGGGCTGCATCTCCACGGCCGCGTCGAGCGCCGCCATCGCGTCCTCGGGGGTGGCATCGGCCACCTCTGCGATCGGCTCCTCGGTGGCCGGATCGATCACCTCGAGCGTGGCGCCGCCGGACGCGTCGCGCCACTCGCCTCCGATGTAGAGCCGCTTCTCGACCTTGTCGACTACCTCTTGTTCCTTCGTCGCTATCGCCATGTCAAAGACCTCCGTACCCGATGCGCTGAGACTACTCTGACGCGCATGGCCTCCCTGGCCACCACCTCCCTGAGGGCGGAGGAGCACCGCTCGCTCGACCGCTTCCTCACAAGCGTCCAGCAAGAGCTCGGCGGCGACCTCCTCGCGGTGTGGCTGTACGGCAGCCGGGCGCGCGGCGAGCCGGCGCGAGATTGGACCGACGTGGACCTGATGGTGGTGACCACCCGCGGCGAGGCGGACTGGGAGCGCATCTGGGAGCTGGCGGGGGCGGCCTCGTCGCCCGAGGGCGGCAACGCACCCGACCTCATGATCCTCGCCGAGTCGCCGGAGTCGCTGGCCGAAATGCGCGCGAAGGGCTCCTTCCTGCTGAAGGAGGTCGAACGCGATGCGGTGGTCCTCGTGGGGGACGAGGTAGCGGAGCTCGCACCCTTGCCCGAGAGTGAGCCGAGCCGGGAGCCGGACGGGCTGATGACGCGAACGCACGAGTACCTGGACCAGGCGCGCTATCAGCTGCGTGGGGCGGAGACCCTGCTCAACAGCGATACGCCCTCCCTCGCCGCGGCTGAGGGCTACTACGCCGTCCTGAACGCCGCGCGCGCCGCGCTGAGCGAGCGGGATCTCTTCGCGCGCGGCAACAAGGGCACCTGGGACCTCGCCTACAAAGAGCTGGTGCTGCCCGGGCTTCTCCCGCGCGACTTCCACCGCTGGGCGCCGCAGCTCCAGGGCAAGCGCGAGGACGTCGACTACAAGTGCATGCGCCTCACGCGGGAAGAGGCCGCCGAGGCGTACGCGGCGGCGGAGCGGTTCGTGCGCGAGGTGGAGAAGCTGCTCGGCGCCTGAGGATCAGGTGGCCACGGTCTCCGTGCCGAGCTCCTCGCTGATCGCCACGTCGATCGAGTAGTCGATCGGCAGCACGATCAGCGACGGCACGTCCAGGCTCAGCGCGCCGGTCAGCCGCTCGCCGAACTCGTCGGCCGAGCCGCAGCGCCACGCGGGCATGCCGAAGCCCTCGGCCAGCTTGACGAAGTCGGGGTTGGTGAAGTCCGTGCCGAAGTGGCTGCCGAACTTCTTGTCCTGCTTCCAGACGATCGAGCCGTACTGGCCGTTCTCCCAGATCACGTTCACGAAGGGCGTCTTGAGCCGCACGGCCGTCTCGAGCTCCTGGGCGTTCATCAGGAAGCCGCCGTCGCCGTTCACCGTCACCACGCGGCGGTTCGGGTGCACGAGCTTCGCCCCCACCGCCGCCGGCACTGCGAAGCCCATCCCGGCCAGCCCGTTCGCGATCAGCACCGTGTTCGGCTCGTAGGCCGGGAACATGCGCCCGATCCAGAGCTTGTGGAGGCCCACGTCCGAGATCAGGATGTCCTCGCGACCGAGCGCCTTGCGGATCTCGTACAGCGCCCGCGGCGGCTGGACGGGGAAGGCGTCGTCGTCCTTGGCCTGCTCGAAGCGGCCCAGCACGACCTCGCGCAGCTTCGTCGACCCGCCCTGGTGCGGCACGTGCCGGCACTCCTCGCCGAGCCTGGCGAGCACGTGGTAGATGTCGCCCACCAGCTCGACCTCCGGCATGAAGTAGGCGTCGGTCTCGGCGGGGACCGAGTCGATGCATATGACCTTCTTGTCGCGGCGCGGGTTCCAGTGCTCGGGTGAGTGCTCGACGAGGTCGTAGCCGATCGCGAGCACCACGTCGGCCTCGTCGAAGCCGGCCATCATGTAGTCGCCCGACTGGAGCCCGACCGACCCCAGCGCCTTCGGGTTGTCGGGCGGCAGCAGGCCCTTGCCCATGAAGGTCTCGGCCACGGGGATGCCGGTGGCGCGCACGAACTCGCGCAGCGCCGGCGCGGCGCCCGCGCGCACCACCCCGTTGCCGGCGAGGGCGACGGGGTTGATCGCGCCGCGGATGATGTCGGCCGCCCTCAAGAGCTCGCGGGCGGCCGGCTCGGGACGGACCTGGCGGCGGCGGGGCAGCGGCTCGGCGTCGATCTCGTCCGCCATCACGTCCTCGGGAAGCTCGATGTGGGTCGCGCCGGGCTTCTCGCCCTCCGCGACCTTGAACGCCTTGCGGACGACCTCGGGGATGATCGCCGGATCGGCGAGGCGGGCGTTCCACTTGGTGATCGGCCGCATCACGCGCAGCAGGTCGATGTACTGGTGCGACTCCTTGTGCATGCGCTCGAGGTCGCCCTGCCCGGTGAGCGCGACGAGCGGAGCGCGGTCGAGGAAGGCGTCGGCCACCGCGGTCACCAGGTTCAGTGCGCCCGGGCCGAGCGTGCCGAGGCAGACGCCGGCGCGCCCGGTGAGCCGCCCGTGCACGTCCGCCATATAGGCGCCGCCCTGCTCGTGTCGCACCGGGATGAACTCGATCGACGAGCGCGACAGCGACTCGTTCAGGTCGAGCGTCTCCTCCCCCGGGATGCCGAACACGTGCTTCACACCCTCGGCCTCGAGGCACTCGACGAACACGTCCGATGCCTTGCGGCTCGCCATGGCCTGACGATACCCAGCTGATTCCATACCCTGCGCAGACGGCCGAGCCGGCTGCTTCGGGCCTTGTGCCCGCTACCTTGCGCCGATAGACGCGTTGTAGGGAACCAATGCGCCGACCCCTCCTACTCACATCCGTGCTGCTCGCGCTGGCCGCACCCGCGGCCGATGCCGCCGTGCGCCACGTGATCCGCGGCGCCGGATTCGGGCACGGCATCGGGATGAGCCAGTACGGGGCCTACGGCTTCGCCCTCGAGGGCGCGAGCTACACCGACATCCTGGCTCACTACTACAAGGGCACGCGGCTCGACAGCGCCCCCAGCCGGCCGGTGCGGGTGCTGCTGCAGCCGGTCGACCCCTACATCCGAGTTGAGGGCGCCACCCGGGCAAACGGGCGTCGGCTCTCGGCGAGCACCACGTACATCGCGCGGCCGTCCGGCTCGCGCATCCTCGTCACCGCCTCCGGCGGCCGGCGCGTGGCGCGCTTCGCCGCACCGCTTCGCTTCAAGGGCCCCGGTGCGCTGCGGCTGCTCGGGCCGGCGCTGAACGGGGTGTCCAGCGGGGAGTACCGCGGCGTGGTCGAGGTGGTCCACGAGGGCGGCGGCCTGACCGCCATCAACGAGCTCGACATCGACAGCTACGTGCGCGGTGTGGTCGCGGGCGAGATGCCGAGCTCCTGGCCGCTCGAGGCTCTGAAGGCGCAGGCGGTCACGGCGCGCACCTACGCGCTCGCCACTCGCAAGACGACCGGCCTGTTCGACCAGTACCCCGACACCCGCTCGCAGGTCTACCGCGGCGTGACCGGCGAGAGCGTGCGAAGCGACGCGGCCGTGTCCCAGACCGCGGGGCGCGTGCTCACGTACGGCGGGGAGCCGGCGGTCACCTACTACTTCTCCACCTCGGGCGGCCACACGGAGAACGTGGAGTTCTCCTTCGTGGGGTCGCTGGCGAAGCCGTGGCTCGTGGGCGTGCCGGATCCGCACGACGCGCAGTCGCCGTACCACCGCTGGACCGTGTCGACCACCGAGGCGCGGCTGGACCGTGCCCTGGGGGCGCCCGGGCGGTTCAGGCGGGTGCAGGTGCTGGACCGGGGCGTGTCGCCGCGAGTGGTGCAGGCCCGCGTGGTCGGCAGTGCCGGCTCGACCGTGCTGACCGGCCCGCAGATCCGGGCCCGGCTCGGCCTGCGCGACACCTGGTTCACCTTCGTGCGGGCGTCGAGCTCCGTGCGCCGCGCCCGGTCCGCGCGGCCCGCGAGCTGGGGACCGCGCCTGCTCGAGCCGGCGCTGGCGGGCAGCTGGACGCCCGCGCCGAGGCGGCGCGTGCTGACCGTGGAGCGCCGCGACAACGGCCGCTGGGTCAAGGTCACGAAGGTGCGCACGACGAAGCAGGGCCGCTACCGGCTCGACATCGGCCGCGCGGGCGTGTACCGCGTGCGGTCCGGGCGGGTCGCCGGACCGAGCGTGCGCGTGCATTAGCCGGCGCGTCCCGCCGGCGTGAAGCGGAAGGTCACGACGTCTCCGTCGCGCACCTCGTAGTCGCGGCCCTCCAGGCGCGACAGGGCCTGTTCGCGGGCGGCCGCGTAGCCGCCGGCCCGGACGAGGTCCTCCCAGAAGGTCACCTCCGCCGCCACGAAGCCTCGCTCCATGTCCGTGTGCACCTCCCCTGCCGCCTGCCGGGCTCGGGTGCCCCTCTCGATCGCGCGGGCGCGGGCCTCGTTCCCCTGGCCGGCCGTGAAGAACGTGATCAGGTGGAGCAGCTCGAACGCCTCGCGGATCACCGTGGCGAGGCCCGACTCCTCCACACCCAGCTCCTCCCGCATCGCCGCCTCCTCGTCCTCGTCGAGCTCGGCCAGCTCCGCCTCGAGTCGGGCTGACACGGCGGTCGCCCGGGCGCCCCTCGCCTCGGCGTGGCGCATCAGCACCGACGGCGGCGCCACGGGCTCCCCCTCCGCCACGTTGGCCACGTAGAGCACCGGCTTCGACGTGAGCGCCGACAGCCGCACCGCCGCCCCCGGCGCGTCGGCCGGCTCGGGCACGCTGCGCACTGCGCGCCCTGCCCGCAGCGCCTCCACCACCTCCCGCAGCCAGCGCTCCTCCGCCACCAGCTCCTTGTCGAGGGACCTGGCCTGCTTGGCCACCCGCTCCAGGCGCCGCTCGGCCTGCTCCAGGTCGGCATACAGCAGCTCGGTTTCCACGACCTCCGCATCGGCCAGGGGGTCCACCCGCCCCTCCGGGTGCACGACCTGCGAGTCGTCGTGTGCCCGCACCACGTGCAGGATGGCGTCGGTCTCGCGGATGTTGGCCAGGAACTGGTTGCCGAGCCCCTCGCCCTGGTGAGCCCCGCGCACCAGCCCGGCGATATCGTGGAACTGGATCACCTCGTGCACGACCTGACCGGCGCCCACCGTCTGAGCCACCTGGTCGAGCCGCTCGTCGGGCACTCCGACCACCGCGACGTTCGGCTCCAGCGTCGTGAACGGATAGTTGGCCGCCTGCGCGCCCGCGCGGGTCAGCGCGTTGAAGAGCGAGGACTTGCCGGCGTTCGGCATGCCGACGATGCCGATCTTCACAGCAGGCGTTCCAATGCCCGTCCCAGCAGCGCGCCGGCCACGATGTCCGACGGGTAGTGCACGCCCAGGTAGGGTCGCGACAGCGCCATCGCCGTGGCCGCCGCGTACAGCGGCGGGGCCGGGAGGGCGCCTGACAGGGCACCTGCCGCCGCGAACGACGTGGACGAGTGGGCCGAGGGGTAGGAGCGGCCGGACAGGGTCGGGACAAGCGCCGGCAGCTCCGCCTCGAGCACCGGTCGCGCGCGCCGCACGAGCCGCTTCACCGCCGTGTTCACACACAGCGTGAGGAGCGTCATCCCGATCGCGCGCACGTAGACGCGGCGGCGCTCCGGGTGCAGCACCCAGCCGGTGGCCGCGATGCCGTGCCAGAGCATCCCGTTCTCCCCCGCCAGCGCGTAGGTCCGCACCGCCCGCTCGAACGGCGGCCAATGGCCGCGCGTGCGCAGCAGGCGAAGGAGCCTGAGATCGAGCGCTGCGAGCACGGACGGGCCCGCGGCCGAAGCCACTAAAAGCCGACCCGCTGCGCCTCGGTGTCGATGCGGACGTACACCACCTGCGAGAGGTCGATTGAGATCCTCGAGTCGACGGTCTCCAGCTCGAACCAGCGCTCGGCGCGCTGGTCCGACAGCGCGGCGCGCAGCCCCTCGAACGCGCTCTGCCGCACACGGGCGGGCAGGACCTGCCCGCCCTGAAAGCCGATGTCGATGCGACTGGTCTCTTCTGCCATCAGTGGGCTGCCTCCACAAGCTCAGTGAGCACCCCGCCGGTCGACTTGGGATGCACGAACGCTACGCGACTGTTTCTTATGCCGGTACGGGGCTGCTCGTCGATGAGCCGAAGCCCCGCTGCACGTACGGCGTCGAGGGCGGAGTCGATGTCGGCCGTGCCGTAGGCGACGTGGTGCAGCCCGGGCCCGTTC
>DASZJZ010000040.1:0-49520 GCA_035947555.1 Thermoleophilaceae bacterium | reverse complement strand
GCACGCGGACGAGCGACTGCTGCCGCGCCGAACCGAAGGCGAACGCGAAGCCCGCTGGATCCTCCTGGACTACCTGGACGTGGTGGCCCACATCTTCACGCCCGACGCCCGGGAGTACTACCGCCTGGAGCAGCTCTGGGGAGAGGCGCCCGCCCGGAGCGTGGGCTGATCTGTCGCCGACTACAATTGCCGCGCCCGGGGCTGTAGCTCAGCTGGAAGAGCGACGCGCTGGCAGCGCGTAGGTCAGGGGTTCGAGTCCCCTCAGCTCCACTCGTTCAGCACGCCTTAGACTCGGAACGGGTCTGGCCATGGGCTCCCAGCTTGAAACCGTCGAGGGTCTGGTCGCCGCGGGCAATGCGGCTCTCGGGGAGTGGTCCTGGGAGGAGGCGCGCAGGTGCTTCGAGGCCGCCCTCGCGCGCGAGGAGTCGGTCGAGGCGTGGGAGGGTCTCGCCTGGGCTGCTTCCTGGCTCGGCGACACGGACGCCTCTCTCGCCGCCCGGGAGCGCGCCTTCCGCGCCTACCGTGCTGCGGGCGATGTTGGCGGCGCAGTTCGGATGGCCGGGTGGCTCGCGAACGACGCGTTGCATTTCCACGGCAACGAGGCGGTGGCCGCGGGCTGGATCGAGCGGGGCCGCTCGCTCCTGGCCGGTCGGCCATCGGGTGCCGAGTACGGCTGGCTGCTCGTCATCGAGGGCTACTACGCGCTGGAGGTAGCCGGCGACCCCCAGGTGGCGGCGGACAAGGGCAGCGAGGCGGCGGCGCTTGGCGCCGGGCTCGGCGTCCCGGATATCGAGGCACTGGGCATTGCGATCGCGGGTGCGGCGCTCGTGGTCCAGGGTCGCGTCGACGAGGGTGTGCGCCGGCTCGACGAGGCGGCGGCCGTCTCGGCCAGCGAAGAGTTCGAGCTGCCGATCTCACCGGCCTGGGCGCTGTGCATCCTCATCGCCGTCTGCGAGCGCCTCGGGGACTTCGCCCGGGTGGCCCAGTGGTCCCACGCGATGCGCTCGATGGGCGAGCGCATGAACGGCCGCCACCTGATCGGCGTCTGCCGCAGCTCCTACGGACAGGTCCTGACCTGCCGGGGAGAGTGGCCGGCCGCCGAGGCGGAGCTCGTCGCCGCCCTCGCCGACCTGGAGGCCATGCGCCCGGGGATGGCGCCCGACGGGCTCGCTCGCCTGGGCGAGCTGCGCGCGCGCCAGGGACGCACCGAGGAGGCGCGGGCGCTCTTCGAGCGGGCCGCCCCCCACCGTGCGGCACTGGTCGGCCTAGGCGCGCTCGCGCTCGACGGCGGCGATCCCTTGGGGGCGGCGGAGACCGCGGAGCGGGTGCTGCGCCGTATCGGCGATGCGGCTTCCATCGACCGGGTGCCCGCGCTCGAGCTGCTGGCCCGAGCACGGGCCGCGTCGGGGGACCCCGCACGAGGGCGGGAGGCTCTGACCGAGCTCGAGCAGATCGTCGCCGGGATCGGAACTCCATACCTGCGCGGCCGGCTTCGGCTCGTCGCCGGCGAGATTGCGGAGCTGCGTGCGGAGCACGAGGAGGCACGGCGCTGCCTGGAGGACGCGCTCGACCTCTTCGGGGAGTCGGCGGCCCCCTACGAGGCGGCGCTCGCGCGGCTGGCGCTGTCGCGGTCGCTCGTGTCGCTCGGGCGCACAGATGCCGCCGCGGTGGAGGCGAAGGCCGCCCGGGAGGCGTTTGCGAGCCTGGGCGCCACGCGCGATGTGGTGCGGACGGAGGCCGTTGGCCGGGAGGACGGCCGGCTCAGCGAGCTGACGCTGCGCGAGCGCGAGGTGCTGAGGCTGGTCGCCCAGGGGTTGAGCGACTCGGAGATAGCGAAGCGGCTGGTGGTCAGCCCTCACACCGTCCACCGCCACGTCGCCAACGTGCGCACCAAGCTGCGCCTGCCCTCACGCGCCGCCGCCGTGGCGTACGCGACACGCGAAGGGCTGCTCTAGGACCGCGCCTACCCGTGCCTGGCCGGTTCCGGCCATCTTCAGCGGATGGCCGGAAGTGGGGAAGTAGGCAGACCGGCGGGCTCGTAGGTTGACCGGCGCCATCTATCGCAAGGAGCTCGCCGTGGCCGTCCAACGCATCGCCCCCACCGATCTCGCCGCCGCGCTGGCCGAGCGCCTGGCCGGCCAGGTCATCGCGCCGGATCACCCCGACTACGAGGCCGCCCGCCAGGTCTGGAACGGCATGATCGACAAGCGGCCGGCGCTGATCGCGTGCTGCGCGGACGCCGACGACGTCGCCGCGGCGTTGCGCTTCGCCGCGGACCACGACCTGCCGCTGGCCGTCCGCGGCGGCGGGCACAACGTCGCCGGCACCGCCGTGTGCGACGACGGCCTGGTGGTCGACCTCTCGGCCATGCGCGACGTGCGCATCGACGGCGGCGGTCGAACCGTCCACGTCGAGGGCGGCGCCACCTGGGCGGATGTCGATCGGGTCACCGCCCCACTCGGGCTCGCTACCCCCGGCGGGGTCGTGTCGGAGACCGGTGTGGCCGGGCTGGCGCTCAGCGGCGGGGTCTCCCACCAGCGCCGCCGCGACGGGATGACGATCGACAACCTCGTGTCAGCGGAGGTCGTGCTCGCCGACGGCCGCCGCGTGCGCGCGAGCGCGGCCGACCACAGCGACCTGTACTGGGCGCTGCGCGGGGGCGGCGGGAACTTCGGCGTGGTCACCTCCTTCGAGCTGCGGTTGCACGAGCTCGGCCCGGAGGTGTTCGGGCTGAACGTCGCGTACCGGATCGAGGACGCCCGGCGGGTGCTGGCCGGCTGGCGCGATGCCGTCGCCGATGCTCCGGATGAGCTGTCGACGGCGGGGCTGATCTGGTCGCTGCCCGTGGTCGACGAGCTGCCCGAGGAGCTGCGCGGCGAGCCCTACGTCGGCATTGCCGGGATGTGGGCGGGCGATCCGGCGGAGGGGGAGCGCGCCTCGCAGGCGCTCCGCGAGCTCGCCACTCCACTGCTCGACATGAGCGGGCGCATGGAGTACGTCGACTTCCAGCGCTCGCTCGACCCGTTCTTCCCAGCGGGCGTGCGCCGCTACTGGAAGGCGCTCTACCTGGACGGCTTCTCCGACGCGGCGATCGACACGACGGTCGACTGGTCGAACCGGCGCCCGTCCAACGACACCCTCGTGATCGTCCGCCACTGCGGCGGCGCGATGGCGCGCGTGGGGGCCGGCGAGACGGCGTTCGGTGACCGCAGCTCGGAGTGGATGCTGAGCATCGACTCGACGTGGCACGACCCCGGTGAGGACGAGACGAACATCACCTACACGCGGGCGTTCTGGGAGGCGGCGGCTCCCCACTCGGACGGGAAGACGTACTTCAACTTCCCGGGCCTCTTCGAGGAGGGCGACGCGGCCGTGCGCGCCAGCTACGGCGACAACCACGCCCGCCTCGCGCGCGTCAAGGCCGCGTACGACCCGGAGAACCGCTTCCGGCTGAACCAGAACATCCTCCCGTCGGGAAGCCGCTCGACCAACGGCACGGCGGCGTCATGACGATCACGAGCACCTCGGCAAAGGAGCTGCGCTTCCGGCTGTGCGGGGGGCTGTTCGAGCCCGGCGATCCCGGTTTCGCGGAGGCCTGCACGCTCTTCGACGCGATGATCGGGCGGCGGCCGCGTTTCGTGGCCCGCTGCACCGCCCCCGACGACGTGATCGCCGCGCTGGCGTTCGCGCGGGAGGAGGGGCTCGAGGTGGCGGTGGGTGCGGGCGGGCTCTTGGCCAGCGGGAGCTCGCTCTGCGACGACGGTCTGCTGCTCGACCTGCGCGGGATGTGTGACGTCGACGTGGACGCGGAGCGCTGCATGGCGCGGGTTGGCGGCGGCGCCGCGTGGGCCCAGGTCGACCGGGCTACCGAGGCCCATGGCCTGGCCACCACCGGCGACAACCTGCTCGCCGCGGAGGTCGTCACGTGGGACGGGCGGATCGTCCGCGCCTCCGCGGACGAGAACCAGGAGCTCCTGTGGGCGCTGCGCGGAGGCGGCGGAAGCTTCGGCGTCGTGACGCTGCTCGAGCTCGCGCTGCATCCGCTCGGGCACTTCCGCAACCATCAGGGGGACGGCCCCGCACATCGAGGAGGAAGCTGAGGATGGGAGAGCCGGTGAAGATCGAAGGCGCCGAGCTCTGGGTCGAGCGCCGGGGCGAAGGACCGGAGGTCCTGCTCATCGCCGGCCTCGGTGACACCGCCGAGGCTTGGCAGGAACAGATCGACGGGCTTGCCGACCGCTACAGCGTCACCGCCTTCGACAACCGCGGCGCGGGTCGCTCGCCCGCCCCGGACGCGGAGCTCTCGGCGGCCACCATGGCCGACGACGCCGCCGCGCTGCTACGGGCGCTCGAGGTCCCCAACGCTCACGTGGCGGGGTTCTCGATGGGGAGCGCGATCGCACAGGAGCTCGCCCTCAGACACCCCGAGCTCGTGCGCAGTCTCGTGCTCGTAAGCACCTACGCACGCCCGGATGCGCTGTTTCGGGCGCAGCTCGAGTTCTGGCGGTGGCTGCCTGTGGCGGCGCCGAGCGAGCGCGCCTTCTTCGAGGCGTTCTTCACCTGGGTCTACACGCCACGCGCCCACGCGGACGGCACGGTGGACGCGATCGTCGAAGAAGCGCTGGCGTTTCCACACCAGCAGCCGGTCGAGGCCTTCCAGGCGCAAGTGGACGTGTGCCGCACGCACGACACGGTGGGTCGCCTGTCGGAGATCGCCGTGCCGACGCTCGTCATCGCCTCGGAACTCGACATCATCCTGCCGCCGCGCTTCGGCCGGGCCGTTGCCGCGGAGATCCCGGACGCCCGTTTCGAGATCCTGGCCGGGGAGGCCCACCAGCCGTTCCAGGAAAGCCCGGAGCAGTTCAACGCGCGCGTGGATGCCTTCTGGAGCGAAGTCGAGGCCGCCGCCCGCGAATCGAGCCGGGCCGGCGGCTAGGTCTTCACCCCCCTCACCCGCCTGATTCGGGCGGCGAACAGGTCCGAGCGGGAGATCGGCGCGCCCGGCACCTCCTCCACGACCGCAGTGGATCTCCATGCCGTCCGGGCGCCTGACCGCAGGCATCGGCCGCGATCCTCCCAGAGGGCGTAGCGTCGGCAGCGATGCCGCCCGTCCAGCACGCGCCGCACAACGCCATGACAAACCCGGACGAGATCGCCCGCTTCCACGACCGCTGCAGCGACCTCATGCGCGAGCTCCTCCACGCGCTCGCCCAGACACCCGATCGGCCTCGCCCCTTCCCCGACATCGAGGACGCGATCGGCTGGCCGCGCCGGCGGATCGCGTCGGTGCTCGGCGGCGTGCACCGTCTGCGCCAGACCGAGTTCGGAGGCAGGCGGCCCTACCGCTTCCACGACGCGCGCGCCTCTGCCTCCGGCCGCTGGGAGATGTGGATGGACGCCGCGCAGGCGGACGCGGTTCGGGCGACAGCGAACGACGATCCCGGTCGAAAACAACCGTGAGCGGCCGTGGCCTGCGAGTTCAGCCATCCCATGGCGCTCTACTCGCCAAGGGGGCTGGACGCAATCGCGTCGCGCTGTTCGGCGCGCTCACGCCTGCTTGACGGAGATCCCCCGCAGCAGGTGAGCGACGCGGTCGCAGGCGTCGATCCCGTTCTCGACCCGCTCGAAGATGTCCTTCCAGCGGATCACCACCATCGGGTCGACGCCGCCGTCGAACAGCGCCGAGAGGCCCTCCCGGAGCAGCCGGTCGCCCTCGTGCTCGAGGCGCTTTATCTCGCGCAGGTGCGGCCAGGCCGCGGGCAGCTCCTCGATCGAGTGGAGCGCCGCCGCCACCTCGCGGCCCGCCGCGGCGAGCGTCTCGGTGAGCGCCACCGCCTGGTCCATCGGCGCCTCGACGCGGTACAGGCCGAGGAAGTCGGCGGCCTCCTCGGCGTAGTCGACCACGTCGTCGAGCCCGGTGGCGAGCGCCAGCGCGTCGCTGCGCTCGAACGGCACCGGGAAGCCGAGATGGAGGTGATGCACGATGTCGTGCGTGATCGCGTCGTTGTCGTGCTCGAGCTCGACCAGCTCGGGTCGCCTCTCGTCCCCGTCCGGCCACGCGCCCATCAGCTCATGGAGCATCGCGGTCGCCAGCTCGACGTTCTGCCCCGCCTTGCGGAGCATCTCGTACAGCTCGGCGAAGTCGGGTGTCCGGCCGGGGAGCTTGGCGCTGAGGGGGTAGGCCACGATCCCGACGTTAGATAGCAAAACACCTGCTCAGGTGACTAAACGGTGAAGAATGCGCGGCCTCAGCCGCCCCCGGCGTGCTGCTCGCGGACGCGGTGGCGGGCCTCCGCGTAGCGGACCGTCTCGTACGCGATCACCGTGGACGTGACCACCGCCGCGAGCCCGAGCGCCACGACAGCGTCCACCTCGATGCCCACCGGGATCAGCGCCAGGCACACCACGATGGCCACCACGCGCGGCCTGTTGACCGTCCCGACGTTGCGCAGCCGGAAGCCGATGTGCCCGGCGTAGTAGAGCGCGATCCCACCGAACAGGGCAACCGCCGGCGCCGTCTTCAGCGGCTCGTCGACGTCGGCGATCGTCTTCTTCACCGCCAGCGCGAGCAGCACGATCCCGGCGATCATCGGCAGGTGAAGGTAGCTGTAGGAATCCCGCGCGAGCAGGGCCCGCTCGTGACCCTCCGTCCGGCGGAAGCGCCCCTCCGCGACCAGCGCCACCACGTCGAAGTACGCCCACCACAGGGCGCAGGCCACCACGAGCCCGAGGGCGCCGGCCACTACCACGCCGGCGTCCACCTCGCCCTCGATCCCTGCGCCGACCGCCACGATCGATTCGCCCAGCGCGATGATCATGATCAGCCCGTAGCGCTCCGCGAAGTGGCCGGCGGACACCCGGAAGCCGCGCACGCCGAACACGAACGGGCCGCCGAAGTCGATCGCCAGGGCCACGATCCAGATGACCGCCTGCGCCGTGCCGCCCAGCAGGGCGCCGAGGATCAGCAGAAGCGGCGCCGGGAGCGCCGTGCGCGCCAGCCGCACGATCGCCTGGGCGGCGTCCACGTCGTCGTTGGCCTCGGCGAAGATGAAGATGTGCAGCCATCGCGCGGCTGCGTAGGCGATCGCGAACAGCAGCGCGTCGTCGCCGAACGCCTCGGGCACGGCCAGCGCTGCGACGAGGAAGGCGCCCATCACGGCGAACATGAGCAGGCGCTCCAGGCCCTCGTCGGCCGCGATGTAGTTCGTCAACCAGGCGTAGGCGCTCCACGCCCACCACAGCGTGGCGAGCACGAGCATGCCCTGCCCGAGGCCCTCCCAGTACGGGTTGTCCGACATGAGGAGGGTCACCTGGGTCAGCGCGAAGACGAAGACCAGGTCGAAGAAGAGCTCGAGCGGAGCTACCCGCTTCTCGGAGTCCGCCATTGCGTGGCAACTTAAGCAGGTGCCGTGCCTATGCAATGCTTAGGCACGAATGCCGAGCGACGAGGATCTCCTGCTGGGTGACGCCGCCCGCGCCATCGGCGTGAGCGCCGACACGCTGCGGCGCTGGGAGCGTGCCGGCAAGCTGCGGACCACGCGGGACGGCGCGAACCGGAGGCGGGTGCCGCGAGGGGAGGTGGAGCGGCTCGCGCGGCGCCCCACCCGGCACGCCGCGGGGGATTCGCTCTCCGCCCGCAACCGCTTCCCGGGCGTGGTTCGCTCGGTGGAGGTGGACGGCGTGATGGCCCTGGTGGAGATCGAGGCCGGACCGCACCTCGTCATCGCCGCGGTCACCCGCGACGCGGTGGAGGAGCTCGAGCTCGCCCCTGGGGTGCCGGTTACGGCCGCGGTGAAGGCCACGTCAGTGATGGTTGAGCGGGGATGAGGGGCGCCGTCGCGATGGCTCAGCGCGCGGGACGTGCGAGGCGGCGCGCTTGCGGCGCGCTCGTACTCGCGGCGGCCCTCGCCTTTGCGGTGGCTGGGTGCGGCGGCGAGGACGCGGAGGGCGGCTCGGGCGAGGGCACCCGTCTCGTCGTGTCGGCGGCGTCCTCGGTGTCCGAGGCGCTCGAGGCCTGCGTCCCCGAGTTCGAGGACGCCGAGGGGGCCGAGGTGAGGCTGTCCTTCGCCGGCTCGGACGAGCTGGCCGCGCAGATCCGCCAGGGTGCGCCGGTGGACGCCTACGCGGCAGCGAGCACGACGCTGCCCGAGGAGCTGCACGCTGAGGACTTGCTGTCGGAGCCGGTCGAGTTCGCGACGAACGAGTTCGTGCTGGCCGTGCCCGCCGGGTCGGAGATCGACTCGGTGGACGACGTAGCGCGCGAGGGCACGAAAGTCGTAGTGGGATCGGAGTCGGTGCCGATCGGCTCCTACACGCGCGAGGCGCTGTCGAAGCTGCCGCGCGAGCAGGAGGAGGCGGTCCTCGCCAACGTGGTGTCGAACGAGCCGGACGTGAAGGGCGTCGTCGGCAAGCTGACCCAGGGTGCGGGGGACGCCGGCTTCGTGTACGTGACCGACGTGAACGCGACCGGGGGCGAGCTGAAGGCCGTGGCCCTTCCGGAAGAGCTCGACCCGCAGGTGACATACGCGGCGGGCGTGCCGAGCGAGGCGAACGAGCCGGAGCTGGGGGAGGCCTTCGTCGAGGGCCTGAGGAACGGCCCGTGCGCGGACGCGCTGGAAGAGGCGGGCTTCGGCGAAGCGCCGTGACCAAATCCACCCCCTTCGCGGTCGTGCTCACCCTTGCCCTGGCCGTCACCCTCACCTTCCTGACCCTGCCGATCCTCGCGATCTTCCTCGACTCCAGCCCGGCCGAGCTCGTCCGCAGCCTGGGCGAGCCCGGCGCGCTCGACGCCCTCTGGCTCAGCCTCCGGACCACCGCGATCGCCATCGCGATCATCCTCGTCGTCGGGACGCCGGCGGCCTATCTGCTCGCCACGCGCTCCTTCCGCGGCAAGGCGTTCGTCGTCACCCTGATCGAGCTCCCGCTCGTGCTGCCCCCGGCCGTCGCCGGCATCGCCCTACTCGCCGCCGTAGGCCAGGGCGGCATCCTCGGCGGCGCTGTCGAGTCAGCGGGCCTCCAGCTCACCTTCGCGACCGCGGGAGTCGTGGTGGCGCTCACCTTCGTGGCCTCGCCCTTCTACGTGCGCCAGGCCATGGCCGCCTTCGCGTCGGTGGACCGCGTGCTGCTCGACGCCTCGCGCACCCTCGGCGCATCCGAGGCCCGCGGATTCCTCAGAGTGATGATCCCGGTGGCCCTGCCCGGCCTCGCCGCGGGCACCGCCCTGGCCCTCGGCCGCGCCCTCGGCGAGTTCGGCGCCACCCTGATGTTCGCGGGCTCCTTCGAGGGCATCACGCAGACCGTGCCGCTCGCGATCTACGACCGCTTCTCGACCGAGTTCGACGCGGCACTAGCCCTCTCGGCCGTCCTCGTGGCCGTGTCGGCCGCGATCCTGCTGTCGGTGAAGCTGGTGCACGGCAGCGAGGCCCTCGGCGGTGCTCCGCGCTGAGGCGAAGACACGCCTCGGCGCGCTGGAGCTCGACATCCGGCTCGAAGTGCGCCCCGGCGAGTGCCTCGCCCTCGCAGGCCCCTCCGGCGCCGGCAAGACCAGCCTGCTGCGGATCGCCGCCGGCCTGGTCCGCCCGGAGCGGGGCCTGATACAGGCGAACGGCGAGACCTGGCTCGACACCGAGCGCGGCATCGACGTGCCCCCGGAGCAGAGGCGCTGCGGCTACGTCTTCCAGGAATACGCCCTCTTCCCGCACCTGACCGCCTGGCAGAACGTCGCCTACCCGCTGCGCGGCATGCCGCGCGTGCAACGCCGCGAGCGGGCGCTCGAGCTGCTCGAGCGCTTCGGTCTCGGCGACCTCGCGGACGCCCGCCCCCGCACGCTTTCAGGCGGCGAGCGCCAGCGCGTGGCGGTGGCCCGCGCGCTCGCCCGCCGCCCCGAGGTGCTGCTCCTCGACGAGCCGCTCTCCGCCCTCGACGCCCGCACCCGCGCCACAGCCGCGCGCGAGCTCGACACCGTGCTCGACGACGTGGAGGTGCCCGCGCTCCTCGTCACGCACGACTTCGCCGAGGCCGCCCGTCTGGGCGATCGCGTCGGCGTGATCGACGCCGGCCGCGTGATCCAGGAGGGCACGCCCTCCGAGCTCGCGGCCGCGCCGCGCACCGCCTTCGTGGCCGATTTCACCGGCGCCGTGGTACTCACCGGCGTGGCCACGCCCGGCCCCGACGGGCTCACCGAGATAAGCCTCGACGGCGGCGGCACGGTTGCCAGCACGGACCGAGGCATAGGCCCCGTGGCGGTCAGCGTCTACCCCTGGGAGATAGCGATCGAGCCGCCCGGCGAGCCCGCCCACGGCTCCACCCAGAACCGCCTGACGGCCGAGGTGCTGTCCGTGACGACCGTCGGCAACCGCGTCCGGCTGGGACTGGCCGGGCCCCAGCCGCTGACGGTGGAGATCACCCAGCCGGCCGCGCAGGCCCTCGACCTGAGCGCCGGTTCGCGCGTCACGGCCAGCTGGAAGGCGTCCGCCACGCGTCTCGTGGCGATCTGACGCGAAGTACCCTTGCGTGCCTAGATGGAGCGGTACGACCCCAGCACCATCGAGGCCAAGTGGCAGAGGGTGTGGCACGACGAGCACACCTGGGAGGTCTCGAACGAGCCGGACCCGCGGCCGAAGGGCTACGTGCTGGAGATGCTGCCGTACACGAGCGGCGAGCCGCACATCGGCCACCTGAAGAACTACGCGCTCGGCGACGCCATCGCCCACTTCTGGCGCCGCACCGGCCACCGCGTGCTGCACCCGATGGGCTACGACGCCTTCGGGCTGCCGGCCGAGAACCACGCCATCAAGACAGGGCAGCACCCGCGCGAGTCGACCGAGGCCTCGATCGCCCAGTTCCGCAAGGACTTCCGCTCCTGGGGCATCTCGATCGACTGGACGCGCGAGTTCGGCACCCACGAGCCGCGCTACTACCGCTGGACCCAGTGGATCTTCCTGCGCCTGTTCGAGCAGGGGCTCGCCTACCGCAAGGAGGCGGCGGTCAAGTGGTGCCCGAACGACCAGACCGTCCTCGCCAACGAGCAGGTCATCGACGGGCGCTGCGAGCGCTGCGGCTTCGAGGTGGAGGCGCGGCAGCTCGAGCAGTGGTTCTTCCGGATCACCGAGTACGCCGACCGGCTGCTCGAGGACATGGGCAGGATCGAGTGGCCGCGCCACGTGGTGACCATGCAGGAGAACTGGATCGGCCGCTCGGAGGGCGCCGAGGTCACATTCCGCTGCGAGGAGCTCGGCATCGACTACCCGGTCTTCACCACGAGGCCGGACACGCTGTTCGGCGCGACCTTCTTCGTCATGGCCCCGGAGCACCCGGACGTGTTCCGGCTGAACGACTCGCCCGAGGTGCACGCCTACGTGAACCACGCGCTCACCGAGTCGGTCGAGGAGCGGGGCTCCGAGCACAAGAAGAAGACCGGCGTGCCGCTCGGGCGCACCGTGACGAACCCGGTCACCGGCGAGCAGATCCCGATGTTCGTGGCCGACTACGTGCTGATGGAGTACGGCACCGGCGCGATCATGGCCGTGCCCGCGCACGACGAGCGGGACTTCGAGTTCGCGCAGCAGTTCGGCCTGGAGATCCGGCGGGTCGTCGAGCCGGCCGCCGGCGAGCCGGCGGCGGAGGACGAGGCCTTCCTCGGCCACGGCGAGAACGAGCGGCTGATCAACTCGGACGGATTCGACGGCATGTCCGCTCCGGAGGCGATGAAGGCGATCACCGCGTCGCTCGAGGAGCGGGGTCTGGGTCGGCCCGCGGTGAGCTACCGGCTGCGCGACTGGCTGCTGTCGCGCCAGCGCTACTGGGGCTGCCCGATCCCGATTCTCTACTGCGACTCCTGCGGGATGCTGCCGGTGCCGGACGATCAGCTGCCGGTCGAGCTGCCCGACGTGCACGACTACGCGCCGAAGGGCCGCTCCCCGCTCGCCGCGGCCGAGGACTGGGTGAACACGACCTGCCCGAAGTGCGGCGGCGAGGCGCGGCGCGAGACCGACACGATGGACACCTTCGTCGACTCGGCCTGGTACTTCCTGCGCTACTGCGACCCCAACAACGACCAGGCGCCGTTCGACCGCGAGGTGCTCAAGCGGTGGATGCCGGTCGACCAGTACATCGGCGGCGTCGAGCACGCCATCCTGCACCTGCTCTACGCGCGCTTCTTCGTCAAGGCGCTGGCCGACATGGGCTACCTCGACGTGCAGGAGCCGTTCGCGCGGCTCTTCACCCAGGGGATGATCCTGCGCGACGGCGACAAGATGTCCAAGTCGAAGGGCAACGTGGTGTCGCCAATGGCGATCGTGGATCGCTACGGCGCGGACACGGCGCGCTGCTACATCCTCTTCATCGGGCCGCCGGAGAAGGACGCCGACTGGTCGGACTCCGGGGTGGGCGGGGTGCACCGCTTCCTGTCGCGGCTGTGGACGGCCGCTCATGAGGCGCCCGAGGGCCCGCTCGAGCCCGACGGCGAGCCCACCCCCCTGCTGCGCAAGGCGCACTGGGCGACCGACCGCGTGAATCGAGACATGCAGGCCAACTTCGGCTTCAACACGGCGATCGCGGCGGTGATGGAGCTGGTGAACGAGGTGTACCGCCGGCGGGAGACGAGCCCCGCGTCGCACGTGCGCTTCGCGATCGCCACGGCCGGCTCGCTGATCTTCCCGTTCGCCCCGCATCTGGGCGCCGAGGTGTACGAGTCGATGACCGGCAGGCGCGTCTGGGAGCAGCCCTGGCCGGAGGCGGATCCGGCCCTGCTGGCGACCGACGAGTTCCAGCTCGTGGTGCAGATGAACGGCAAGCTGATCGACAGGATCGCGGCGCCGACCGCGGCATCGCGCGACCAGCTCGAAGAAATCGCACGTGGCTCCGGTAAGCTCGCCGCTCGCCTGAACGGGAGGCAGATCGTCAAGGCGATCGTCGTGCCCGGCAAGCTCGTCAACTTCGTGGTGAGGTGAATTCCGTGCCCAGACAGACGCAGCTCGCCGTCGGGCCGCTGGTTGCGGCCGTCGGCGCCGTGCTCCTGATCGTGAGCCTGTTCCTCGACTGGTACGAGGGGCTGACCGGGTTCACGGTCTTCGAGTTCATCGACCTGCTGCTGGTGCTCCTCGCGCTGGCGACGATCGCCTCGCTGGCGGCCGGGCTCGGCGTGGTGAGGCCGGCGCCGTCTCCGGCGGTGGCCCTGGGCGTGGCCCTCTTCACGCTGTTCGTGATCCTCACGCAGATCATCAACGACCCGCCGGCCGTGGTCGGGCCCAATGGGCAGGACCAGGACATCGGCATCTGGCTGGCGCTGTCGGGATCCGCGCTGATGGTGGCCGGCGCGGTGCTCGGCTACGCGAGCATCTCGCTCGCTTTCGAGCCGCGATCGCGGCGGGGCCACGACGACCGGAACCGCGACGTGAGCGGCGTGTCCCCGACGGGCTCGCCGCCGAAGCCGGACCCGGAGCCGCGCCGGCCGGGGGCGTTCGAGGACGACCCGACACGGCCGCTGTCCGATCCGGCCGCGCCGCGACGGCCGGACGATCCGGGCGCCCGGCGCGATCCCGAGCGCCCCTGAGCGGCGCCCGCTACGTCGCCGTCGTCGGGCCGGGGGACGCCTCGTCCGAGCACGAGGCCGTGGCGGAGGAGGTGGGCCGGCTGCTGGCGCGGCGCGGCGCCGTGGTGGTGTGCGGCGGTCTGGGCGGCGTGATGGAGGCGGCCTGCCGCGGGGCTCGGGGCGAGGGCGGCCTTGCCGTCGGCATCCTGCCCGGGTTCGATCGCGGCGCCGCCAACCCGCACGTCTCCGTGGCCGTGGCCACCGGGTTGGGAGAGGCGCGCAACGCCCTGGTGGTGCGCGCCGCCGACGCCCTCATCGCGGTGGGCGGCGCGTACGGCACTCTCTCGGAGATCGCCCTGGCGCTGAAGGCCGGCAAGCCCGTGGTCGGTCTCGACACCTGGCAGATCGAGGGCGTGGAGCCGGCCGACGGACCTGAGTCGGCCGTCGAGACCGCCCTCACCTAGACTCGCCGCCCATCGCCGGCCAGGCCGACACCCCCTATCTCGACGCGCTGCGCGAATTCGCCCGGCGGCGGCCGGTGCGCCTTCACGTGCCGGGTCACAAGGGTGGCGCGGGCGCGGACGCTCGCCTGGTCGAGGCGATCGGCGAGCCTGCCCTGGCGCTGGACATCCCCGCGCTCATGTGGGGCATCGACGTGGGGGTCGAGCCCACGCCGTTCGAAGAGGCGCAGCGGCTCGCCGCCGAGGCGTGGGGGGCGCGGCGGACCTGGTTCCTCGTCAACGGGGCGTCGCAGGCCAACCACGTGGCGCTGATGACGCTCGCGCATCTCGGCGACGAGGTCGTGGTGCAGCGAAACGCGCACTCGAGCACGATCGACGCGCTCGTGCTGTCCGGGCTGCGGCCGGCGTTCGCGGCGCCCGAGGTCGACCCGGACCTTCACATCGCCCATTGCCTGACGCCGGAGGCGCTCGACCGGGCGCTGGCCGCGAATCCTCGGGCGGTGGGGGCGACGGTGGTGTCGCCCACCTACTTCGGTGCGGTGGCGGACGTGGAGGGCCTGGCCTCGGTGGCACACGCGCGCAGGGTGCCGCTGATCGTGGACGAGGCGTGGGGGGCGCATCTGGCCTTCCACGAGGACCTGCCCACGCACGCCCTGGCGCTCGGCGCCGACCTGGTGGTGTCGAGCACCCATAAGATCGTCGGGAGCCTCACGCAGTCGGCGATGGTCCATCTCGGGCACGGGACGCTGGTGGACGAGGGCGTGGTGGACCGCTGCGTGACGGTGCTCGAGTCCACGAGCCCCAACGCGCTGCTGTCGGCGTCGCTGGACTCGGCGCGGCGGGCGGCGGCGGTGGACGGCTCGGTCCTGCTGGCTGAGACGCTGCGGGGGCTGGCGGCCACGCGGGAGGCGGTGCGTGCGGTGCCGGGGCTGGACGTGCTCGACTCGCGGCTCGCCCGGCAGCCGGGGGTGTTCGCTTACGACCCGCTGCGGCTCTCGATCGACGTGCGCGGCACGCGCACGAGCGGCTACGCGCTGGCGCGGCGGGTTCGCGAGCGGGACGACGTACACGTGGAGCTGGCCGGCGAGAACGTGCTCGTCGCGGTCTTCGGGATGGGGGAGAGCGTGGAGGCGTCGGGCGAGCGGCTGGTGGAGGCGCTACGTGGGGCGGTGGAGGCGCTCAGCGTGGTGGAGCGCGACCCGGCTGAGGAGGCGTTCGCGCCGCCGCCGCCGTGGGGCGAGCTGGTGATGACGCCGCGCGAGGCGTTCCTGGGGCCGCAGGAAGTGGTGCCGGTGGGCGAGGCGGCGGGACGGGTGGCGGCGGAGTCGCTGGCGGCATATCCCCCGGGAATCCCGAACGTGCTGCCAGGCGAGCGCCTGAGCGCGCAGACGCTCGACTACATCCAGCAGGCGCTGGACCACGGCGGCTCGCTGCGCGGAGCGAGCGATCGGGCGCTGCGGACCCTGCGGGTGGTGAGGTGAGCCGGGGGCTCGCGCCCCCGGACCCCCGCTGATGTCTGGCCGGTAACGGTTCTCGCGCCCCCGGACCCCCGCTGATGTCTGGCCGGTAACGGTTCTCGCGCCCCCCGGCCCCGCTCATTCCTGGCCGGCCGCCGCTCGTCAGGCGACCCGCTCCCGCCTGATCGCCTGCATCAGGCAGTGGGCGCCGCCGCCTCCGAGCGTGAACATCGAGAGCTCCGGGTCGTACACGGTCAGCCCGAGCGCCCGCAGCCGGTCGTTCAAGTCCTTCGACTCGGCTGTCGACAGCACGCGGTCGTCGCCGAGCGCAACTCCGTTCACGCCCAGCTTCAGAGCCGCTTCGAGGGTCACCGGCACGATCTCGACGCCCTTGTCCTCCAGCCAGCGTACGAACCCGGTGCCCACCTGCTCAACGCACACCGCTGCCAGCTTCTCTCCCAACATCGCGGCGAGCACGTCTATGTGAAGGAAGTGCGACGGGATTCGCTCGATCCGGACCTCCCAGCCCTCCTGCTCGAGCCAGCCCGCCACCTGACGGGCCGCCCTCTCCTGAGTGCGCTCCTCACCGGTGCCGATGGCCACGACGCCGGGCTCGACGATCATGAAGTCGCCGCCCTCGAAGGAGCCCGCGGTGACCATGTGCTTGATGGGGATGTCGCGGCCCTGGTAGAAGCGGATGACCGGCGCGTACTCCCCACGCCGCCACCACTGGGCGGGCTGGGTGACGATCGGACCGTCGGATACGTTGATGCTCGAGTCCCGCGCGAAGACTTGGTAGGGGAGGCTCGGATCGGGCTCGAGGAAGTGGACCGTGACGCCTGCCTCCTCGTAGACGGACACCATCTCGGCGTGCTGCTTCCTGGCGTCGTCGGGGCTGAAGGTGAGCCCGCTCTCGAGTGTCGCGCGCGCGATGGAGCTGGCTGGGAGCCAGTGGAAGTTGTCGGGAGGGCAGAGGAGGACGTCGAGGAGGCGTCCGTACTCGGAATCGACGCCCCAGGCGGGCTCCGCGCGCGTCGTCGCGTCCATCGTCGGGTATCACCTTTCGTCGTGGATGCGGGCGAGGTGGAGAGTATGAGGCGGTGGCGTCGTCGGTGGGATGCGCGCGACGTGTCGGGTCTGAGCCAGGTGGCGGCGCAATGAGTGACACGGTCCGCCGCCGAGTCGTCGTCCACGGGCACGTCCAGGGGGTCTTCTTTCGCGACACGGCCCGGCGCGAGGCCTCCCGCCGAGGGGTGGCGGGCTGGGTCACGAACCGGCCGGATGGGGCGGTCGAGGCGGTATTCGAGGGGCCGGCGGAGGCGGTGGAGGCGATGGTGGCCTTCTCCGAGTCGGGTCCGCGCGGGGCGGACGTGGACCGCGTGGAGACCAGCGAGGAGGAGCCCGAGGGGCTGAGCGGGTTCGACGTGCGCTGAGGCCCTCGCCGGCTGCGCTGGCGCGTTCGCCGAACATCGTCCGCGCGTGCGCGTCTGCTGTATGAACATCGTCCGCGCGTGCGCGTCCGCTGTGCATCGTCGCGCGTGCGCGTCCGCTGAACATCGTCGCGCGTGCGCGGCCGCTGAGCATCGTCACGCTTCCGTCACACATGCGACCCACCCTTCGCCCGCATCCGCCTAGCTTGGCCGCCGATGGCGGGCGAGTCGCGAGGAACGGTGGTCATCTGGGTCCTGGCCGCGGTGCTGGGCGGCCTGGCGCTGATGCGCCTGACCGGATCGGGAGGGGAGGGAGAGCAGGGCGAGCCGGTGCGGATTGACCGGTCCGAGGGCGCCGCCGCGGGCGCCACGGGCCGTGGAAGCGGCGGGGTGGACCAGGCGAAGGTCTACGTGCACGTAGCCGGAGCCGTCCGGCGACCGGGCCTCGTGCAGGTGCCGGCCGGCTCGCGTGTGGCGGCGGCCGTGGCGGAGGCCGGAGGCCCCACCCGGAAGGCGGACCTGACCGGAGTGAACCTGGCCGCGCAGGCGGAGGACGGCCAGCAGGTCGTGGTACCGGCGGCCGGAACGGTGCCGGCCGCCGTGGCGCCCGGCGCGGCCGCCGGGACCGCCGGGATGTCCACGGTGAAGCCGAGCCTGGGCAGCGCAACGGTGGAACAGCTCGACGAGATAGACGGAATCGGCCCAACCCTGGCGGAGCGGATCGTGGAGTACCGAACCGAGAACGGCGGATTCAGCTCACTGGACGAGCTGCAGGACGTAGACGGAATCGGCGAGAAGCGCCTGCAAAGCCTGCGCGAATCCCTGCAGCCCTGACAGCGACTTCGTACGGCTGCGCGCCGCGCGGCCTCCGTCCGAACGTCAATCACGCCCACCGCGGCACATGCCGTTGGCCGGCGGCGCGCCCGAAGCCGCTTTGGCTTGAGCTCCGCTCAGCCCACGTGCGATTCAGGCGATAGCGCTGCGCGCAGTGCGTCGGCGCAGAGCTGCTCCAGCGGGAGCAGCATTCCACGGAGGAGGGCGAGCGGTTCGCGATCCTCTTCTCGGATCCACTCGGCCTCGTCGCGCGACTCCACGAACGCGGCGACCGCATCGCGAAGCACCGACAGCCTCGCCGGCTTGAACACGAGCCGCCGGATGCCCTGCCCTGGCTCGACGGCTCGCCCGGGCTCAGCGGCGCGCCCGCCCCCGGGATCGACACCGCGTCCGTGCTCGGCGTGCCCGGGATCGACACCGCGTCCGTGCTCGGCGCCGGGCTCGTTGATGTGGCCGGCATCCCTGCCGTGCGCGGGATCGGACAGCCGCGACCCATGCTCGAGCTCGTCGGTCAGCGCCGTCAGCTCGCGCAGCTCGAGCACGTCGTCGGCGGAGATCCGCGGGGTGCGATACCGCTCCGCGGCGGTTGCCGCCACGGCCCGTGCGGCCGCCGCGACCTCGTCCTCGCGGAGGTCGAAGCACGCGAGCACGACGGACTCGCCGTCGAGACCTCGTGAGATGTCGATGTGGGCGTGCTGCATGTCCCCCAACCAACTTATCGGCAACACATCACGCTGCTGTGACAGTTGTCTCATACCCTTGCACCCCCTCGCCACTCCGATCTTTCACGCGCCCGTGACGGGCGTGTCACCGACGTAGCCCACAGCGCTGTTTGAGCGACCTAGCGTCGCGCGAGTGGGGAAGCGAGCGGAGCGGCCCTTGCGATGGGATGCGGGCAGCCTTCGGAAGTGGCGCCGTGGCCCTCGGGATCCGGCGAGCGGTGGGCTTGGGGACGCGGAAAGGGCGAGGGCGGGCCTTGACGGGCGGTAGGCGCGTACAGCCTCGGCCGTTGAGCTTTGCGATACGGATGCGGCGTCGGCCGTGGCATGTGGGGATGGCCGCGGTCGGCATCGGGCTCGCTCTCGCCGAGGCAGGCACGACGCTCGCGGCCGGCGTCGCGGCGGCTGCGCTGGCGGTCCTGTGGGCGATCAGGGCGGCGACCCTCGGTGCGATCGCCGCCGCCCTGGTGCTGTGCGGCGCCGCCGTCGGCGAGCTGCGGCTGGCCTCGATCGACGCCCCCGCTCAGCGTCTCCGGGACGGCGAGCGGGTCGAGCTCCAGGCCCATCTGGTGACGCCCCCACGGCGGGGTCCGTTCGGCTCCTCCGCGGAGGTCGCGGTGACGGGCGGGCCGCTAGAGGGGGCACGGCTTCTAGTGCGCGCCGCTCGATGGGCGCCGCTGCCCAATGCCGTCGGCATCGGCCAGGAGCTGCAGCTCGAGGGGCGCGTGAAAGCCCTGACGTCCCGAGCGGACGCGTCCACCCGGGACGCTTCCTTCGACTTCGCCGCCTACCTTCGCGCGCGAGGCGTCGCCGGGGAGCTCCTTCTCGAGCATGCACGGCGCACCGGGCGTCGGCGGGATGGTCTTGCCGCCGCTTTGGATTGGATGCGGGAGCGTGCCGAGCGGGCAGTGGTCGCGGGCATGTCGTCGGCGGACGGCGCGCTCCTCAGAGGCATGGTCCTCGGTCAGGACGAGGCGATCGACGAGGCCCTCCGCCAGGACTTTCGCGACAGCGGCCTCGCTCACCTGTTGGCGGTCTCCGGCCAGAACGTGATGCTGCTTGCGGCGCTCGCCCTGCCCGCGCTGGCGTTGACGGGCCTCGGGTTGCGGGGCCGCCTCACCGCCCTCGTTGCCCTGATCGCCCTCTACGTGCCGCTTGCGGGGGCCGGTCCGTCGCTGCAGCGCGCCGGCGTGATGGGGATCGCGGGGATCGCGGCGATGGTCGCGTCCCGGCCGGCCTCGCGCTCGTATGCCCTCCTCCTCGCAGCGGCCGCCACGCTCGCCTGGAACCCGCGTTCGTGGACGGACCCCGGCTGGCAACTCTCATTCGCGGCCGTCGCAGGGATCCTCGTGACGGGAGTCCCGCTGTCGCGAAGCCTCCGACGAATCGGCGACGACCTCGTGCAGCCGAAGTGGAAGCCCGCGAGCGGCGACGCAGCCGCGCGCACGGTGTCCGCGCGTGCGCTCGCCGTCGGAGCCGTTCGAGTGCTCGCCGATGGCGTCGCCATCACCGTTTCCGCCACGCTCGCCACGGCGCCGCTCCTCGCGCATCACTTCGGATCGGTTCCGCTTGCCGGTCTCCTCGCCAACCTGCTCGCTCTTCCGGCAGTCGCCCCGGCCATGTGGCTCGGCATGCTCAAGATCGGGCTTGGGCAGCTCGGCGATCTCGGTCTCACCGCTGCCGAGGCTCTCGGTCGCGTTACCGCCGTTCCGGTCGGCTACATCGCGTCGCTTGCCGAGCGCTGCGCCGATCTTCCCAGTGGCCAGCTCGCGCTCGGGCTCGATTCCCCGGCCGCGCTGATCGCCGCGTACGTCGTCCTCGCCGCAGCCGCGCTGCCCGCGGCCGGCCTCGCCCGGCCCCTCGCTGCCCGCTTCCCCGAGCGCGCCGCCCGCTGGCGCCGGCTCCCGCGGGCACGACGGCTCGCCGTCGCGACCACCGCGGCGCTCGCACTTCTTGCCTCGGCCGCGCCCGCCCTCCAAGGCCCCGCTCCTCCTGGCCGGCTCACCGTCCGGTTCCTCGACGTCGGCCAGGGCGACGCCACCCTCATCCAGCATCCCGACGGCGCCGCCGTGCTCTTCGACGGCGGCCCACCCGAGGGCGGCGTGACGCGCCTGCTGCGCAAGGCGGGCGTCGATCGGCTCTCGGTGGTCGTCGCCACGCACGCCTCGCGGGACCACCACGGCGGCCTCGTCGAGGTGCTCCGGCGCTACCCGGTCGGCACGCTGCTCGACGGTGGCGACGGAACCTCCGACCCGGGCTTCCGGGCCGTCCTAGACGAGGCGGCAACTCAAGGCCTCCGCCGCGTCGTCGCCGCGGCCCCGCTCACCCTCACCCTCGCGGGCGGCGACCTCAGGATCCGCCTCCTGTCACCACTGCCCCGCCCGCCGGGGCCGCCCCCCGAGGACCCCAACCCGCGCGCGGTCGTGGCACTGGTGACCGCGGGCGCCTTCGACCTTCTGCTCACGGCGGACGCCGAAAGCGAGACGCTGCTCCCACTCGACCTCCCGGACGTAGACGCCGTGAAGGTGCCCCACCACGGCAGCGCGGATCCCGGACTCCCGGATGTGCTCGACCAAGCAGAGCCGGAGCTCGCTGCGATCGAGGTGGGGCCCAACACCTACGGCCACCCGGCCCCCTCGACCCTCACAGCACTCAGCAGGGCCGACGTGACCACCTACCGAACGGATCTTCACGGGACCGTCACCCTCACTGTGGACGAGGGCGAGATGCGGGTGGACACCGAGCGCTGAGGCGCAGCCCCCGGGCCCTCCGCCCGCCGTCCTAGACTCACGGCCGTGGCTGACCTCAAGCCCGCCTACCTCGTCAGCGGCGACGACGACGCCAAGATCGACGCCTGGCGCGCCCGCGTGAAGCGGCGCGCCGAGGAGGAGCGCGGCCCGGGGGGCCTCGAGGTCTTCGACGCCGCGGCCAGCGAGCCCGCCGAGGTGGCGACCGCGCTCGCCGCCCTCACCTTCGACCCCGGCACCCGCTACGTGCTGGTGGACGGCGCCGGAGCCTGGAAGGCGTCGCAACTCGCCCCGCTCGAGGCGATGCTGGCCGACATGCCGCCGGACACGGTCCTCGTCGCGATCGTGCGCGGCAAGCCCCTCAAGCAGCTCTGCACCGCCATCGAGAAGGCCGGCGGCGAGCACCGCGAGTACACGGCGCCCAAGCCGTGGCAGCTGCCGAAGTGGACCGCCGAGCGCGCCCGCGACCTCGGCCTCCAGCTCGACAAGGAAACGGCGAAGGAGCTGGTCGCGCTCGTGGGCCAGAGCCAGCAGCGCCTCTCCCGAGAGCTGGAGAAGCTCGCCCTCGCGATCCACCCACGCACCAACGTGACCCCGGCCGACGTGGACGCCATCGCCGCACCCGACACCTCCCCGCAGGCCTACGACCTGGCGGACGCGCTCGTAGCCGGCGACCTCCGCGCCACGCTCGCCCTCGCCGAGCAGCTGGAGGCGCACGGCGAACGCCCCGGCCGCCTCATGTGGCCGGTCGTCAGGCGGCTGAGGGAGGTCCACCGCGCCGCCGCCCTGCTCGATGCCGGGATGCCCGACGCCAAGGTGGGCGAGGCCCTCAGGGCGCCGCCCTGGCTCGCCAAGAAGACCGTGGCCCGAGCGAAGAAGGCCGACCGCGCCGCCCTCGAACGGGCCATCTGCGTGTTCGCGGACCTCGAGATCGAGATGCGCGGCGGCGGCTCGGACGCCCGCCTGGACGAGGACACCGCCTTCTCCCTGGCGCTGGCCCGCGCGGCCGGCTGACCGAGTGCCCACGGTCCGCCTCGCCGGCGAAGCGGACGGTGCTGGTCGTCGAGCGCCTGATCGATCCTCAGGCGCCCGCGCCCGACGGCGGCGCCGCGTCGCCCGGCGCGTAGGGGTACCACCATTCCTTCGGCGCGATCTTCGTCTCGATGTGCACGTGCTTCGTCTCCTGGAACGCCTCCAGGCCCTCCTGGCCGAGCTCGCGTCCGAGGCCCGACTGCTTGAAGCCGCCGAACGGCCCCGCGTCGTTGTCGGTCAGGGGGTCGTTGATCCAGACCGTCCCGGCCCGGATCTCGCGCAGGCAGCGCACCGCGGTCTCGAGGTCACGCGTGTAGACGTTCGCCCCCAGCCCGTACGGGGTCGAGTTCGCCAGCTCGATCGCCTCGTCGAGCGATGCCACCGGCACGATCGGCGCCACCGGCCCGAACGTCTCCTCGCACAGCAGCTCCGTCGAGGACGGCGCACCGGTCACCACCGCCGGCGCGTAGAAGTGGCCGCGCGACTGCCCCGCCCGGTCGCCCCCGACCACGAGCTCGGCGCCCGCCTCCACGGCGGCCGACACCTGCGCCTCGACCTTCCCGCGCTGGACCGCCGACACCATCGGCCCCACGTCGGTCGAAGGGTCCAGCGGGTCGCCCACGCGCAGCTCCCGGGCGTGCGACACGAACGCCTCCACGAAGTCGTCGTACACCTCCCGCGCCACGTAGAAGCGCTCCGCCGACGTGCACACCTGTCCCGCGTTCAGGTACGCCGCCCAGGCGCCGCCTCGCGCCGCCACGCCGACGTCCGCGCCCACGTCGGCGCACACGACGAACGGGTCCTTGCCGCCCATCTCGAGGTTCATGCGCGCCACCCGCTGCGCACACGCCGCCGCCACCCTCTTGCCCGTCGCAACCGACCCGGTGAAGGCCACGCCGTCGATCCTCGAGTCCGAGACCAGGGCGGCGCCCACCTCGCCCCCGCCGGCCACCAGGTTCACGACCCCCGGCGGCAGCGAAGAGAAGCAGGAGGCGAGCATGAGCGTCGAGAGCGGCGTGAGCTCGGAGGGCTTCGCCACCACCGCGTTGCCCGCCGCCAGCGCGGGCGCCAGCTTCCAGGCGAGCAGGAGCAGCGGGTAGTTCCACGGCACGATGCAGCCCCACACCCCCAGCGGCTCCTTCACCACGAGCGCCAGCTGCGTGGCCTCGATCGAGGGGATCACCCGGCCGGCGAAGTTGCGCCCCATCTCCGCGTAGTAGTCGAAGGCGGCCGCTGTCCAGCCGACCTCGTCCGAGTTCTCGATCAGCGGCTTCCCGCCCTCGAGCGTCATCGCATGCGCCAGCGAATCGGTCATGGCCCGCATCCGCGTCGCCACCTCGTGCAGCATCTCGGCGCGCTCCACGGCCGGGGTGGAGGCCCAGCCACGCGCCGCCTCCCGAGCGGCCGTGACAGCAGCGTCGAGCTGCTCGGCGGAGGGAGTGCGCACGGACGCCACCGTCTCCTCGGTGGCCGGGTTCTCGACGGCGAGCGACTCGCCCTCGCCCTCCACCTGCTCGCCGCGGATCAGCAGTCGGGTCTCCATGACGGGACCCTACTTCCCGGCCGGCTCGGCGAGGCGCTCGCGTGAGCCTGCTGCGAGCCGAGCGACGGTCGGTGAGCTAGGAGAGCCGCGAACGGACGCGCGCCGCGCGGGCCTTCTTGCGGGCGCCGTTGTTGCGGTGCAGCGCGCCCGTCTTCACGGCCTTGTCGATCCGCGAGACCAGCGAGCGGTACTCGGTATCGGCCGCGTAGGAGTCGCCGGAGCCGACCGCGCCCTCCAGTCGCCGGAACCACGTCTTAACCTGCGAAGTGCGCCGCCGGTTCTCGATGCGCTCGCGCTCCGCCCGGTGAATCCGCTTTTCTTGTGAATGGATGTTGGCCACGGCGGCGGACAACTCTAGCGGGTGACGACCGACGCGCCGGGGCGTTCCGGCCAAGCCCGCCGGCTCGCCCGCAACACCGCGTTCTTCTCGTTCGCCACCGGGCTCTCGCGCCTGCTCGGGCTCGCGCGGGAGGTCGTTGCGGCCTACCTGTTCGGCGTCACGGCGGCGATGTCGGCCTTCACCATCGCCTTTCAGGTGCCGAACCTGGTGCGCGCGCTGTTCGCCGACTCGGCCCTGCAGGGCGCCTTCGTGCCCGTCTTCACCGAGCTGCTCGAGAAGGGGGAGCGGAAGGAGGCGTTCCGGGTCGCCTCGAGCCTGTTCTTCCTGATCTGCCTGCTGCTTGGCGCGATCACGGCGCTGTTCGTGCTGTTCGCCGAGCCGCTCATGAGCCTCTTCGCGCCGGGCTTCGACGACAACCCGGCCGTCAAGGACCTCACGGTCAACCTGGCGCGGCTGATGTTCCCGATCGTCGTGCTTCTGGCCCTCAGCGGCCTTGTGGTCGGGATGCTCAACTCGTTCGACCACTTCGCCGTGCCGGCGCTTGCGCCGGTGGCCTGGAACGTGGTGATCATCGCCGCGCTCGTCGGCCTCACGCCGTTCCTCGCCGAGGAGGACGAGATCTACGCCTACGCGATCGGCATCCTGGCCGGCACGGTCGTGCAGTTCGTGCTGCCGCTGCCCTGGCTGCGCGGGCGCGGCGGGCGCTTCACGCTCCGCCTCGACTGGCGCGACGAGCGCGTCCGCCGCGTGCTCATGCTGATGCTGCCGGTGACGATCGCGCTCGGCCTGATCAACCTGAGCCTGCTGATCAACTCGATCTTCGGCACGCTCGTCTCCGAGCAGGCGCCGGCGGCGATCGACAAGGCCTTCCGCATCTACCAGCTCCCCCAGGGCCTGTTCTCGATCTCGATCGCCACGATCCTGTTCCCGACCCTGTCCCGCTTCGCCGCCCGCGGCGCCCGCGACGATCTGCGCCGCACCATGGGGAACGGCGTGCGGCAGATCTGCCTGTGGCTGATCCCGAGCGCGGTGATCATGGCCGTGCTGGCCGAGCCGATCACCCGGCTCGTCTACGAGCGCGGGGCGTTCGGCGCCCAGGCCACCGACCTCACGTCCACGGCGATGCTGTGGTGGTCGATCGCACTCCCATTCCAGGGAGTGAGTCTGCTCCTCTCGCGCACCTTCTTCAGCCTGCAGCGCCCCTGGGCCACTACCGCCCTGGCGGGCGTCAACCTGGCGGTGAACGCGGCGCTGGCCGCCGCCCTGTACGGGCCGTTCGAGATCGCCGGCATCGTGATCGGCACCGTGGCGGGCACGATCGTCATGTGCGTGGCGCAGGCCTTGATCCTGCGCGGCGAGCTCGGTGGGGTGGAGGGGATGCGGACGCTCGGGGCCGGGCTCAAGATGCTCGCGGCGGCCGCGCTCCTCGGCGGCGTCGCCTACGCGGCCTGGTACGGGCTCGACGAGGCGCTCGGGCGCTCCCTCGCGGCCCAGGCGCTGGCCGTGCTCGCCGCGATCGCGGCCGGCTTCGCCGTCTACGGGGCCGCCGTGCTGGCGATGCGGGTGCCGGAGGCGCGCCAGATCCGCCGTCTGCTCGTTAGGCGAGGCGGGTCCGGGGGGTAAGAGGCGGTCCATGGCGCCAGACGAGAAGATGGATGTCGAGGAGCAGATCGACTGCCTCAACCGCGCGCTCCGGCTGCAGCACCGTTCGGTGCTCCTCTACTCGCTCACCGCGGGCAGCGTGATCGGCCTCGAGTACCAGGCACACGCCGAGAAGATGCGCGAGCACTCGCTCTCCGAGCTGGAGGACGCCACTCGCCTGGTGGAGAAGATCACGGCCTTGGGCGGCGAGCCGACGACGGACGTCGCGCCGATGGAGTTCTCGAAGGACCCGGCCCAGGCGCTGGACACCCTGATCGAGTGCGAGGGCGAGACGCTCGAGACGCTCCAGGCTGCGATCGAGCCGACCGGGCGCGAGGCCGCCTCGGAGGCGGTGGAGCACCGGCTCGAGCACATGATCATGCGAAAGCAGGAGCAGGTGGACTACCTGCTCAGGGCGCGCCGGCGTCCATGACCGCTCGCTCGGCGTCGCGTGCCGACGGGTAGACGCGCCCATACACGACGCGGCCGTCCCGTACGCGCCAGACCCAGCCGGTCGAGCCGTCGAAGATGCGGGCCGGCGAGCGGGCGTTCACCCGCCCCGTGACGAGGATGCTGTCGCCCACCTCCCGGAACTCGCGCGGGGTCAGGCGCAGGTCCTCCCAAACCAGGGCGACGTCGCGGAAGTACTGGCGCATGCCTTCGTGACCCCGGTACGGCTCCGTGCGCCCGGCGTAATCACTGGTCACGGTGGTGAACTCGACCTCGGGGTCGGTGAGCTCGAGCACGCGTTCGACATCGCGCTCCGCGAAGGCCGCGAACACGGCCTTGACCACCAATACGTCTCCACCTGCCACGAGTCCTGCACCGATTTTGGCAGTAAGGACGCCATACTCGAATACGGCATGGCCGCTCCCGCCAGCAACATCCGCAACTTCTCGATCATCGCGCACATCGACCACGGCAAGTCGACGCTGGCCGATCGCATCCTCGAGATCACCGGCGCCGTGGATCCGCGCGACCACCGCCCGCAGATGCTCGACTCGATGGACCTCGAGCGCGAGCGCGGCATCACGATCAAGGCCCAGGCCGTGCGCGTGGAGTACACCGCCAGGGACGGCAAGCTCTACCGGCTCCACCTGATCGACACACCGGGGCATGTGGACTTCACCTACGAGGTGTCGCGCTCGCTCGCGGCCTGCGACGGGGCGCTCCTCTTGGTGGACGCCTCCCAGGGGGTCGAGGCCCAGACAGTCGCCAACACCTACCTCGCCGTGGACGCCGGCCTCGAGCTGATCCCGGCGCTCAACAAGATCGACCTGCCGGGCGCCGAGCCAGGGCGCGTGGCCGGCGAGATCCACGAGCTGCTCGGCGAGGACGACGTGATCCAGGTCTCGGCCAAGTCGGGCGACGGGGTCGAGGAGCTGCTCGAGGCGCTCGTGGCCCGCGTGCCGCCGCCGGAGGGCGACCCCGGCGCCCCCGCCCGCGCCCTCATCTTCGACTCGGAGTTCGACCAGTACCGCGGCGTGGTGGCCTACATCCGCGTGGTGGACGGCGAGCTGCGGAAGGGCGCCGCCATCCACGCGATGCAGACAGGTACCGAGGCCGACGTGGACGAGATCGGCTTCTTCGGCCCCCAGATGACTCCGGTGGAGTCGCTCAAGGCCGGCGAGGTCGGCTACCTCATCACCGGCATCAAGGACGTGTCGCAGCTGCGGGTCGGCGACACGCTCACCACCAAGGCCCGGCCCGCCACCGAGGCGCTGCCCGGCTACCGCGAGATCAAGCCGATGGTGTTCTGCGGCCTGTTCCCCGTCGAGACCAACCAGTTCCCGGACCTGCGCGACGCGCTCGAGAAGCTGTCGCTGAACGACGCCGCGCTCACCTGGGAGCCGGAGACGAGCGAGGCGCTCGGCTTCGGCTTCCGCTGCGGGTTCCTGGGGCTGCTCCACATGGACATCGTGCGGGAGCGGCTCGAGCGCGAGTACGACCTGGCGCTGCTGGCCACCGCGCCGAACGTCGAGTACCGGGTCACGCTCACCGACGGCAGCCAGGCAATGGTCCACTCGCCGGCCGACATGCCCGACCGCGCCGAGATCGCGGCGGTCGAGGAGCCCTACATCCGGGCCACGATCCTGTGCCCGAAGGAGCACGTGGGGGCGGTGATGGAGCTGTGCCAGGAGCGGCGCGGCACCCACACAGAGATGACGTTCCTGAGCCCGGAGCGGGTGCAGCTCCAGTACGACCTGCCGCTGGCCGAGATCGTGCTCGACTTCTTCGACCAGCTCAAGTCGCGCACGCGCGGCTACGCCTCGCTCGACTACGAGGTGCTCGACATGCGCGAGAGCGACCTCGTAAAGCTCGACATCCTCCTGGCGGGCGACAAGGTCGACGCCCTGTCGATGATCGTCCACCGCGACAAGGCCTACGCCGCCGGGCGGGGGCTCACCGAGCGCCTGCGCAAGCAGATCCCGCGCCAGCAGTTCGAGGTGGCGATCCAGGCCGCGATCGGCTCGAAGATCATCGCCCGCGAGTCGGTCAGGCCGGTGCGCAAGGACGTGATCGCCAAGTGCTACGGCGGCGATGTGACCCGCAAGCGCAAGCTGCTCGAGAGGCAGAAGGAGGGCAAGAAGCGCATGAAGCAGGTTGGGCGCATCGAGGTGCCGCAGGAGGCGTTCCTGGCGGTGCTCGAGCTCGGCGAGTGACGTCGCCGCTCGCCTCCGAATTCCTGCAGGAACAAAGGATTTAAGTCCTCCTTAGGACACGGTCGTAGCTTGGCGGCCGTGACCACGGAAACCCTGCCTGCTCAGCCCGCCCCCGACCCCACCCTGGACTCGCTCCAGCAGTTCCTCGACGGCATCGCCGCGACCCCGCTGCTGACCCGCGAGGAGGAGGTCGAGCTGTCCAAGCGCATCGAGCGTGGCGACCTCGAGGCCAAGGACCACATGACCCGCGCGAACCTGCGGCTCGTGGTCTCGATCGCCAAGCGCTACCGCAACCAGGGGCTGCCCTTCCTCGACCTGATCCAGGAGGGCACGATCGGCCTGGTGCGGGCGGTGGAGAAGTTCGACTGGCGCAAGGGCTGGAAGTTCTCCACCTACGCGACCTGGTGGATCCGCCAGGCCATCTCCCGCGCGATCGCCGACAAGGGCCGCACGATTCGGATCCCGATCCACATCGACAACGTGCTGAAGAAGCTCGACGGCGCGCAGCGCAAGCTGGAGGCGCAGGGCGACCGCGACCCGACGATCGAGGAGATCGCCGAGCTCGCGGGCGTCGACCCGGTCGAGGCCGACGTGATCATGCGCGCGGCCCAGCAGCTGGTGTCGCTCGACAAGCCGGTGGGCGACGACACCGACGCCGCGCAGTTCGGCGACCTGATCCCCGACGAGTCGAGCCAGAGCCCGTACGACGCGGCGGTCGAGTCGCTGATGCACCAGCGCCTGTACGAGGTGCTCGAGCAGCTCACCTACCGCGACCGGCGGATCGTGGAGCTGCGCTTCGGGATCGGCGGCGAGCAGCCGCGCACTCTCGACCAGGTGGCGAAGCTGTTCGGCCTGACCCGCGAGCGCACGCGCCAGATCGAGGAGGCGGCGCTGCGCAAGCTGTCGACGCTTGCCGAGGCGCAGGCGCTGCGCGACGCTGCTTAGCGCGGCCTGTGTGACGCATCTCACAGTTGGTCCGGCGCGCCGGCGCGGCGCGCCGGGGAGACTGTGGGTATGGAGTTGTGGCGGGACACCATCCGCCGGCTTACCTGGGCTTCAGTGGGCGCCAACGTCACGGGCGCCCTCGTGCTCTTCGTGCTCCTCGGGGTCCTCATCCCGTTCGCGCCTGAGGGAGCCGATCGTCAGCTCGGCCTCAATGCCGCGGTCGTCGTGGTGTACGCCGCACTCGCCCTGACTCTCGGCTCGTGGTGGGGCCGGCGAATGAGCGCCCCGGTCGAGCGCTGGCTTTCCGAGGACCGGCCGCCGACGGCCGAAGAGCGTCGGCTTGCACTGGGCATCCCGTTCAGGTTCGTGCTGGTGTCAGGCGTGTTCTGGATGATTGCGGCAGTCCTGTTCACGCTGCTGAACGCGTCCACCTCGGGGTGGGCGGTGCTCGTCGTGGGCGGAGCGATACTGCTCGGCGGCGAGACCACCTGCGCGATCGGGTACCTGCTCATCGAGCGGATCACGCGCCCGGTGGTCACGCGGGCCCTGGCCGGCGGCGCGCCGCCCCAGAAGACCTGCGGCCCGGGGGTGCGCGGACGGCTGATGATGGCCTGGTCGCTCGGGACGGGCGTCCCCCTGCTCGGCATCGTGACCGTTGCGATCGCGGGCATCGCCGACCCCAACGAGAGCCCGACTCTGCTCGCGGCCACGGTGGCCTTCATCGCGGCAATCGGCTTCGCCGTCGGGCTCCTCGCGATCGCCGTGGCCTCGCGTTCCATCGCCGACCCGATCGGGGCGGTGCGCGACGGGATGGCGCGGGTCGAGGCGGGCGAGCTTGACGCATCGGTACCCGTCGACGACGGCAGCGAGGTCGGGTTGCTCGAGGCCGGCTTCAACCGCATGGCCGCCGGCCTCCGCGAGCGCGAGCGGCTGCATGACCTGTTCGGCCGCCACGTCGGCCGCGAGGTGGCGGAGGCCGCCCTCGAGGAGGACGGGGAGATCCAACTCGGCGGCGAGGTCCGCGAGGTTGCCGTGATCTTCGTGGACGTGGTCGGCTCCACCTCGCTCGCCGGGCGCCTGCAGCCGGCCAAGGTCGTCGGCCTGCTGAACGACTTCTTCCGCCTGGTGGTGGAGACCGTGGAGGAGCAGGGCGGCTGGGTCAACAAGTTCGAGGGGGACGCGGCGCTCTGCGTGTTCGGGGCGCCCACCGCACGGCCGGACGCCGCATGCGACGCGTTGCGCGCCGCCCGCACGCTGCGCGAGCGCCTGGACGAGGGGCTGCACGGGGCGGACGCCGGCATCGGGGTGTCCGCCGGGCCGGCGGTGGCGGGCAACGTGGGGACCGAGGAGCGCTTCGAGTACACGGTGATCGGCGACCCCGTGAACGAGGCGGCCCGGCTCTCCGAGCTGGCGAAGGAGCGCCCCGAGCGGCTCCTCGCGGCGGCCGCCGTGGTGGCGGCGGCCGGCGCCGAGGAGGCGGCGTGCTGGGAGGTGCGCGAGGAGGTCGTCCTCCGAGGGCGCGACGAGCCGACCGGCCTGGCCACGCCCGTGCCCGGGAGCCCTGCCGCCGCGCCGTCCGACGCCCGCCGGCCGCCTGAGCTCACGCGGGCCGCCGCGTCGTGGAGATAACCTGCCGCGCCGTGCCGGTCGACGACGCCGCCAAGGGCAAGACCTATCCGCCCCACGAGTACGAGGTGGGGAAGGAGAAGATCCGCGAGTACGCCCTCGCGGTCGGCGAGGAGAACCCCGTCCACTTCGACCGGGAGCGGGCGCGCGCGGCCGGCTTTCGAGACATCCCCGCGCCTCCGATGTTCGCCGTCGTCTACTCGGCCGGCGCGGTCGGGCCGGCGGTGCTCGACCCGGAGGTGGGCATCAACTTCGCGATGATGGTCCACGGCGGGCAGGAATTCGAGTGGGGCGAGCCCGTCTGCGCGGGCGACACGATCACCACCGAGGCGTCCGTCAAGGACATCTACGAGCGCGGCGGGATGGGCTTCTACGTATTCGAGTCGGTGTCGCACAACCAGGACGGCCAGGAGGTCGTGCGTGGCACCTGGACGAACATCGTCAGGGGCGGCTGACCATGGCGCTGAAGGTCAAGCTCGAGGTCACGCCCGACAAGTACCTGCCGCACCGCTATGCGGGCGCCTCTGGTGACTTCAACCCGATCCACATCGACCAGGAGTTCGCCAGGGAGGTCGGCCTGCCGTCGAACATCCTGCACGGGCTCTACTCGATGGCCCAGGTGGCGCGCGCCTGCACCAAGGCGGCCGGAGGCGATCCACGCTCGCTGCGGCGGCTGTCGGTCCAGTTCCGCGGGATGGGCTTCCCTGAGCAGGCGATCACCGTGGCGGGGCAGGAGCGGGAGAGCCGCGACGGCACCGTGATCCTCGATCTCCACGCGGAGCAGGGCGGCAAGAAGATCATCAAGAACGGCGAGGCCGAGCTCCGCGGGCTCTAAATTCACTGCCGTGGAGATCTCCTCCCGGCAGAGCTTCCTACTTCGCAAGGTGGTCGAGGCGCACGTGCAGCGCGACCAGCCGGTCGGCTCCAAGTGGATCGCCGAGCAGGACGACGTGCCCTGGGGCCCGTCGACTGTGCGTGCCGAGCTGTCCAGGCTCGAGGAGGTTGGGCTGCTGGAGCATCCGCACACCTCGGCCGGCCGCGTGCCGACCGACCGCGGCTACCGCTATTTCGTCGACGAGCTGCTCAGCGAGGGCCAGGGGCGGCTTCCTGTGCCGCGCAAGAAGGTCGAGCTGACCGCCATGCGGCGCGAGGTCGACGAGGCCATGCGGGCCACCACCGAGCAGCTCTCACAGGTGACGAACCTCCTCGCGCTCGTGACCGCACCGCCGATCGAGACCGCCACGGTGCACCGCGTCGAGGTCCTGCTGCTCCAGCCGCAGGTGGCGATGGTGGTGGTGATCACCTCCACCGGTGGCGTGACGAAACGGGTGATCTCTTACGAGGAGCCGGTCGACCCCGGGCTCGTCGCGTGGGCGGGCAGCTACCTGAACGAGGCGCTGGGCGGCCTGGACGTGGGCTCGCGGATGCTCCTGGCGAGGCTGTCGGAGCCGGAGCTCGGCGCGGCGGAGCGGGACTTCCTGGCGACGCTCTCGTCGGCCTTCACCGAGCTGGAGGAGACCGCCGGCAGCAACCTCTTCATGGATGGCGCCGCGCGGCTGCTTTCCGAGCACCGCTTCCAGGAGCTGTCGCAGATCGCCGGGCTGCTGGAGGTACTCGAGCACCGCCGCGCGCTGCTCGGGGTGCTGCGAGCGTCGCTCACCGAGCCAAGCGTCTACCTGCGCATCGGCCATGAGAACCCCACCCCGGAGCTCCAGTCGCTGTCGCTCGTGGCCGCCAACTACGGGCTCGCGCGGCGCAACCTCGGCGCGGTGTCGGTGATCGGCCCGGTGCGGATGGACTACCCCGGCGCGATCGGGGCCGTGCGCGACGCGGCCCGTGAGCTGTCGCGCTTCGTGGCCGAGGTGTACGACGAGTGAGGCGCGATCCGTACGAAGTGATCGGGGTCCGCCCCGACGCGAGCGAGGGCGAGATCAAGAAGGCCTTCCGCCGCCTGGCGCGCGAGCTGCACCCCGACGTCAACCGCCACGATCCCGAGGCGGAGGAGAAGTTCAAGGAGGCCGCGGAGGCGTACGAGATCCTGTCGGACCCCGAGCGGCGCGCCACCTACGACCGCTACGGCTACGAGGGGCTCGACTCGCGCGGGTTCGCCTCGACCGCGCACGGCTTCGGCTCGTTCGCCGACATCTTCGACGCGTTCTTCGGGGGCGACCCGTTCGGGGCGTTCGGCGGCCGAGGCGGCGCAGGGCGGGTGCAGGGCGGCGACGTGGCCGTGGAGGTGGAGGTCACGCTCGAGGACGCGGCGCGCGGCACGACGGCGCAGGTCGCCTACGACCTGGTGGACGCCTGCGAGCGCTGCGGCGGCAGCCGCGCCGAGCCGGGCTCCGAGGTCCGCACCTGCCGCAACTGCCAGGGCACCGGCCGCGTGCGGGCAGTGAGCCGCACGGCATTCGGCCAGCTCGTCCGGGAGCACGTGTGCGAGGTCTGCGGAGGCGAGGGCCGGGTGCCCTCCGAGCCGTGCACGGCGTGTGGCGGGCGCGGGCGGCGCGCCGCCCGGAAGACGCTCGATGTAGACGTGCCCGCGGGCATCGCGGACGAGCAGCGCATCCGGCTCACCGGCCGCGGCCACGCCGGCGAGCGCGGCGGGCCGCCTGGCGACCTGTACGTCCTGGTCCGGGTGGCCGAGGACGAGCGCTTCCTGCGCGACGGCAACGACCTGGTCACGGTCGTCGACGTGCCGGCGCCTGCCGCGGCGCTGGGGACGACGGTGGTCGTGCCCACGCTGGAGGGGGACGAGAAGGTCGAGGTGCGGCCCGGAACCCAGCCCGGAACGGTGGTCACGCTGCGCGGCCGCGGGATGCCCTCGATCGGCCGGCGCGGCCGTGGAGACCAGCAGGTGGTGCTGAACGTGGTGGTCCCGCGGAACCTCAGCGGGCGCCAGCGCGAGCTGCTCGAGGAGCTGCGCGACTCGATGACCGAGGCGAACCTGCACGAGGCCGAGGACGAGTCGATCCTGGCGAAGGTGAAGCGGGCGCTGCGCTGATCGTGCTCGCAAGCGCCTCGCGCCCGGATGCGGCGCGCGAAAGCGGCGCCGAGCCGTGATCCGCCTCGCTTTCCGAGCGCCCGCCGAGGCGGCCGAGCAGGTGCTTGCGGCGCTCCTCGAGCTGGCGCCGGGAGGCGTCGAGCAGGTGGACGGGGAGGGGTTCGTGGAGTACGCGCTCTACGGCGCGCCGGGAGAGCTGCCCTCGTTCCCGGCGGGCGAGGCATCGGTGGGCGGAGCGGTGGTGCAGGTGAGTGGAGAGCCCGTTGCGGACGACTGGTCCGAGCGCTGGAAGCAGTTCCACGAGCCGGTGCTGGTGGCAGACCGCGTCTACGTGCGCCCCCCGTGGGCCTCGCGACGCCCGGATGTCCTCGACCTGGTGATCGATCCCGGCCAGGCCTTCGGCACCGGCGCGCACGCAACGACCCGCATGAGCCTGGAGCTCCTGCTCGAGCTGGATCCCGAGGGGTCGTTCGCCGACCTGGGCTGCGGCTCGGGCGTGCTGGCGATCGCGGCGGCCCGCCTGGGCTTCAAGCCGGTGACGGCGCTCGACAACGAGCCCGCCGCCCTTGCGGCCACCTGGGCGAACGCGACCGCGAACGGCGTGGAGCTGGACGCAATCGAGCGCCTCGACGTGCGGACCGAATCGCCCCCGCCGGCCGACACCCTGGCCGCGAACCTGACCCGCCCCCTGCTGCTGAGCGTCGCCGCCCGGCTGACCGACCCGCCACGAGCGGCGATCCTGTCCGGCCTGCTCGAAGAAGAGGCTGGCGAGGTGGCGGCAGCCTTCCGGCCGCTTCAGGAACGCCGCCGTCTGTCATCCCAGGGCTGGAGCGCGCTGCTGCTTGACACACGGTTGTAGGGTCGCGCTCATGCCGCTCATCGACCTCTCGGCACCGATCGAGCAGAGCCCCCCGGACGCGCCCGACATGCTCCGGATCGACATCGAGTACGAGGACCACGCCGCCGGGGCCGCCCAGGCGGAGGCGCTGTTGGGCGTGCCGGCGCGGCTGCTGCGCCACGGGGAGGGGTGGGCGAACGACGCGATCACCTTCATGGGCACCCACAACACGACACACGTCGATGCGCCGTGGCACTACAACTCGACGATTCGCGGCGACCCCGCCCAGACGATCGACCAGCTCCCCCTCGACTGGTTCCTCGGCGACGGCGTAGTGCTCGACATGACCGGCAAGGCGGACGGCGAGGTGATCGACGCGCCCGACGTCGAGGCGGAGCTCGGGCGCATCGGGCACCAGCTGAAGGACGGCGACATCGTGCTCCTGCGCACCGGTCGCGATGCCCACTACGGCGCTGCCGAATACGCGGCACTCGGTCCCGCGGTCGGCGTCGATGCCACGCGCTGGCTCTGGGACCGCGGCGTTCGCGTCATGGGCATCGATGCCTGGGGCTGGGACGGGCCGCTCTACCTGCAGGCCCAACGGGCGCTCGAGCGCGACGAGCCCGGCGTCTTCTGGGCCTCCCACCAGGCCGACCTGCCCTACTGCCAGATCGAGCGCCTCGTCAACCTGGGCAGCCTGCCGCCGAGTGGGTTCCAGGTGGCCTGCTTCCCGCTGCGCATCGTCGGCGCGAGCGCGGCGCCGGCCCGCGTCGTGGCGATCACGACTTGAGCACGGCTACGGAGTAGCGGTCGAAGACGGGGTCGCGGCTGACGATCGTCAGTCCCTCGAGCTGCGCCTGCGCGACCAGCATGCGGTCGAAGGGATCGCGGTGGTGCAGAGGCAATCGGGCAGCAGTCACGGCATGGCGAGCGCTGATGTCCAGCGAAGTGAAACCGTGCTCGGCGGGCTCGGCCTCGAGATCCACGTCGAGCCTGAGCTTCCCGGTAGCCGCCTTGATCTCGGCTTCCCACACAGCCGCGACGCTGACGAATACCTCATTGTCCGGTGACGCGATCGCGTCCGCCGCTGCCCGCCCGACCCGCTTCCCGCCGGACCACCAGATCAGGACGTGCGTGTCGAGCAAGAGCTTCAATCGAGCATGCCGAAGTCGCGAGCGATCTGCTCGTCGTACTCGTCGAAGCCCTCCAGGATCTCGATTCGCCCCTTCGCCCAGCCCGGCTCGCGCGGCTTGCGCTCCTCGACGTGCGGCACCAGCTTCGCCACCGGCTCGCCGTTGCGCGCGATCACGACCTCTTCGCCCTCTTCCACATCCTGTAGAAGGCGCGAGAGCTGAGTTTTCGCCTCGTGTACGTTCACCTGCTTCATGCTTAGCCAAGTCTAGTCCACCTTGGCTCGGGTATCCGGACGACGTGCCGCGCCGAGGTTTCACGCTCGCCGTCCTCTTCACCGCCGAGGTACTCGTGATGCTCGACGGGATCGTCGTCAGCGTCGCGCTCCCGGAGATCGGTGACGACGTCGGCCTTCGGGGTGCCGAGCTTCAGTGGGTCATCACGGCGTACACCCTTCCGCTGGGCGCTTTCCTGCTGGTCGGCGGGCGCGCCGCGGACCTGTTCGGGCGACGGCGGCTGCTGGTCGCAGGGCTGTGCGCATTCGCCGCCGGCTCGCTTCTGGCGGGGCTCTCGCGCGCCGCCCTGCCGCTGATCGCGGGCCGCGCCCTGGCCGGCCTGGGAGCCGCCTGCGCGATTCCGGCGGCCCTCGCCCTGACCACGGCGGTCACGAGGGAGGGGCGCGATCGGAACACCGTGCTCGGCTGGATGTCGGCGACGATCGACGTCGGCATGGTCGGAGGCGCCGTCCTCGGCGGGCTCCTGACCTACGCGCTCGGCTGGCCATGGGTCTTCCTGGCGCTGGTCCCGGTGGCGCTGGCCGCGGCGGCCGTGACTCCGGCGCTGCTCCCGGAGGGTCGCGACGAAGAGGACTCCGGCGGGCTCGACTGGGCCGGGGCAGCGACCGTCGCCGGCGGCGTGGCGCTCCTGATCCTGGCGCTTGTGCGAGCGCAGCAGGACGGCCCCGGCTCCGCCTCCACGCTGGCGGCGCTGGCGGGCGCCGCCGTGCTGCTCGCCGCCTTCGCCGCGACGCAACTCCGCGAGGGCACGCCGCTCCTGCCGAACCGCGGATCGAGAGTGCCCGCGCCGCTCTCCGTCAGGACGCCGCTCCTGCCGCGCCGCCTCGTCAGCAACCCGCGCGTCATGGGCGCCAATCTCGCCATCGTCGCCAACGCCGGCGCGTTCGGCGGCACGGTCGTGCTGAGCACGCTCTTCATGCAGCGGGTGCTCGGCCTCTCCGCCCTCGAGACAGGCGTGGCCCTCGTGCCGCTTGCCCTTTCCGCCCTCGCCGGCGGCTTCCTCGCGCCGCGCCTGATCGACCGCCTCGGCACGAGAAGGGCGGTCGCTCTCAGCCTCGTCGCCACCGCCGGCTGCCTCGTCTGGATCGCGGCCCTCGCAGGCGCCGGCGGCGGCTACTGGGACACCCTGTTCCCGGCCTACTGCGTGGCCGGCTGCACCTTCGCCACTGCGGCCGTACCGCTCACGGCCGCCGTGGTCGGGGAGGCCCGCGCCCGCGAGCGCGGCCTGGCCGCGGGCCTGTTCCAGACGTTCACCCATGTCGGAGGTGCGCTGGTACTGGCGATCCTCGTAGTGGGTGCCGCCGCACGTACGGAGGCCGCCGGCCAGCGGGCTGGCACCGAGGCGGGCTTCGCACTAGCCACGCTGATCGTGCTGCTCGGCGCTGCGGTCGTGCTTCGGCTTCTGCGGGATCCCCGCCTAAACTTGAGCGCGATGTCGGTGCTGGAACAGGTTCAGAGCGACGTGCGCGACGCCATGAAGGCGGGCGAGCGCGAGCGCGTGCACGCGCTCCGGCTCATCGCAAACGAGCTCCAGAAGGCCGCGAAGGAGAACGGCGCGGAGGAGGTCGAGGTACTCCAGCGTGAGCGCAAGCGCCGCCTCGAGGCCGCCGAGGCCTACCGCGACGGCGGCCGCACCGACGCTGCCGACGCCGAGGAGCGCGAGGCCGAGATCATCTCCACGTACCTGCCGGCCCAGCTCTCGGACGACGAGCTCGATGCGCTCGTCGGTGACGCGGTGGCCGAGTCGGGCGCGAGCTCCCCAAACGAGATGGGCAAGGTCATGGGCCTCGTCATGCCCAAGGTGAAGGGCCGGGCGGACGGCAAGCGCGTCAGCGCGGCCGTGAGGGAGAAGCTGATCACGTAGTGCGAACCCAGCTCGAGCTCCCCAACGACGTGGCCGCCGAGCTCGCCGGGCCGGGAGACCAGGTCATGAAGACGCTCGAGGAGCACCTCGACTGCGAGGTGTACCTGCGCGGCAACGTCCTCACGCTCGACGGGGCGGACGAAGCCGTCGGGACGGCCCGCACCGTGGTGCGCGAGCTCAGCGATCTGGTCCGCCAGGGCCACGAGATCGCGCCCGGAACGATCGAGGCGATCGCCGACGCGCTGGACCGCCACGAGAGCCCGAGCCGCATCCTCGAGGACGTGGTGTGGCGCCACCGCGGGTTGAAGGTGGCGCCGAAGACGGTCAACCAGAAGCGCTACGTCGACGCAATCCGCTCCCAGACCATCACCGTCGGAATCGGGCCGGCCGGAACGGGCAAGTCGTTCCTGGCCGTGGCGATGGCGGTCGCCGCCCTGTCTCGCCGGGAGGTCAACCGGATCGTGCTGACCCGCCCGGCGGTCGAGGCCGGCGAGCGGCTCGGCTTCCTACCCGGCGACATCCAGGCCAAGGTCGACCCCTACCTGCGCCCCCTCTTCGACGCCCTCTACGACATGCTCGAACCGGAGCGCGTGAACCAGCACCTGGACCGCGGCGTGATCGAGATCGCCCCGCTGGCATTTATGCGGGGCAGGACGCTCAATGACAGCTTCATCATCCTCGACGAGGCCCAGAACACGAGTCCCGAGCAGATCAAGATGTTCCTCACGCGGCTCGGCTTCAACTCGAAGATGGTCGTCACGGGCGACATCACGCAGGTGGACCTCCCGCGGGACCAGTCCTCGGGACTCGTCGTGATCGGGGACATCCTCGCCGACGTCGAGGGGATCGAGTTCGTGCGCTTCGGCGGTGAGGACGTCGTGCGCCACAAGCTCGTCCAGCGCATCGTGGCCGCGTACAACGAGTACGCGGAGAAGCAGGCGCCCGCCCTGCGCGCGCCTCGGCGCCAGCAGCAGAGCTGATCCAACTCGACCTCATCGACGCGCCGGACGAGCTCCGCGCCCCGGCCCTCGCGGCGCTTGCCGCGGCGGGGGTGGACGATGGCCACCTCGCAATCGAGCTCGTCGACGAGGACCGCATCCGGGCCCTCAACCGCGAGCACCGAGGTCGCGACACGCCTACCGACGTGCTGTCGTTCCCCATCGACGAGCGCGCCCCCGCCGGGGGGGCCCGCGAGCTCGGGGACGTCGTGATCTGCCCGGGGCACACGGAGGACCTCGCCGAGGCCGTCGTGCACGGGGTCCTGCACCTCTGCGGCTACGACCACGAGACCGACGACGGACAGATGCTCGCCCTCCAGGACCAGGTGATGGCGCGGCTGTGACCCGTTCCGGCTTCGTCGCCCTCGCCGGTCGCCCCAACGCCGGCAAGTCCACGCTCGTGAACCGCATCGTCGGGGGGAAGGTGGCGATCGTGTCGGACAAGCCGCAGACCACCCGCCGGGAGATCCGCGGCATCGCCACCGGGCCCGGCTGGCAGCTCGTGCTCGTGGACCTCCCCGGCGTCCAGCGCCCGCGCGACCCCCTCACCGAGCGCATGCAGCGCAGCGTCGAGCGCGGCCTAGCGGACGCCGACGCCGTGCTTTTCGTCCTGAATGGCGAGCAGCGGATCGGCCCCGGCGACCGCTTCATCGCCGAGGCCATCAAGCGCGCCGGCACCCCGGCGGTCACCGCGCTCAACAAGGTCGACAGGCTCGACAAGCCCCGCACGGTCACGGCCCTCGCCGAGGCCGCTGAGCTCGGCGTGCAGGGCGACGTCTACCCGATCAGCGCCCGCACCGGCGCAGGCCTCGACCCCCTGGTCGCCGGACTGGTCGAGCTCCTCCCGGAGGGGCCCTTCCTCTACCCGCCCGAGGACAAGAGCGACCTGCCGGAGGAGGTGCGACTGGCCGAGCTCGTTCGCGAGCAGGTGCTCCTCCGCACCCGCGAGGAGCTGCCGCACGCGGTGGAGGTCGAGGTCGACGAGCTCGAGGAGCGCGAAGACGGCCTGCTCGTGGTCCGGGCCCGGATGTGGGCGGAGAGCGAGTCCCAGAAGGGGATCCTGGTCGGCGCCGGCGGGCGCATGGTGAAGGCGATCGGCACGGCGGCGCGGCGCGAGATCGAGGCGCTGCTCGGCCGCCGCGTGCACCTCGACCTGCGGGTACGGGTGCGCAAGGGATGGCGCCGGGACGAGGCGCTGCTCGACCGGCTGGGGATCGAGTGAGCGACGGGACGCTGGAGCGCATCAAGACCTATCTGCAGCGGGCCGACGAGGCCGCCGTGGACGAGGTCCGGCCGACCGAGCACGGCAAGGCCCTGCTCACTCCGAGCCTGCCGCTCGTGTGGGCGCTGAACGCGGTGGCGGTGGAGGACGCCTCGGCCGGTCCGGAGGAGCTGGCCGAGGAGGCCGAGCGGGTGCTCACCTATGTCGGCCACCGGAAGCTCCTCGTGGGCGACCCCGAGCACGGCGCTCGGCTCGCGCCGCGACTCGCGGCGCAGGGCTGGAACGTCTACCGGCTCCTTGTGATGGTGCGCGACCGCCCGCCGGAGCTCCGCTCCCGGCCGGGCGCCGGGGCGGAGGTGGACCGTGAGACGGGCGCGGCCACGCTCGCCGCGTTCCGCCGCGAGCAGCCCTTCGGGTGGCAGGAGATGGCGGTGCAGCAGCTGGCCGAGATGGACGAGCGCTATGCCCGCATCAGGCGCGCCCGCGACTTCGCGGCGCCGCCCGAGGACCCCGCCTGTGCCTGCCGCCTCTACACCGCCGACGGCATCGCACAGGTCGACGAGGTCGGCACGCTGGAGGCGCGCCGTAACGAGGGCCACGCCACGGCCGCCGTGAGCGCCGCCGCGGACGCCGCGGCCGCCGAGGGCTGCGACCCGGTCTTCCTGCTCACCGATGCAGGCGACTGGCCGCAAAGCTGGTACCGGCGGCTCGGCTTCAGCCCGATCGGCTCCCTGTACGAGTTCCTGAAGCTGCCCATGGGCAGCACGAGGCCATAATCGGGGGCGTGGAATTGTTTCCGTGCGTAGTCCAGGACGCCCGCACCGGCGAGGTGCTCACGCTCGCCTACGTGAACGACGCCTCCCTCGCGCGCACGCGCGAGACCGGGGAGATGTGGTTCTGGTCGCGCTCCCGCGACAAGCTCTGGCACAAGGGCGAGACCTCCGGCAACGTTCAGCGAGTCAGGGCGATCCGCTACGACTGCGACAGCGACGCCTACGTCGCCCTGGTCGATCCCGCCGGGCCGGCCTGCCACACCGGCGAGCGCACCTGCTTCCACCGCGGCGAGATGGACCCGCAGCCGGCCGAGGCCCTGCCGGCGCTCGAACGCACCATCGCGGAGCGCCGCTCGGCGGATCCGGCGGAGAGCTACACCGCCGCGCTGCTCTCCGAGCCCGAGCGGCTCGGCGCGAAGGTCCGGGAGGAGGCGGAGGAGGTCGCACGCGCCGCCCGGGACGAGTCGGATCAGCGCCTGGCCGAGGAGGCCGCCGACGTTCTCTACCACCTGACCGTCCTGCTCGCCGAGCGCGGCCTTCGCCTCGCCGACGCCTACGACGTGCTCAATGAGCGTCGCCGTTGACCTCGAGCTCTCGCCGGGCCTCGACCGGGTCCGCGAGCTGGCGCGCGATCACAACCTCGTGCCGCTCCGCCACACCTTCATCGCGGACTGCGAGACCCCGGTGTCCGCCTACCTCAAGCTGCGCGGCGAGGGGCCGTCGTTCCTGCTCGAGTCGGCCGAGCAGGGGCAGCGGGTCGGGCGCTGGTCGTTCCTCGGCTTTCGCCCGCGGGCGACCATCCGGATGGCGCTCGGCGATCACCCCGACCCGTACGCCGCGGTGGCCGAGGAGATGGGGCGCTACCGGATCGCATCCCTCGAAGGGCTTCCGCCGTTCGCGGGCGGCGCGGTTGGGCTGTTCGGCTACGACCTGGTGCGCAGCGCCGAGCCGACGGTCGGGGTGCCGAACCCGGACGAGGTCGGCCTCCCCGACCTCGCGCTGATGCTCACCGACCTGATGGTGGGCTTCGACCACCTGCGCCACGAGGTGACCCTTTTGGCGAACGTCTTCGTCGAGGACGATCTCGAACGCTCCTATGAGCAGGCCGCCACCGCGATCGCCGAGGTCAAGGAGCGGCTGGCCGGCCCCGTGCCCCAGGGCGGCACCGGAAAGCAGGACCCGCCCGAGTTCTTCTCCAACCTCGGCCCGACCGGCTACGGCGCGGCGGTCGGGCGGGCGATCGAGTACATCCACGCGGGCGACGCCTACCAGGTGGTGCCGTCCCAGCGCTGGACGGCGAACTGCCCGGTCGAGGCCTTCTCGATCTACCGCGGCCTGCGCGCGATCAACCCGAGCCCCTACATGTACTTCCTCGACTTCGAGGACTTCCAGATAGCGGGGGCCTCGCCGGAGTCCCTCGTGAAGGTGAGCGGCGACCGCGTGGAGCTGCGGCCGATCGCGGGCACGCGCCCCCGCACGGGCTCCGACGACGGCCTGGCCGACGACCTCCTGAGCGACGAGAAGGAGCGCGCCGAGCACGTGATGCTCGTGGACCTGGGCCGCAACGACCTCGGCCGCGTGTGCGAGTACGGCAGCGTCAAGGTGGACGAGCTGATGGCCGTGGAGACGTACTCGCACGTGATCCACATCGTGTCGTCGGTGTCGGGCCGGCTGCGCGACGGCGTCACCCCGATGGACGCCCTCAGGGCGACGCTGCCCGCGGGCACGCTGTCCGGCGCACCCAAGATCCGCGCCATGCAGATAATCGACGAGCTCGAGCCGGTCAAGCGCGGCCCGTACGGAGGGGCGGTCGGCTACCTCTCCTACACCGGCGACCTCGACACCTGCATCAACATCCGCGCGACCTTCGTGCGAGACGGAAAGGCCTACCTGCAGGCCGGCGGAGGCATCGTGGCCGACTCCGACCCGGGCGCCGAGAACCGCGAGTCCGAGGCGAAGGCGGGCGCGGTGATGGACGCGATTCGCCTCGCCTGTGCTCAGCGGGAGTGGGCGTGAACGTCCTCGTCGTCGACAACTACGACTCGTTCACTTACAACCTGGTCCAGTACCTCGGGGAGCTGGGGGCCGAGATCGAGGTGTTGAGGAACGACGTGGACAGCCTCCTCGACCGCGAGCCGGACCGCCTCATCGTGTCGCCCGGCCCGTGCACGCCGAACGAGGCCGGGCTGTCGATGCAGGCGGTGCGCCGCTTCGGCGAGCGCGGCACGCCGGTCCTCGGCGTGTGCCTGGGGCACCAGTCGCTCGCCCAGGAGTTCGGCGGCAGGGTCGTGCGCGGCGATCCGGTGCACGGCAAGACCGCCGTGATGGAGCACGACGGCAGGACCATCTACGCCGGGCTCGAGTCGCCGCTCGTGGTGGGTCGCTACCACTCGCTCGTGGTCGCCCCCGACGCGTTGCCCGGCGAGCTCGAGGTCTCGGCCCGGGCCGGCGACGTGATCATGGGCCTGCGCCACCGCGACCTGCCGGTGGAGGGCGTGCAGTTCCACCCCGAGTCGGTGCTGACGCCGGAGGGGAAGCAGATGCTGCGGAACTTCCTGGCATGAGCAACCCGGTGCTCACGAGGGCGATCGACCGCGTGGCGGGCGGCGAGGACCTATCCGCGGACGAGGCCGCACTCGTCCTGCGCGAGGTGATGGAGGGCGGCGCCTCCGAGGCGGAGACCGCCGGCTTCCTGATGGCCCTGCGCACCAAGGGCGAGACGGTGCAGGAGATCGCCGGCTTCGCCTCGACCATGCGGGCGCTGGCCCTGCCGGTGGAGGCCGGCGACGACCTCGTGGACACCGCCGGCACGGGCGGAGGCCGGCCGACGTTCAACGTGTCAACCACGGCGGCGTTCGTGGCGGCCGGCGCCGGCTGCCGCGTGGCCAAGCACGGCAACCGCTCGGCCACGAGCCAGTGCGGCTCGGCCGACGTGCTCGAGGCGCTCGGCGCCCGGATCGACCTGGAGCCGGACGACGTGGCCCGCTGCATCGACGCGGTCGGGTTCGGGTTCATGTTCGCCCCGCGTCACCACTCGGCGATGCGCTACGTGGTGCCGGTGCGCAAGGCGCTCGGCGTGCGCACGATCTTCAACTTCCTCGGGCCGCTGACGAACCCCGCGGGCGCGCGGCGCCAGGTGATCGGCGTGTCCGATCCCACCAAGATCGAGACGATGGCGGCGGCTCTGGGGCAGCTCGGCACCGACAGGGCCCTGGTAGTGTCGAGCGCCGATGGCCTGGACGAGTTCTCGGTCTCGGGCGCGACCCGGGTGGTGGAGCTGAGGGACGGCCGGCTCTCCACCTACGACGTGACGCCGGAGGAGGTCGGGCTGGAGCCGGCCACGGACGGCGCGGTGGGCGCCGGGATGCCGGAGGAGAACGCCCGCGTGCTGCGCGGGGTGCTGGCCGGGGAGCGCGGAACAGAGCGCTCGCTTGCGCTCCTGAACGCGGCGGCCGCGATCTATGTCGGGGGGCGGGCGGAGTCGCTGCGCGAGGGGGTCGAGCGCGCCGAGGAGTCGATCGACTCGGGGGCGGCCGGCGAGAAGCTCGACCGCTACCTGGAGTTCGCCCGGTGAGCATCCGCCTCGACGAGCTCGTCGACGCCACGCGCGACGCGCTCGACCGCCGCAAGCGCGAGCGCTCCATCGCCGAGCTCGAGCGCGAGGTCGGCTCCCAGCCGGAGGGGCGGCCGTTCACCGAGGCGCTCGCGCGGCCGGGCACTTCGCTGATCGCCGAGCACAAGCGCCGCTCGCCGTCCGCAGGCACGATCCGCGAGGGCGCGCAGTGCGCCGACGTCGTCCGCGCCTACGAGCGCGGCGGCGCCGCAGCGGTGTCCGTGCTCACCGAGGAGGCCCACTTCGGCGGGTCGCTGGCCGACCTGCGCGAGGCCCGGGCCGCCACCGAGCTGCCGATCCTCCGCAAGGACTTCACGATCGACCCCTACCAGCTCTACGAGGCGAAGGCGGCGGGCGCAGACGCCGTCCTGCTCGTGGTCGGCTCAGTCGAGCCCGAGCAGCTGGCCGCGCTCTATCGCGAGGCGCGCGCGCTCGACCTCGACGCCGTCGTGGAGGTCTCGCGCGAGGAGGAGCTGGAGGCGGCGCTCGAGGTCGACGCGGACGTGCTCGGCATCAACAACCGCAACCTCGAGGACTTCACGGTCGACCTTCAGCGGACCTTCGACCTGCTCGCGGACGTACCCGCTGGGAAGGTCGTGGTCTCCGAGTCGGGCATCCACTATCGCGAGCAGATCGAGGAGCTCGAGCAGGTCGGCGTGGACGCGGTGCTGATCGGCGAGGTGCTGATGCGCGCTCCCGATACGGAGGCGGCCGTGCGGGAGCTGACGCGGTCCGAGGAACCGACCCAGGCGTAGGAACGTACCCCCTACCATGGTGCTGCATGGCGACCGTCCCAGAGCTGGACCCGTCGCAGGTCGCGGAGCTCGGCGCCCGCCTGCGCGAGAACATCGCGCGGGCCGTGAAGGCACCCGAGCAGGTGATCCGCGACGTGCTGGTCGCGCTCTTCGCCGAGGGCCACGTGCTGATCGAGGACTACCCCGGCGTGGGCAAGACGGCGTTGGCGCGGGCACTCGCCCGGTCCGTCGACGCCGAGTACGCGCGCGTGCAGTGCACGGCCGACCTCCTGCCGGCCGACGTGGTCGGCACGAACGTCTTCAACCAGCGCGAGAACCGCTTCGAGTTCCGCCCGGGCCCGGTGTTCGCCAACGTGGTGCTGGTCGACGAGGTGAACCGGGCGTCCCCGAAGACGCAGTCTGGGCTGCTCGAGTGCATGCAGGAGCGGCATGTGACGGTCGACAAGCACACCCACGAGCTGGCACGCCCGTTCCTCGTGGTCGCCACCCAGAACCCGGTGGAGTACGAAGGCACCTACCCGCTGCCGGAGGCCCAGCTCGACCGCTTCATGGTGCGCGTGTCGCTCGGCTACCCGACGGCGCAGCAGGAGAGCGACATGCTGCTCGACCACGCCGAGCGGGACCGCGTGCTCGACCTCGAGCCGGTGGCCGACGTGGCCGACGTGCTGTCCGCCCAGGCGGCCGCCGCGGCCGTGCACGGCAGCGAGGCGCTGCGCCGCTACGTGGTGGCGATCCTCGACGCCACACGGGCCGATCCGCGCGTGGACCTGGGCGCCTCGCCGCGCGCCGGGCTGATGCTCTTCCGCGCGGCGAAGGCGGTCGCGGCGCTTGACGGCCGCGACCACGCCCTGCCCGACGACGTGCAGGCGCTCGCCGGCTCCGTGCTCACCCACCGCCTGCTGCTCGCTCCGGGCTCGGGGCCCGAGGAGCGCGCCGCGGTGGTGCGCACCGCGCTGGAGCGAGTGCCCGCGCTGTAGGCACGGCGATGCAGCTGCTGCGCCCGCTCGCCACAGCCGCGCTCGGCGTGGCCCTCTGCCTGGCGGGCGGGACGTTCGACACGGTGTCGCTCTACGTGCCCGGTGTAGCCCTGTTCGCCATCGCAGTGGGGTCGACCGCGTGGGTGCTGCTGTCGGCCAGCGGCGCGCGGATCGTGCGTCAGGCCGGCCCGGCGAGGGTGGTCGAGGAGGAGCCGTATCCGCTTCGCATCGAGGTGACCGCGGGCATGCTGCCGCCGCCGGGCGGCGAGCTGATCGAGCCGCTGCTCGGCTGGCCGGTGCCGATCGCCGGCCGCTGGTCGCGGCGCGTGCGGATCAACGTGCGCTTCTCGCGCCGCGGGCGGCGGGTGCTCGAGCCGGGGCGGCTCGTGATCCGCGACCCGCTGCGGCTGTACTCGCGCGAGATCGTAGACAAGGGCGGGGAGGAGGTGCTCGTCCTGCCGCGGATCGAGCCGGTCACTGCGCCCGGCGGTGGCGGCGCCGGGGCCGGCGAGCAGGGCGGCCAGGGCATCGATCCGGGCGTGATGGGGCGCCGCCTCGACGCCTCGCTCGCGGAGCTCGAGATCGACGGGCTGCGGCCCTACCGCGAGGGGGCGCCCGCCTCGCGCATCCACTGGCCGACGGTGGCCCGGCGCGGCGAGATGCTCGAGCGGCGGCTCGTGGCCGAGCTCGACTCGGCGCCGCTGATCGTGATGGATCCTTCCGCCCCCTCGGGTGAGGAGGAGCTCGACATGGCGGTGCGGGCCGCGGCGTCGCTGTGCGTGCACCTGGCGCGGGCCGGCGGGTGCGCCATCCTGCTGCCGGGCGAGCGGCGTCCGATCGAGATCGCGCACGACATGGGCTCCTGGACGGCGATCCACGTGCGGCTGGCTCTCTTGGAGCCCGGGCCACCGCCGAGCTCCGCCTCACTGGGGCCGCGCGGGGGCGCGGTCGTTTGGGTCACCGGCGCGGACCTGAGGCGAGCGCCGCGGGCGCTGGAGCGGCTGCCGGCGGGCGCGCGTCTGCTGGTGTCCCCGACCGCGCTGCCCGGGGTGACGCCGATCTTCGAAGTGGCGGGCTGCACGGGCTGCCAGGTGGAGCGGGTGCGGCGGAGCGTGGCGGCATGAGCGGCGCGGCCGCCGCTGCGGCCCGGCCGGCATCCGCCGCGCCCGCGCTCTCCTCCGAGGCCCGCGTCGGGCTCATCCGGCTCGGCACCTTTGCCGCCCTCGCCCTCTTCGGGGCCGCGCACTGGTCCGCGCTCGTCGCCGGCGTGCCGTTCGGGCGGACGCTGCTGGTGGTGATGGTCGCGGTCGGCGCCGCGGCCGTGCTTTCGGTGCTCGGCATGGCGTCCACCGCCCGCGTCATCACGCAGGCGCTCGGTGGGCGCCGCCGCGCCGCCCGCGCGCTCGTCGTCTGCCTGGCGCTGCTCACGGGCGCGGCCGCCCTCTGCCTCGGCCTCGGCGCCGCCGGTCTCCCGCTGCGGCTGCTCGGGCCCGAGAACTGGGGCGAGTTCGCCGACGGCCTCGACCGCGGCCTCGGCGGCATCCAGGGAGTGAACTGGCCCTACGACGGCCAGGACTGGTGGATCCGCCAGTCGATCCTCCTCGGCGCCCCCTTCTTGCTCGCCATCGCCGCCACGCTCGCCTTCTTCCCCACCCGGCGCGGCGCCTCGCTGCTGCGCGCGGCCGGGCTGGTGGTGCTGCTGGTGCTGTACGGCACCGCGGTCGTCGAGCACGATCCCGGCCAGCCGCTGCTGCGCGGCCTGGTGCTCCTCGTGCTCGTGGCCGCCTGGCTGTGGCTGCCCCGGCTCGGCACGCGCGAGGCGGCCGCCGGCGCGGCTCTCGTGCTCGCGCTGGGGGTGCTGTCGCTGCCTCCCGCGGCGGCACTCGACGGGGACCAGCCCTGGTGGAACTACCGCGCCTGGAACTGGTTCGGCGGGGGCAAGCCGCTCACGTTCAGCTGGAACCACGAGTACGGCCCGCTCGACTGGCCGCGCGACGGCACCACCCTGCTCAACATCCGCTCCGACCGCCCGCACTACTGGAAGGCCGAGACGCTCGACGGATTCGACGGCTTCCGCTGGATCCGCACTCCGGACGCCGCCTTCCGCGACGAGAATTCCGAGCTGCCCGCCTACTTCGGCCAGGAGATAGGACCCACCTGGGACCTCCGCGAGTACAACGAGCGCTGGGACGAGGAGATCGAGGTGACGGTCCGCTCGCTCACCAGCGAGCTGATCGTGGGGGCGGGCATCACGCACGAGGTGGAGGGACCGCGCGTCAGGTACAGCGCCGACGGCACCACCCGCCTACGCGGCGATGCGCTCGAAGAGGGCGACTCGTACACCGTCCACGCCTACGCGCCCGACCCCGGCCGCAACCTCATGCGGCGCTCCACCGAGGAGGGCTATCCCAACGACTACGCCACGTACACGCGCATCTTCCTGCCGGGCCCGGGGGAGTCGGCCACGGAGGGCGTCGGCCTGCAGGGCGACGCCGCCCGCAGCGAGGCGTTCGAGACGCGCGAGTCGGTGACCGTCCCGCTCAGGAACGAGGCCCTGCGCGACGTCTCGTTCGCAGACGCCCAGCTGCGCGACTCCGCGTACGAGGAGGTCTACGAGCTCGCGCTCGAGTGGACGGAGGGTGCGGGGACGCCGTACGACGCCGTCAAGGCGATCGAGACCCGCCTCCAGGAGGACTACCGGTACGCCGAGCGGGTGCCGACCCGCCCGATTCCGCTGCACGGGTTTCTGTTCCAGGAGCGTGCGGGCTACTGCCAGCAGTTCTCGGGCGCCATGGCGCTGATGCTGCGGATGGTCGGGATCCCCGCACGGGTGGCGGCCGGCTTCTCGCCCGGCTCCTACAACACCGACACCGGGGAATACCGCGTGCGCGACCTCGACGCCCACTCCTGGGTCGAGGTCTACTTCACCGGGATTGGCTGGGTGCCGTTCGACCCGACGCCGATTCGCGCGCCGGCGGAGTCGCAGTCGTCGGGGTTCCTGGCCACGAGCGCCGCCCGCGGCGACGCGGGTGAGGTCACCACCCGTCGCCAGGGGGTGGCCGCGGAGCGCGCGGACCTCGGCC
>DASZJZ010000039.1:0-3331 GCA_035947555.1 Thermoleophilaceae bacterium | reverse complement strand
AGCTTGGCCCCCATGCGCAACATCGAGTTCAAGGCGCGCGATCCGCAGCCGGTGCGCACGCTGGAGCTTGCTCTTGCCCTCGGCGCCGACGACCGCGGGGAGATGGCCCAGCGCGACACCTACTTCTCTCTCGCGCGCGGGCGGCTCAAGCTTCGCGAGCAGGATCCGGGCGACGACGAGCTCATCCAGTACCGCCGCGCGGACACCGCGAGTGCGCGGGAGAGCGAGTACCGCCGTGTGCCGGTCGCCGACGCTCCCGCCCTCCGCGAGGCGCTCGACGAAGCGCTCGGCACGCTCGTGGTGGTCGACAAGCGCCGGCGGCTGCTCGTCCACGAGAACGTCCGTATCCACATCGACGAGGTCGAGGGGCTCGGGAGCTTCGTCGAGCTCGAGGGTGTGGTGGCGCAGGACGCCGACCCTGCGGCCGAGCACGACAAGGTGACCCGCCTCCGCGAGCAACTCGAGATCCCCGACGACGCCCTTCTCGCCGAGAGCTACTCGGACCTCCTCCTCGCCACGCCTGACCTGCTGCTGCGCGCCGCCGACGCCACGATGCGCAACGCCCACGCCCCCTACTCGGACTTCAAGGTCGGCGCAGCCCTGCGGGCGGCGAGCGGCGCGGTGTACACGGGCGCGAACGTCGAGAACGCCTCCTACCCGCAGGGCCAGTGCGCGGAGACGTCCGCGATCGGCGCGTTCGTGGCGGCGGGCGAGACCGAGATCGCCGCCGTGGCCGTGGTGGCCGAGAAGATGGACATCTGCCCGCCGTGCGGCGGCTGCCGTCAGCGCCTGTCCGAGCTGGCGGGCCCGGACACGCCCGTGCACCTCGGCCGTCCCGGCGGCGAGCACCAGACCTTCACGCTTGCCCAGCTGTTTCCGCTGTCGTTCGAGCTCGAGCCGTGAGGTACCGCGAAGCCGCCCGCGTGCTCACCGAGCGTGCCGGTTTCGAGCCGCGTGTGGGCGTCGTGCTCGGGTCCGGCCTCGGTGCGGTGGCGGAGGCCGTGCGGGAGCCGGTCCGGATCGGCTACGAGGAGCTTCCGGGGTTCCCGCGGCCCAGCGTGGAGGGCCACGGCGGCACCGTCGTGGCGGGGCGCATCGGGGAAGTTCCCGTGGCCGTCCTCCAGGGACGCGCGCATCTCTACGAGGGTGTCGATCACGACCTCGTGCGCACGCCGGTCCGGGCGCTGCGGGCGGCGGGCGCCGAGGTGCTCGTGCTGACCAACGCCGCCGGCTCGCTTCGGCCCGAGCTGGGTCCGGGTCGCCTCATGCTGATCTCCGATCACATCAACATGAGCGGCGTGAACGTCCTCACCGGCCCGAACGCGGACGAGCTGGGCGACCGCTTCACCAGCCTGCGCGACGCCTACGACCCGCGCCTTCGCGACGCCCTGCGCGCCGCCGCCGGCGAGCTCGGCATCGCGCTCGCGGAGGGCGTCTACCTGGCGGTGAGCGGCCCCACCTTCGAGACCCCGGCGGAGATCCGCGCCTTCAGGACGCTCGGCGCCGACGCGGTGGGCATGTCGACCGTGCACGAGACGATCGTCGCTCGCCATTGCGGGCTTCGGGTGGCCGCGGTGTCCGCGATCACGAACTTCGCCGAGGGGATGAGCGACGAGCCGGTCAGCCACGAGCAGACCCTGCGGGACGCCGCGCGCGCCGCCGGCGATCTCGCCCCGCTGATCAGGCGCTTCGTGGAGCGGTCGTGCTGACCGCCGAGCCGATCCGGGGGACGCGCGCTCGGGGAGACGCGAGCATGGAGGGGTCGTGCTGACCGCCGAGCTCATCCGCAAGAAGCGCGACGGCGGGGAGCTGACCGCGGAAGAGATCGAGTTCCTCGTGCGGGGCATCACCGACGGCTCGGCCAGCGACGCGCAGGTGGGCGCTCTCGCCATGGCCATCCTGCTCCAGGGCATGGGCAAAGAGGAGAGGATCGCCCTCACCGGCGCGATGACCCGCTCCGGCGACGTGCTCGACTGGTCCGGCGCGGACCTGTCCGGGCCCGTCCTCGACAAGCACTCCACCGGCGGCGTCGGCGACAAGGTGAGCCTCCTGCTCGCCCCGATCGTCGCCGCCTGCGGCGGCGCCGTGCCGATGATCTCCGGCCGCGGCCTCGGCCACACCGGCGGCACGCTCGACAAGCTCGAGTCCATCCCCGGATACGACACGGCCCCGGCCCCGGCCGCCTTCCGGCGCGCCGTCGAGCGGGCCGGCTGCGCCATCGTCGGCCAGACCGCCGAGCTCGCTCCGGCCGACCGCCGCCTCTATGCCATCCGCGACGCCACCGGCACCGTCGAGTCGATCCACCTGATCGTGGCCTCCATCCTCTCGAAGAAGCTCGCCGCCGGGCTCGACGCGCTCGTGATGGACGTAAAGGTCGGCTCCGGCGCCTTCCTGCCCCGGCTCGAGGACGCGCGGGAGCTGGCGGCGGCGATCGTGGAGGTGGCTCGCGGCAACGGGCTCCCCACGGCGGCCCTGCTCACCGACATGGACCGGGTGCTAGGGCGCACCGCCGGCAATGCGGTGGAGGTGCGGGAGTCGATCGACGCCCTCACGGGGGCGGGCACGGAGGAGCGCCTGCGCGAGGTGACACTTGCGCTGAGCGCCGAACTGCTGGTGCTCGGAGGCGTGGAGCCCGACACGGCGCCGGCCCGCGCCGCCGCCGAGCGGGCGCTCGACAGCGGAGCTGCCGCCGAGCGCTTTGCGGGAATGGTGGCGGAGCTCGGCGGGCCGGGGGATCTCCTCGATGCGCCAGACGAGCACTTGCCGACTGCGGCGGTGAGGCTGGAGGTGGAGCCGGCCTCGCCCGGGGTCGTGTCGTCGGTGGAGGTGCGCGCGGTTGGGTTGGCGGTGGTGGCGCTCGGAGGCGGCCGCGTCCGCGAGAGCGATCCGGTCGATCACTCGGTCGGCCTGACCGACGTGGCGGCCCCCGGGGACCGCGTCGGGTCCGGGGAGCGGCCGTTGGCGGTGGTGCACGCGGCTGACCGTGAAGCGGCCGAGCGCTGCGCCAAAGCCCTGCGCGACGCCTACGCGGTGGGAGACGCAGCCGGCGAGCCGCCGCCGGCCGTCCTCGAGGTCCTTCGCTGAGCTCGCATTCTGCGGGAAAACGCTCAAACCGCGCTTAACGCGGAGGGTGTAGGGTCACCCCCGTTCTTGGCCCCAAGCCGGCATCCCGGCCGGCATCGGCAACGAGGAGTGTTTGCACTGTGAGTAAGACCTTCCGGCTCTTGGTCATGGCCATGCTGGCCGCTCTCGCGCTCGGCGCGGCGGCCTGCGGCGATGACGACGACGACGACGGCGGAGGCGGCGGTGGCGGCGGCGAGGCGCAGGCCGA
>DASZJZ010000038.1:0-10436 GCA_035947555.1 Thermoleophilaceae bacterium | reverse complement strand
GCCCGCTCCGGGGCGCCGCCGAGCGCCCGCTCCAGGGCGCCGCCGAGCGCCGGGCGCGCTTCGCCCCCGGTCCGGCGGAGGGCCCGCTCCGCCTCATCCGCGAGCGTCTCCGCCAGCGGCTCGAAGTGGCCCGCTTCCAGGAACCGCTCGCGGGCGGCCACCATATCCGCGGTGTCCGCGCTGCCGAGCCGGGCGTCGCCCGGCAGCAGGCTCAGGTAGCCGCTCCGCGCGATATCGAACGAATGCTCGTTCGGGCACGCCACGCGGCCGTCAAGCCGCGACAGCCCGCCGCCGCAATGGGGGCACGCCAGCAGGTGGAGGGCGTCGTCGAGCATGCGGCCGCGCACGCCGCCTGACGGTAGGCCACGAGGGCTTCGCCGCGGCGCGCGGCGCGGGTAGCGTTCGATCGCGATGCGTCGCTCCCAGCTATCCGGACGCCGCGTCGTCGCCGGCCTGTGCGCCGCCCTCTCGGCCCTCGTCCTCGCAGCCGGCGCCATCCTCCTGTACCTGCGCGTCGAGCTCCTCGACGAGCAGGGCTTCGCGGACCGGACCGTGGCGGCGGTCCGGGATCCGCAGGTGCGGGCCACGATCGCCGACCGCGTCGTCGTCGCCGCGATCGATCTCGAGCCCGATCTCCTGTCCGCCCGCCCGCTGCTCGAGAGCGCCGTGCGCAGCGCCATCGACACGCCGGCGTTCGAGGGCCTGGTACGAGCCGCCGCGATCAACGCCCACCGGGTCCTCTTCGACGAGGAGGAGCCCACGATCGCCGTTGATGTCGCCGACGCCGCGGAGCTGATCGTGCCTGCCGTGCGTAGCGTCGACCCGGAGCTGGCGGAGGACCTGCCGAGCCGGCTCGAGGCTCCACTCGCGACTCTGGACCGGCGCGACTTCGCCTCCGACACGATCGAGCTCGCCGAGCAGGTCCGGTTCCTCGCGGTGGTCCTTCCGCTCCTTGGGATCGCGCTGCTCGGGACGGCCGTGTGGCTGTCGGACGATCGCGGCCTGGCGCTCCGGCGCGCGCCGTTGGCGGTGGCCGCCGCGGGTGGGCTCGTCCTGGCAGCGCTCGCCCTGGCCGAGCCCGACGCCACGCGCCGCGTCCAGGGGCTCACGCTCGGGCAGGCAAACGAGGCGATCGACGACTCATGGGACGCGCTGCTCGGGCCGCTGCGGACGGCCGCCCTCGCGACCTCGGCCGTGGCGCTCGGGATCGCCCTCTTGGTTGCGCCGCGGGCCAGCCGCCTGCTGGCCCCCCTCGCAGCAGCGGCGCGTTCGCTTACGGCCACCCCGCGCGGGCGCGCGGTCAGGGGCCTGCGCGGGGTCGGGCTGGTGGCCGCGGGTGCAGTGGTTGTGACCGCGGACTCCGAGGTCGTCCAAGCCGCCGGGCTCGTGCTCGGCGGGGTGCTTGTCGCGTGGGGTTCGGCCGACGTGATCGGCGCTGTGGCCGGGCCCGTACCGGGGCGGAGGACCGCCCGGCTGCCGATCTCCGGTGACCGGCGTGGTTCGGCCGGGCGCGGGCTGCTCCGGCCGCGAGCGGGCCCGCCCGGCAGCGGGCTGCCCGGTCCGGGGGTGGCTGCCGCCCTTGCGCTGCTGCTCGCCGGTGGTGCCATCGCGGCGGCCGTCCTGAGCGCCGACGACGGGGAGCCTGCCAGCGCGAGCGGCGAGGTCGAGCGGCCCGACACCTGCAACGGCTCGGCCGACCTGTGCGAGCGCCGGCTGAACGAGGTTGTCTTCGCGGGCACCCACAACTCCATGTCCGCGGCCGACGAGCCCGGCTGGCTGTTCGCCAACCAGCGCGACTCGATCGAGGCCCAGCTCGGCAGCGGGATCCGCCTGTTCCTGCTCGACCCGCACTGGGGCGTCCCGGTGGCGGGCAACCGCGTGCGGACCGATTTGGAGGCCGAGGGCATTAGCCGCAACCGGGTGGCGAAGGCGCTCGGGCCCGCGGCGGTGCGCACCGCGGACCGGCTCGCCGGGCGCGTGGGCGCCGGGAGCCTGAGCGGCGCACGCCAGGTGTGGCTCTGCCACTCGCTGTGCGAGCTCGGCGCCACGAAGATGTCCGCCGCGCTCGAGGTCTACCGCGACTGGCTCGACGAGAACCCCGGCGAGGTCCTCGTGCTCCTGCTCGAGCCGAGCGTGCCCGCGTGGGCAGTCGAGCTGCAGTTCCGGCGCGCCGGTCTGCTCGGCCGCGTGGCGCGGCTGCGGCGCGACCAGCCGCTCCCCACGCTCGGGACGCTGCTCGAGCGCGGCCGGCAGCTCGTGGTGCTCGGCGAGCGCGACACCGGCGAGCTGCCGTGGTACCCGGACGCCTTCGACTTCATACAGGACACGCCGCTCGGGCCGCGCGCGACGAGCTCGTGCGCTCCCAGCCGGGGAGATCCGGACAGCCCGATCTTCATGCTGAACCACTGGGTCGACGGCTTCCCGCCGCGCCCGAGCGCCAACGGGCGCGTGAACTCGCGGGAGGACATCGTGGCCAGGGCAGAGCGCTGCGAGAGGAGACGTGACCTGCCGGTGTCGCTGATCGCCGTGGACCACTACGACCGCGGCGGCGTGGTCGCCGCCGCCGACGAGCTGAACGACAGGCCGCTGCCGCAGTAGGCCAGAATGACCCGCATGGGAAGCCGCAGCCGGCGGCGTGCCCGGCAGGGCCGGCAGGCCCAGACGGCGCCCGTCAGTACCACGGACTACCGCGACGAGGAGGGCGGCGTACTCACGCTGCGCGACGAGCTGAGCGCCGGCACCCTGCGCAGGCTCGCCGACCTCGACGCGCGGCCCACCGCTTCCGCCGAGGATCGCTGGCAGCGCCGCGTGGAGTTCCTGTTCGAGCGGCTCGCCGTGCGATGGGAGATCGCGGGGCTGCCGCTCGAGGGGCAGAAGGAGCTGCTTGGTCGGTACCGCATGGCTTCGTCCGGCGAACGACAGCAAGTAAGGAAGGCACTAGCGGAGCATCTCGCCGAGCGGTACCCGGAGATCGAGCTGTAAGCGAGGGGGTGGCGCCCCCCACGCCTGAGGCGCTGCAACCGCTCCGGTAGCCAGAATGGCCGCGGTGAGCTTTCCCACGATCGAGTTCGCGGCCTTCTTCGTGGTCGTCTTCATCCTGTCGTGGGCGCTCATGCCCCATCCGCGGGCCTGGCGCCCCTTCATCCTGGTCGCGTCCTACTTCTTCTACGGCTGGGTCGACTGGCGCTGGGTGCTGCTGCTGGTGGCCTCGAGCGTCGTCAACACGGTCGCGGCCCAGGTGATCGCGCGCACACCTTCGCAGCGCACGCGAAAGCGCGCGCTGATCGCCGCGATCGCCTTCGACCTGGGGCTGCTGTGCGTCTTCAAGTACCTGGGCTTCTTCGTCAGCGAGATGGACGACGCGCTCAACTCGATCGGTCTGGGCTCCCCCCTCCCGCTCGTGCAGGTGGTGCTGCCGATCGGCATCTCCTTCTTCACCTTCCAGGCGATCACCTACGTGGTCGACGTCTACCGCGGCGAGACGAAGGCCGCCTCGCTCGGCGATGTCGCGATCCTGCAGGCCTTCTTCCCCCACCTGGTGGCGGGGCCGATCGTGCGCGCGAACGAGCTGCTCCCCCAGCTCCGCACCCCCCGCGACCCGCGCGAGGTGCTGGCCGGCCCGGGCCTGTTCCTCATCGCCGGCGGCCTCGTGAAGAAGACCGTGGTGGCCGACGAGCTCGCCCGCAACGTCGTCGACCCGGTCTTCAACGATCCCGGCGCCCACTCCGGCGGGGAGGTGCTGCTCGCGATCTACGGCTTCGCGGCGCAGATCTACTGCGACTTCTCCGGCTATACCGACATGGCGATCGGCCTGGCCCTGCTGCTCGGCTTCGTACTGCCGCAGAACTTCAACCGCCCCTACCTGGCCACCAGTCTCCAGGACTTCTGGCGCCGCTGGCACATGACCCTCTCCCGCTGGCTGCGCGACTACCTCTACATCCCTCTCGGAGGCAATCGCGACGGCCCCCGCAGGACCTACCGCAACCTCATGCTCACGATGCTGCTCGGCGGCCTCTGGCACGGGGCGGCGTGGACCTTCGTGATCTGGGGCGGGATCCACGGCGGCGCGCTGAGCGCCGAGCGCTGGGCGCGCGAGCGCTGGGGACGCATCCACGTGCCCACCTGGGCCGCCTGGCTCGTCACCTTCCACGTCGTGTGCCTCGCGTGGGTCTTCTTCCGCGCCCCGGACCTGTCGACCGCCTTCGGCATGCTGGGCCAGCTCACGGCCGGCGGCCCGTCCCCGCTGGTGACCCTCCCCATGGTGTTCCTGACCGTCGCCGCGATCGCCCTCCAGGCCGTGCCCACCCGCTTCTGGGAGCGGGCGGAGGCGTGGCTCGTGACGAGGCCGGTCGCGGCACAGGGCGTTGCGCTCGGCCTGCTCATCGTGGCCGCCGACGCGGCCGTCGGGCAAGAGGGCGTGGCCCCGTTCATCTACTTCCAGTTCTGATGCCGCCCCGCTTCCGAAAGGAGCTCACCATGCCCGCCGGCCGTGTGCTCGGCGTAGTGGTGATCGCCCTGCTCATTGCCGCGCTGTTCAACTCCGAGGCGATCGTGAGGGCCGGCGAGAGCATGGAGAGCGGAACGACCCGGGACGTGGTGCTGTCGGTCGCGCGCCCGCTCGACGACGTGGCCGGCGCCGTGGGCCTCCACCTGCCGCGCGAGGGCCTCGACCTCGTGTTCGGCCAGGAGGACAAGACCGGCGAGGGCACCGAGCTGGAGGAGGGCTCCACCGCGATCCTGCGGCCGAACCGGCGCAAGCCTGAGCGACAGACGTTCGTGCAGCCCACCCCGGCCGATCCGATCGACGTGTTCGTGACCGGCGACTCCCAGGCCGAGTTCATCGGCCAGCTGCTGACCGACGCGCTGCCGGACGAGCTGTTCGACGTCGAGATCGCCGCGCGCAACTCGACCGGTCTCGGCAACCCCCAGTTCTTCAACTGGGAGATCAACGCCGAGCAGGAGATGGCCGCTCGCGATCCCGACGCCGTGGTGATGGTGCTCGGCGGGAACGACGGCTTCAACCTGCTCGTGGACGGGGAGCTGTACGGCTGGGCGGACCCCGAGTGGAAGGTCGAGTACGCCCGCCGGGCAGCCGTCGTGATGCGCGAGCTGACCGAGGCCGGCGAGCGTCCCGTCTACTGGGTGCCGCCGCCTACGGCCCGCGACGAGGAGCAGAATGCGATCTACGAGGCCCAGAACCGAGCCATCGAGGACGCGGCCGCCGCGGTGTCCGGCGCCCGCTACGTCGACATCTTCAACACGATCAACGACGGCGTGTACAGCGACGAGCTGAGGATCGACGGCGACCGCGTGCTGGCCCGCCAGCCGGACGGCATCCACTTCACGCGCGAGGGCGCCGAGATCCCCGTCCGCCTTATCCTGCGCGCGATGGCAAGGGACTACAAGGCGCTGCGCGATGCGGCGCCTTAGCTTCGTGATGCTATGTGCGGCGTTGTGCGCACCGGCCGCGGCCGAAGCGCAGAGCCGCCGCCTGCTCGTGAACGGCGACTCGCTCGCAGTGGGCACCAAGCCGTACATCCCGCGCGAGCTGGACGGCTGGAAGGTCACCCAGTCCACGGCGATCAGCCGCCACGCCCATCAGGGCGCCGCCGTGATGCGCCGCTACGGGCGCCGGCTGCCGCGGGTGATCCACGTGAGCCTGGGCACCAACGACGACCCCAGCCAGGTGGAGGACTTCAGCGCGGCCATCGACGACGTCATGGAGGTGGCGGGCGAGCGGCGCTGCGTGGTCTGGGCGAACATCGTCCGGCCGCCCGTGGACGGGACGAGCTACGCCGCCTACAACCGGGCGCTCGCGCGCGAGGACCGGGAGCGGGAAAACCTCCGGCTGGTGAACTGGGTGCGCATGACCAAGAGGCATCCGGAGTGGCTCGCCGGGGACGGCGTGCACGTGTCCGCGGCGGGCTATCGCGCCCGCGCCCGGGCGGTTGCGCGCCAAGTCGAGCGCTGTCGCTAGTTCAGCGACGGGTCGGTCGGCATCGTCGCCAGCAGGCGGTAGTTCCCGCCCTTGCGCCGCAGCGCGTCCGACCAGATGTCCCCGTCCGCGAACGGGTCGCCGGGCTGGGCGGGCAGCACGAGCCAGGCCTCCTGCTCGAGCTCGCCGTCGAGCTGGCCCGGCGCCCAGCCGGCGTAGCCCGCGTACACCCGCACGCGGCGCAGCGAGGCGTTCTCGGCGTCGGGGTCGAGCGTGCCCAGCGAGCCCACGACGTGTGTACCCGCCTCCGCGACGTCGGCGAAGTCGCCCAGAGCGACCACGGCCTGCGGCGACACCGGCCCGCCGATGCGCACCAGCTCGTCCGGCTCGGCGATCGACGCCAGCGCCGGCACCGCCTCCACCACGCGGGTCTCAGACTCGCGGTTGAGCACGACGCCCATCGCGCCCTCGTCCGAGTGCTCGAGCACGAGCACGACCGTTCGGCGGAAGTAGTCGAACAGCGAGGGCGCCGCGATCAGGAGCTGTCCTCGGAGGCTGTCGGCCACGGATACATTCTGTCGAGATGCGGGTCCTCGCCGTCGTCCACCACACGAACGCCGCCGCGGGCGTGTTCGCCGACCCCGCGCGCGCAGCGGGCCACGAGCTGGTCGAATGGCTGCCGCACGAGGCGCCGCCGCCGGCCGACGACGGCTTTGGCGCCGCGATGGTGTTCGGCGGCGCGATGAACGTCGACGAGGAGGACCGGCACCCGTGGCTTCGCGAGGAGAAGCTCTTCCTGCGCGAGCTGCTCGAACGCGGCACGCCGATGGTGGGCGTCTGCCTGGGCTCGCAGCTGGTGGCCGAGGCGGCCGGCGGCGAGGTGCGGCGCGCGGCGCGGCCCGAGATCGGGTGGCACGAGATCGAGCTGACGCCGGCGGGCGCGGCCGATCCGCTGCTCGGCGTGCTTCCGGAGCGGTTCGACAGCTTCCAGTACCACCACTACGAGTGGCTCACGCCGCCCGGCGGCGTCACGCTCGCCCGGACCGCGAACTCCCACCAGGCGTTCCGGCTTGGCGAGCGCCCTGTCTGGGGCCTCCAGTTCCACCCCGAGGTGACCGAGCCCGACCTCGGCTCCTGGCTCGACGACTGGCGAAACGACCCGGGCGCAGTGGCCACGGGGCTCGACCCGGAGGCGATCCGCTCCGAGAGCGCCGGCAAGATCCGCGCCTGGAACGACACGGGCCGGGCGCTCGCGGAGCGCTTCCTCGAAATCAGTCGAGCGGAGTCACGTACGCCGACGTGAGCCCACCGTCCACCAGGAAGGTGGACGCAGTGACGTACGACGAGTCGTCGCTCGCCAGGAACAGCGCCCCCTGCGCGATCTCCCGCGCCTCCGCGAAGCGGCCCATTGGGAGGTGGACCAGCCGTCGCTGGGCCTGCTCGGGGTCCTTGGCGAAAAGCTCCTGAAGCAGGGGTGTGTTGACCGGGCCCGGGCAGAGGGCGTTCACGCGCACGCCGCGCCGCGCGAACTCCACCCCGAGCTCCCGCGACAGCGCCAGCACGCCCCCCTTCGAGGCCGTGTAGGAGATCTGCGAGGTCGCCGCGCCCATCGTCGCGACGAACGAGGCAGTGTTGATGACCGACCCCCCGCCGCCCTCCAGCAGATGCGGGATACCGTACTTGCAGCACAGGAAGACCGACTTCAGGTTCACGTCCTGCACCCGCTGCCAGGCTTCAAGCGACGTGTCGAGCACCGACGCGTCGTCATTGGGCGAGATGCCGGCATTGTTGAAGAGGACGTCGATGCGGCCGTACTCCTCGCGCGCCCGCGCGTACATGTCCTCGACCTGCTGCGGGTCGCTCACGTCAGCTTCGATCGTCGTGTCGCCGGCTGCGCGGTCGCTCAGGTCCACGCCGACCACCGTGGCGCCCTCCTGCGAGAAGAGCCGGGCCGACTCGGCGCCGATCCCGCTCGCCGCCCCGGTGATCACGCAGACCTTTCCAGCGAGCCGGTTCACGTGGCGTAGAAGACGTTCTTGACCTCGGTGTAGTGCTCCAGCGCGTGCGGCCCGAGCTCCCGCCCCGTGCCGGACTGCTTGAAGCCGCCGAACGGCGTGGACACCCGGACCGAGGTGTTCGAGTTGATCGAGATCACGCCGGTCTCGATCGCCCGCGCCACCCGCAGCGCCTTCGCGCCGTCGCGCGTCCAGATCGAGCCGGACAGGCCGTAGATCGTGTCGTTCGCGAGCCGCACCGCCTCCTGCTCGTCGCGGAACGGGATCACGCAGGCCACCGGGCCGAAGATCTCCTCGCGCGCGGCGCGGTCGTCGTTCGACACCGGGCAGAGAACCGTGGGCGGGAACCAGTAGCCGCGGCCCTCCGGCGCGGTGCCGCGGATCGCCACCGGCGCGTCGCCGTGCACGTACGAGGACACGGTCTCGCGCTGATCGGCCGAGATCAGCGGCCCCATCTCCGTGGAGTCGTCGAGCGGATCGCCCACGTCGATGGCCTCCACGCCTCCTCGAGCGCCGCCATGAAGCTGTCGAGCGCCGAGCGCTCGACGAGGATGCGCGAGCGGGCGCAGCAGTCCTGGCCGGCGTTGCCGAACACCGCCATCGGCGCCGCGGCGGCGGCCTGCTCGAGATCGGCGTCGGCGAAGATCACGTTGGCGGACTTGCCGCCCAGCTCGAGCGTGACCCGCTTGACCGTCTCGGCGGCGCGCGCGGCGATCCGGCGCCCGACCGCGGTCGAGCCGGTGAAGGCCACCTTCGCCACGTCGGGGTGCTCCACGAGCCGCTCCCCCACCACACGGCCGCTTCCGACGACCACGTTGAAGACGCCCTCCGGCACGCCGGCCTCGACCACGATCCGCTCGAGCTCGACGGCGGTGAGCGGGGTCAGCTCGGCCGGCTTGAGCACCACCGTGTTGCCGGCAGCGAGCGCTGGGCCGAGCTTCCAGGAGGCGATCGCAAGCGGGAAGTTCCAGGGCGTGATCAGGCCGACCACGCCGAGCGGCTCGCGGAAGGTGAAGTCGACGCCGCCGGCCACCGGGATGGTGTCCCCGAGCAGCCGCTCAGGCGCGCCGGCGTAGTAGTCGAACACGTCGGCCACCATGCCCGCCTCGCCGCGGGCGTCCGAGATCGGCTTGCCGACGTTGCGGGACTCGAGGCGAGCGAGGTCCTCGAGGCGGCCGCGCACGGCCGTGGCGACGGCCCGCATGAGGGCGGCGCGCTCACCGGGATCGACACGCCGCCACGCCGGGAAGGCCGCACGGGCGCGGGCGATCGCCGCGTCGGCCTCCTCGACGCCGGCCTGCGGCAGCTCGGCGATGACCTCCTCGGTCGCCGGTTCTACGACCGTCACGACGCTCATCGGCCCACCGCCCGCGGGGTGCTCGTCGCAGCCTGCCTCACGGCGCTCGGCGCGGCGGCCTGCTCCACGGAGCTCACCGCGCCACCGCCGCCTTCCGCTCCCGCGCCGCCTCCACCAGCGCCCCCACCACACGGCTTCGCTCGTCGGCCTCCGGGTGCCAGAGCACGCCCAGCGCGTACGACCTACCCTCGAGCTCTATCGCTTCGACGAGGCCGTCCTCGGTCGCCCAGCCGGTCGCCGTCAGGCCCTCGCCCAACTCCTCGAGGCCCTGGTGGTGGTGCGACCTCACGTCCGTCGTCTCCGCCCCGACGGCGCGCGCCGCCAGCGAGCCGCTCTCGAGCCGGACCTCGTGGTCGCTGAAGTCCCCGGGCGTGTGGCAGTGGTCCTCATGGCCGAGGCTCTCCGGCAGGTGCTGGTCGAGCGTGCCGCCGAGGGCCACGTTCAGCATCTGCATGCCGCGGCAGATGCCGAGCACGGGCAGCTCGCGCTCGATCGCCCGATGCGCAAGCGCCAGCTCGAAGCGATCGCGCTCCGGCCACGTGCCGCTCGTCGCGGGATGCGGCCGTGCGCCGTAGCTGGCCGGGTCGATATCGGAGCCGCCGGCCAGCATCACACCGTCGATCACGTCGAGCAGCACGTCCGGCCGCTCGGCCACGTCGTCGTCGGGCGGCAGCAGCAGCGCGATGCCGCCGGCGCGCTGCACCGCGAGCGAGTACGAGCGCGGCGAGAGGTTGCAGGGCTCGTCCACCCAGCTGCGCCACGACGCCCGCTCGACGGCGGCGCCGATGCCGATGACCGGACGGGCGCTCACAGCCGCTCGAAGCCCCTGAACTTCTCCCAGTCGGTCACCGTCGCCTCCATCGCCTCGAGCTCGATCCGCGCTCGGTTGAGGTAGTGGTCGACCACCTCCTCGCCGAACGCCTCGCGCGCCACGTCCGAGTCCGCGAACAGGTCCCGCGCCGCGTACAGGGTGTGCGGCACGCGCGGCTTGTCCGACTCGTAGGCGTTCCCCTCGAACGCGGGCTCCAGCTCGAGCTCGTTGTCGATCCCGTGCAGCCCGGCGGCGATCATCGCCGCGAGGGCCAGGTACGGGTTCACGTCGGCGCCGGGCAGGCGGTTCTCCACGCGC
>DASZJZ010000037.1:0-6031 GCA_035947555.1 Thermoleophilaceae bacterium | reverse complement strand
GCGCTCGTGCCGGTTGCGGTGCCGCTGGTCGCGCGGCCCGCCCTGCTCGTGCTGGCACTCGGCGCCGGCGCCGACCGGGACGTGCTGGTGAGCGCCGGCGCGATGGCGCTGGGCGTCGCGGTCCTGGCGACGCTCACGGCGCGGTGGGCGACCGAGGGCCCATGGGGTCGTGCGCTCCGGTGGGCGGGCCGGCTGCTCGGCGCCGGGCTCGTGGCCTGCGGCGTACTCCTGGCCATCGACGGGATCCTGGACGTCTAGGTGGGAACTGGACGGCCCCGCGCGCGGCGGCGGTCGAGCACCTCGAAGGCCAGCATCACCGCGGCGGGCGGGATCGTGCCGGGCAGGGAGTCGACGACGAGGAAGAGCTGGTTCCAGGCCTGCGCCGCGACCAGCGTGGCCAGCGCCGCGAGGGCCTGCGGGCGCCGCTCGGCGGCGAGGATGCCTCCCACCAGGCCGGCCACGAAGTAGTCGCCGTAGTCGGTTGAGACGTCGCCGATGTCGGCGACCTGCAGCCGAGGCAGGCCCTCGGCCGGCGCCGCGGCGTTGAAGGCGGCGTTCTGCTCGCCCCACAGGTCGCCGAATATGAACACGGCGTCGATCACGGCCATCGCGACGACGCCCAGCTTCAGGTAGAGGAGCGGCGCTCCGCCTGCAAGCAGCCTGCCCACGGTCACGCACGACCCGACGATCAAGATCAGCCTGGCGACGCGGCCGAGCGCGTCGTCGGGCGCGGCCAGGGCGGCCGCCAGAAGCGGAACGGTCGCGAGCGCCAACCCGGGCCGGGCCCCGTGCGCCGCCCAGCCGAGGGCGAGAGCGCAGCCGACCGGCACGAGCAGGAAGGCGATCCAAGTCAGCACGTCCGCGCTGGCGGTTGCCGCGGCGATCGCAACGACGCTCACGACGACGGAAAGGGGCGCGACTAGCGCCCATCCGCGGCCCCCGAGCCTCTTCGCGAACGCCGGGATTCCCGCCGCGGGCAGCGCCACACAGAGGGCCTGGGCCGCGTCGAGCACGAGCGTGTCCGCGTCGAACCACATCCGCCCAGGAGGGTGACAGCGGCGGCTTGGGCGAGCGCGTCGCCGCTTTCAGGTCGTGATCACGCCGGTGCGTGTGGATCCGCTCGACGCCGGTACCTTTCGGCGCGCTTGGACGTCCCTCGCTCCATCGTGCTCTTCGCCGTCGCCGCCGTCGCGGAGATCGGCGGCGCGTGGCTCGTCTGGCAGGCCGTGCGGGAGGGCCGGCCGTGGCACTGGGCGGTGCTCGGGGGACTTGCGCTCGCGGCGTACGGGTTCGTCGCCACCGGGCAGCCGGACGGCAACTTCGGGCGCGTCCTGGCGGCCTACGGCGGCGTCTTCGTGGCCGGCTCCCTGGCCTGGGGCATCGTGGTCGACGGCTTCCGCCCCGACCGCTACGACATCGTCGGAGCCGCCATCTGCCTGGTCGGCGTGGCCGTGATCATGTACGCGCCACGCTGACTCGGTAACGGGACGTTCACCGGCCCTTCACCGGCGGATAACGGCCCGCGGGCCGGTTCGTCCGACACTTACGGTGAGATGGACACCGTGGGCGGCCTTCTCTTCGTCGGGCTCGTCACGTGCTATCTGCTTGCGCGTGTCTTCGCGGGGGCGCCCACCGCCGTGGAGGTCGTCGTCTATGGGATGACCGCGGCGTTCGGGTTGGAGTACCTGATGGCGTCGTGGCGCGGCCTCTGGCGATCAGGCTGAGGCGCCTTTCATAGACCCTGGACGTGCGCTACATTCGGGAAGCCTTGGACGCGCCTCGCAGTGACATTCTGAGGGCCTCCCCGCGGATGTTCGAGTCGGACCTCCTCGACCGGCTCTCGCGCGTCCACCCGGTCGTACCGCTCGTGATCTTCGTACCGGCCGTGGTGGTCCTGTTCGTGGTCGGGGCTCGGCAGCTCACCACGGCGGGCACGCTCGGCCTGCTCCTGGCGGGCTGGCTGTTCTGGACGCTGACCGAGTACTGGATGCACCGGCTCGTGTTCCACTTCGAGCCCGAGGAAGGGCCCGGGGCGCGGCTCCACTGGATCATCCACGGGGTGCACCACGACCACCCCAACGATCCGCTCCGCCTGGTGATGCCGCCGTCCGTGAGCGTGCCGCTGGCGGCCGGGTTCTACGGCCTGTTCGTGCTCGCGATGGGAACCCCCGCGGCAAACGTGTTCGCAGCCGGCTTCCTGCTCGGCTACCTGGTGTACGACATGACCCACTACCACGTGCACCACCACCGCCCGAGGTCCCGCCTCGGCAAGCTGATGCGCGAGCTCCACATGCGCCACCACTTCCAGGACGACACACGCGGCTTCGGCGTAAGCGCCCCGTTCTGGGACTACGTGTTCGGAACGGCGCTTAAGCGCGGCCGGTAGCGGCTAGGAGCGCCGGCCGACCGGCCGCCCGCGGCCGTTTCTCAGCGCGTCCGCGGCAGTGCACAGAGCCGTGACCGCGCGGCCGCCCGAACGCTCCATGCGCTCTCCCAGCTGCCGCGACTCGTTCAGGCGACGATCGATCTCGCGGTTGCTCTCGCGGGGAGTGATCACCCCGAAGTCGTGCCCTCGATCGGCGTCGCGCAACCACCCAAATTGGCCGCCGAGCTCCGTGATTCGCACTTGCCGGACACAGCTCACCGCTTCGCGCCCACGAAGAGGTCTAGCAGGGCGACATCCTCCTTCCGAGAGACGTAGATCGTCTTGCAGCCGGCCGCGGTCCAGCGCAGCCCGAGTAGCTCGCAGGCGGCGCAGAAGATGGTCTTGATATCCCCCGAGACGTTCGCGAAAGCGTACCTGGGATGAGCCCATCCACCGCGCCCCGTGTTGACGAAGCGGCAGCCGTCTGAGTGCAACAGGCCGCGCAGCAGGAGGTCGGGACGCTCCGAGATAAGCGCACACTGCCACGGGGAGAGGGAGATGCGACGCTCATGCTTCTTGCCGGCGCCATGCTGTGGAAAGAGGCAGGGCCATGCCTTTGAGTACGAGTACAGCTCGAACCACGTTCGGTTGTCGATGAGGTTCACGCGGCTGCCCGGCAGGACCGCGCGCATCGCCTCTCGGCACTCGTCGAGGATCTCCGGGTATCGGGCATCCAGCGAGATCCGCAGCTTGAAGACATCCCTGCGGTGAGCGGACAGGCAGCCGTCGCCCAAGTACATACCCAGGAGGTAGACGTACACGAGGGGAAGGCCGTTGAAGTCGTGGACATCGCCGCATCTCACGCAGCCACCACGTGTCGCTGGCCGCGACCGCCGAGGAACGCGCCCGTACATCCAGTCTCGGACCGTTGCCCTCGGCACGCCCAGCAAGCGGGCGACCTCCGTCGCAGTGTGTCCCTCGGCAGCCAATTCGAGGCCTCGTGCGATGGTTGTCGCGGGATGCGTCACGCGAACACATGTTCGCGTGAGGGCCGGACGGCGAGGAAGCGAGGGGATGCGCGTACGGGACCGGCGCCGACCTCGATCAGCGGGTCTCACGTGAGTTCCGACGAGGCGCCTCCGAGTGCGGCTGAGAGGATTCGAACCTCCACGGGCCTAAGCCCACCGCCTCCTGAGGACGGGGCGTCTACCTGATTCCGCCACAGCCGCGTGACACATCTAGCGTAGCGCCTGATCAAGCCGTAGAACCACTGTCGCACCCTCAACGCGACCCTTACGGGGGCGTGCTTTCGGCCAGGGGCTCATGCATTCGGATTGTCCGCCAACAGCGAGGGCAGCGGCCGCCATCCACCTCCGCCACAGCCTACGCCACCTCGAACCGTCGAGCCGTGCCAGGCAGGCTCGGCTACACGGCATCGGACCGCCTGACGCCCCCGACGGGCACAGCCCCGGAATAGAGTGGAAGGTTCGAACCCACGAAAGGAACCCCCCATGGCCTACGAGGTACCGCCGCTTCCGTACGACTACGCCGCCCTCGAGCCGCACATCGACGAGCAGACGATGCGCGTTCATCACGACAAGCACCATCAGGCGTACGTCGACAAGGCGAATGCCGCCCTCGAGGGCACTGAGTGGGCCGATCGGCCGATCGAGGAGGTCATCGCCAACCTCTCGCAGCTTCCCGACGACAAGCGCGGCCCGGTTCGCAACAACGGCGGCGGCCACCTCAACCACACGCTGTTCTGGGAGTCGATGTCGCCCGACGGCGCCGGCGCCCCCGAGGGCGACCTCGCCCAGGCCATCGAGGATGCCTTCGGCTCCTTCGACGACTTCAAGGCGAAGATGAAGGACGCCGGCGTGAACCAGTTCGGCTCCGGATGGGCCTGGCTCGTCCACGACGGCTCCGGCCTAGCGGTCGTCTCCACGCCCAACCAGGACAACCCGGTCACGGACGGCAAGACGCCGCTCGTCGGCGTCGACGTGTGGGAGCACGCCTACTACCTCAAGTACCAGAACCGGCGCCCCGACTACCTCGACGCATGGTGGAACACCGTCGACTGGGGGAAGGTCGGCGAGCGGTACGCCGCCCTCGCGTAGCGCCCGACCGCTTCGCGTAGGCGCCGACGCTCCCCGTTACGCCTGACCGAACCCGGGAAGGCAAAACGAGAGAGCGATTTCGAGAGAGAGGAGCAGACATGCCTTGGACCGAGCTGAAGCCTCGGCGCTGGCCGGCTTTCGACAAGGAGCTCGAGGGCATCTCCAAGCAGACCATGGAGGACCACTTCAAGCTCTACGAGGGCTACGCGAAGAAGGCGAACGAGTGCCGCAAGATCCTCAACGAGTTCGACTACTCGCAGATCGAGGGCAACCAGGTCTACTCGCCGCTGCGCGCCGTGTCGATCGACTACACGTTCGCGCTGCTCGGGTTCAAGAACCACGACCTCTACTTCGGTCATCTGGGCGGCGAGGGCGGTGAGCCCCGGGGCCGCTTCGCGGAGCTGATCGACGAGGAGTTCAACGGCGTCGACAAGTGGTTCGAGGCGGTCAAGAAGGCCGCCAGCGCCGCGCGCGGCTGGGTGATGGTCGGCTTCGACCTGAACGACGGCTCGCTGTTCAACTACATCATGGACACCCAGAACCTCTGGGCCGTCTACAACATGTGCCCGGTGCTCGCGATCGACGTTTACGAGCACGCCTACGCGCGCGACTTCGGCGCCACGCCGGACGGCCGCAAGCAGTACGTCGGGGCGTTCTTCGAGAACCTCGACTGGGACCACGTCAACCGGCAGCTCGCCCAGGCGGAGGCCGCGCGCGAGGGTGCGCAGCGGATCGCCGCCGAGGAGGAAGTACCGGTCGCGCACTGACCTGGCGCGCCCGACCCCGAGCGCCCGGCGGCCCCTGGCCGGGCGCTCGGCGGTCGCGCCGCCGAGCGGCGCGGACCCTATCCTTGAGCGCGTGAACTGGGTCGGTCATGCGCACGCCACGCTCGAGCGCGACGGCTACCGGCTGAGTGCTCCCCGCTCCGCTGTCGTCGAGACGCTCGCCGACCTCGGCTGCTCCGTCACGGCCAAGGAGATCGCCGACCACCTCCGGGAGAGCGGCTCCGACGTCGGCGTCGCGTCCATCTACCGCACGCTCGAGCTGCTCGACAAGTTGCGCCTCGCCCGCCGCGTGGACGCCGGCGAGGGCGTCGCCCGCTACGAGCCGATCGACCCTAGCGGCGACCACCATCACCACATGGTCTGCGGCCGCTGCGGCGAGGTGCGGGCCTTCGAGGACACGGAGCTCGAGCGGGCCATCGAGCGTCTCGTCACGCGCGTGGAGTACGCCGTCGACGCGCACGACGTGACCCTCCGCGGCGAGTGCCCGGCGTGTCGGCGGCGTCCTAGCTAGAGGCCGCAGCTCACGCGACCGCCGGACATGCCCTCGGCGAGGGCGTCCGCGTTGACGCGCATCGCGTCGCGGTACGTCTCGGCGCCGGACTCCTCGCCGCCGAGGCTGTCGGTCCAGAGCTCGTCGCCGACCTCCGCGCCCGACTCGCGCGCGATGGCCTTCTCGAGCCGCTGCGACACGGCGGCCTCCGGGAAGATCGCCTCCACCCCCTCCGCCTCGATCTGCTCGACCAGGGCCTCCACGTCCTTGGCGG
>DASZJZ010000036.1:0-9483 GCA_035947555.1 Thermoleophilaceae bacterium | reverse complement strand
GGCACCGCGCTGGTAAGGGAGGTCCGGGCCGGCGACGGCCAGCTGGTACAGCGGGTGCGCGACGGGTTCGCACTCGCGCTCGACGTCGCCGCGGTCGAGCCGCGCGCCTGGGCGGCGGCGCTTTCCGAGGGCAAGCGGGCGCCGGTCGCACGCCTACGGCGTGGCGAGGTGCTGCTCTCAGCGACGGCTGCGCGGCTGCGGGATGTCGGTAGGGGAGCGACGCTCGTACTCGCTGCGGGCGGCCGCCTCAGAGTTCGCGGCGTCGTGCCGGACGAGGTCGCGCACTCCGCGGAGCTGCTCGCGCATCTGCGCGACCGGCGCCTGCAGGCGCGTCCGCGAAACGTTCTGGTGCTGCTCAAGCCGGCGTCCGAGCTCGGCGAGCGGCGGCTCGAGCGGGTCGCCAGCGACGGCGAGCCAACCCGGGCGCGCCTGCTCTTCGACGGCGACGACGCCGGCGAGGCTCAGGATGGTCCCGCGCGACCGGCAGAGCTGAAAGCGCGCTTCGGCGAGCCGACGGTTGGCCTTCCCTACGGCGAAGACTGGGTCAGGTTGGACCCCGGTTTCCTCCGCCGTCACATCGTCACCGGCCGGGTACCGCTGCTCGGCGCCGTGACATGCCACCGCCGGATGATGCCCGCACTGAGATCAGCGATGGCCGAGCTGCGAGGCCGTGGGCTCGGCCACCTCGTCGAGCCGGCCGAGTACGCCGGCTGCTTCGCGCCACGCCGGATCCAGCCGAGCGGAACGCTGTCCCTCCACGCCTGGGGCCTCGCGGTCGACCTCAACGCCGCATCGAACCCGCTCGGCGGCGAGTCGAACCAAGACCCCCGCCTCGTCCGGACAATGGAGCGCCACGGCTTCTCCTGGGGCGGGGACTTCCCGACGGTGCCCGACCCCATGCACTTCGAGTTCCGCGGGCGGTGACCGGCCGCCGGGCGCTTCGGTGACGGCCACCTCGTCCCATCCACTCCCGCTCCGCGCGACAAGCTATGGCCGGACGGCGACCAGCCGAACGCTGACACCCCGACGAGCGTTGTGACGAGTGCCCGATATGGCGCGTCAGCCCGGTTCACGGTCGTACGATGCAACCGTGGAGGTTGCTGGCGTGGGAGCGGTGCTTGACCGCGTCGCGGTGGCCGGAGGGGAGGCGTCGCCTTCGCCGGCCGGTCCGGTCTGCGCCGAGGAGGCGGCCGCGTTGCCCGCGCCGCCGATGGTGCCGCTTCCCCGGCCCGTGCAGATCCTTCGCTTCAACCAGCGTCAGATCGAGTTTGTCTTCAAGGCTCGGCGCGCCTTGGGTGAGGTCTGGAGCATGCACGCCTACCGTGACGTGGACACCGTCACGAGCCATCCTGACCACGTCCGGTCGCTGTTCACCGCCAGGGCGGAGGATGCGCCCTCGATCACCGGTGAGTCGCCGCTGCGCCCGATCGTCGGGCCGAACTCCGTGCTGACGGCGATCGGCCCGCGGCACATGCGCCAGCGCAAGCTGCTGTTGCCGGCCTTCCACGGGGAGGCAATCGAGCGCTACTCGCAGATGATCTCGGACGCCGCCGAACGCGAAGTCGATCGCTGGCCGATCGGTGAGCCGCTGGCCCTGGCACCGCGCATGCAGGCCATCACGCTCGACGTGATCATGGCTGGGATCTTCGGCATAGAAGGCAAGCCCGCGCGCGGCACGCCCGAGCAACGGCTGCGCAGCGTCGTGCGGGCGCTCGTCAACTTCTCCACCTGGAAAATCGCTCAGCTCGGCGAGCTGCTCAACATCGGTAGCGACGAACCGGTCGGGCCGACCAAGCTCGCGCTGTCGGTCCTCGACCGGCCGACCTACCAGGTGATCGCCGAGCGTCGTGCAGCCGCCGACCTCGGCGAGCGGCGCGACATTCTGTCGATGCTGCTCCAGGCGACAACCGAGGACGGCGAGACGCTGAGCGACCAGGAGGTGCGTGACGAGTTGCTCACGCTCGTCCTGGCCGGACACGAGACGACCGCCAACTCGCTCGCCTGGGCCTGGGAGCGCCTGGTTCGCTTCCCCCATGCCCACGACCGGCTGCGCGAGGCTGTGCGCTCCGGGGACGGGGCCGACGACGTCGAGCGGGTCATCCAGGAGGCTATGCGCTCGCGGCCGGTGATTCCGATGATCGGCCGCCGCGTCACGGTGCCCTGGCGGCTCGGCGAGTACGCCGTGCCCGCGAACACGCCGGTGCTCATCAGCAGCCTGCTCATCCACCACCGCGAGGACCTCTATCCCGACCCGTTCGCCTTCCGGCCTGAGCGCTGGGAGGGCCGCAAGCCCGGCACCTACGAGTTGATCCCATTCGGCGGCGGCATCCGCCGCTGCCTGGGAGCGGCCCTCGCGATGGCGGAGCAGCGCGTGGTGCTCGAGACGATGGCCCGCCGCCTCGACCTCGTGGCCGCCGACGCCGAGCCCGAGCACGCCGTGCACCGCAACGTAACAATGATCCCATCGCGTGGCGCGCGGGTAGTCGTGCGCTCGCGCGTCCGCTAACCAGGTGGCCCCGCGCGCTGCGCCGCGTAGCGCCGGTTCTCCTCCAGAGAGGAGTCTTCAACCCTGGGGAGCGAGGCCGCGGCCAAGGTCCGCGAGGCAGGCGGTGGTGTCGTGCTGGAGCCCTTGGACTTTGCCGACGCCGGCCGGACGGCTGTCTTCACCGACCCGGAGGGGGCGGCGTTCTGTGTCTGGACGGCGAAGGAGCACAAGGGCGCGCAGGTGGTCAACGACCCCGGGTCTCTGAACTTCAACGGCCTCAACACGCGCGACGTCGAGGGAGGCCTTTTACGGATCGGTCTTCGGCTAGCGGACGTTCGCGATGGACGGCCGGCTCGAGATGTGGGCGCTGGACGGTTACGGCGACTTCATCGAGCGCCACCACCCCGCCCTTCGCAAGCGGTGGGCGGAGGCGGGTGCGCCGCCGGGCTTCGAGGATGTCGTGGCGACCATCAACCGAATCGAGGACGACCAGCGTGACATGCCGGCGCATTGGAGCGTGACGTTCGCCGTCGACGACGCGGATACCGGGGCCACGACGGCCACCCAACTCGGCGGAACGGTGCTCGTCCCGCCGTTCGACGCGCCCTGGGTCCGGATGACGATCCTCGCCGACCCGCAGGGCGCGACCTTCACCGCGAGCAGGTTCACGCCGGAGAACAAGGATCTCGGCGGCTAGACCGATGAGGCCAGTGACCAGCGGCCCCTGGACGGCCCTAGCCGCGGTCAAGACTTCGGGAGGTAGGTGAGGAGGACCACTCCGGAGTCGAACCGCTTCACGTCGTCGAGCTCCATCCGGACGGTTTCCCTGTCGCCGAGCACGTGGACGTTTCCCTTGCCCCAGACGAGCGGGTTCAGGTAGACCTCGTACGCGTCGATCAGGCCCTTCTCGGCGAGGGCGTACGCGAACTCGCCGCTGCCGTGCATGAACAGGTCACCGTCGGCCTCGTCCTTCAGCTTCGGGATCGAGTCCTCGAGCTCCCCCTCGAGCAGGGTCGCGTTCCACTCCAGATCGCCGGACAGGGTGTTGGACCCGACGTACTTCGGCATCGGGTTGACCATGTCCGCCCACTTGCCCGACTGGCTCGGCCAATACCCCGCCAGCCCCTCGTAGGTCTTGCGTCCCAGCACCAGCCCGCTCGATCTCGCCTGACGCTCGAACGAGTAGTCGCCGTGGTCTCCGTCCGCCTGCACCCACTCGCCGACCGGGTCGACGACGCCGTCGACGGTGGCCTGGGTGGTGGCGATCAGCTTTCCCATCTCGATTCTCCTTCGGTCACGTGAACTCGCTCACTGTGAGCCCCCTCTACCCCTTGCGTCGAACGAGGGAGGGCGAATTCGACGACCAAGAGGCGCCAGCCGAAGTCGGCCCCCTGGGGTCCGCTCTGGCGCGCTCCGCCGTGTACGAGCTCGCACGTCGCGGCGATGTGCCCGCGGGGCGGGTCAGGCGCAGGGAGTCCTCGAAGCGCGAGCGACGCAGTCGCTCGTGCTCACAGGTGCGAAAACCGAGCAGTCCAAGGACGCAGGGAGCGGACAAGGCTCTGCCTGTCCGCGACCGAGGACGCCGGACTGCGAAGGTTTGCAGCCCTGTGAGCGCGAGCGACGGGACTCGAACCCGCGACCTCCGGCGTGACAGGCCGGCGCTCTAAACCGACTGAGCTACGCCCGCATGGCGAGTGACGAGGATAGCGGCCGGCCCTACCCGCCGCTGCGGCTGCGGCGCCGTTCCTTCAGCTGCGTGACGATCAGCCACGCCAGGAACGCCACCACGGGCAGGAAGTAGGCGACGTTGACCAGCCAGTGTCCGACGTGGGCGACGTACATCCCCTTCGATGTTCGCAGGCTCACGCGTTGGCCTGCGACAGCAGCCACAGCGCCAGGCTGGTGAACCCGACCATCACGGCGAGCATCCAGTACTGGGAGCGCACGGCGAGGCGCGCGTGGTCGTACAGCGCGAGCGCCCGGTCGTGCGCCAGGGTGAGCGCGGCCACGTGTCCCACCACCACGAATCCGACCTGCCAGTACCACGTGGCGTTCGCCCCGATGATCGTGTAGTCGATCTGGCTGTCGGCGGTGCCGAACAGGTTCGAGCCGTCGCCGAGCGGGTCGGAAGCGAGGAAGGCGATGCTCTGGCCCTGGAAGAGCAGCAGTGTGAGGTAGTGCGCCGCCACGTAGGCGAAGGCGATCGGCACGAGCGAGTGCACGAAGCCCCGCGCCAGGCGCGTGCTGCTGAAGCCGCCGCCCACGCTCTTCGCGCCTAGCGCGCCGAGCCTGTAGAAGCCGTAGACGAGCAGGACGGTGGCGGTGAGGCCGATCAGGAACGTGAGCTCGAGCGAGTTCTGCGGCGAGACGCCGATGTCCTGGAAGAGATTCGCGATGTCCGGCGCGATGCCGGTCCAGATCGGCGCCTCGGACGCCCCGTCGAAGGTGACCGTGCCGATCATGACCGCGAGCAGCGGCACCGTCCCGGCCAGCGGCCGGAGGGCGGGCAGCCCCGCGAGCGGCTGGCGGAGACCCACCACGCGGTGCCGAGTCTCGAATGGCGAGATCCTCGAGAAGAGGTTGAAGTAGACGGAGAACGCCTCGCCGCGGGCGATCCACGTCTCGACGCCGTACAAAGCCATGGCGACGAACGTCAGCGCCGAGTAGACCAGCGTCGCGATGGCGAGGTTCTCGGGCCGGTCGCCGTTCGCGGCCACCAGCTCCATGACAGCGAAGGCGAAGATCCCTGCCGCGGCCGGCCAGTGGCCGAGCCGCTCGGGGTAGGCAAGCGCCGCCGGCAGGCCGCCCCGGGCGGCCTTCCCGCCGATCCAGCCGACCGTCCGCCCGATGGCGCGCCACGGGTTGAACGCCTTGAAGACGTCTCCGAACAGGATGCTCACCGGCAGGAGCCCGAGCCAGAAGATCACGTAGATGAACGGCGGGGCGAAGTTCGCGGTCGGGCTCTGCGTCCCGCGGAGCCCGGTGTACACGACCACGCCGAGCAGGAAGACGCCGATCGCCCCGCAGAGGAACTCGACCGGCCGGCTTCCGAACAGACGGCCGAGCTCGCCGGGCAGGGGCCGCCAGCGCTCGCGCTCGAGCCGCGGCTCCGGCCACAGGATCGCGAGCGCCACGAACGACACCACGAGCACCATCGCCGCGGCCCAACCGAACAGCCACTCCGGAATGGGGAGATCGGACCGGGAGACCAGCCCGTGGGCGATGGACGTCACGAGGGCTGGACGACCAGGCGGGCGACGAGTGGGTCGAGGCCCGCGTCCTCCGCCACGTGACTCTCGATCTCGAAGGCGCCCTCGGCGTCGGCCCGGAACCGGAACCGGGCGGGCCGCCCGGGTGCCGGGCGTCGCGTGATGTCGTAGCCGTGCAGGTGGATCTCGTCAGGGGCGTCCGACGTCACCACGATGCGGACGGTGTCGCCCCGCTCGACCTCGATGTCCTGAGGACCGCCGACAACTTCGCCGCCGCGCACCCTGATGCGGGTCACCTCCGGCTCGGGCGGCGGCGAGGGCTCCTCCTCGGTCTCGGCCGGCGCCGTGGCCCCGCCGCCGTTCCCGGTGTCGCTCTGTGCCGGCGTGGTCGCGGCACGCTCCCCACCGTCCTCGTCGTCGCCCGGCTGGGCGATCACGAAGGCCAGAACGGCGATGGCCACCGCGGCCACCACCAGTGCTATCCGCCCGGTCCTGGACATGGCGGCGGCGAAGTATGGCAACCGTCCGCCGGCGCTCGGCGCCCCTGCTTCCGTAGGTCGGACAGTCGCCCCCGGGCAGCTTCACGCAGGCGCAACATCCCGGTTACAGGGGAATCACTCGAAGGCCGGGCCGACCGGCCGATTCTCCGGAGTGGGATGCTCCACGTAGATCTCCACTTCCACCTGCTCCCGGGAGTCGACGACGGACCGGCCGACCTGGACGAGAGCCTAGACCTCGCGCGCGCCGCCCTGCGCGCGGGGACCGGCACCGTCGTGGCCACACCGCACGTGCGGCCGGACCTCGGACTGACAGACACCAGGGAGATCCTCGAACGGGTGCGGGAGCTGCGCGCCGCACTGGCGGCGGCCGGCCTGCCCCTCGAGATCACCTGCGGCGGTGAGCTCGGACACGACATGGCGTTCGACCTGACCAGGGATGAGCTCGACCTGCTCGCCCAAGGCCCGCGGGGGTCGCGCTGGCTCCTGGTCGAGACCCCGTTCCACGGGATCGGCGAGGACTTCCATGCCGCCACCGCGGCGCTCCGCGCCCTCGGATTCGGCGTGCTCGTGGCGCACCCGGAACGCAGCGCCGACGCGGCCCTCGACGGCGCGGCCGGGCTGCGCCGCGAGCTGGCCGCCGGCTCACTCGCGCAGGTGAACGCACCCTCGCTCACGGGCGGGCACGGCGAGGACGCACGCAGGTCGGCGTGGGGGCTGCTCGAAGAGGATCTCGTCGCGGTGATCGCCTCGGACGCCCACGGGCCGACCCGTCCGCCGGCGCTCCGCCAGGCCTACGAGACGCTCGTGGACGGCGGGGTGGCGCCGGCCGCGGCGAACGCGCTCGTGGCCACCGGCCCCCGGACGCTCCTGGCGCAAGGGATGAGCGCGACCGCGCTCGCCGCCTAAGGAAGGCGCGGGAAGCTGGGAGGACCTAGGGGCGCCACGAGCGCGAGGAACTCGGGAGGGCCTACGGCGCGACCAGCTCTGGATCGTCGTCCAGCTCGGCCGGAACCGGCCCGGTGCCCCAGGCCGGAAGCTCCGCACCGGGCTCCGCGAGCCCCGCCGCGCCGGCCTCGGCCCCACGGGCCTCCGGCTCGAACCGGTAGCCCACGCCGAAGTGCGTGTGGATGTAGTTCCACCCCGGCGAGGCCTTCTCGAGCTTCTGCCGCACCTTGCGGATGAAGACGTCCACGGAACGGTCCCCGTGGGCCATCGCGTAGCCCCACACGGCCTGGTAGATCTCCTCGCGCTGCAGCACCTTGCCCTTGGCCTGCGCCAGCAGCTGCAGCACCTCGAACTCGCGCCGGGTGAGGTCGACGCTCGTGGACCGAACGTAGGCCTGGAACTGGTCGGCGCGCACCTCGAGCTCCCCGGCCACGAGCGGCCCGGTGTCGACGCGGGCGGAGGCCCGCTTGCGGCGCCGCACCACGGCCTCCACGCGCGCAAGCACCTCCTCCGGATGGCACGGCTTCGTGACCCAGTCGTCGGCGCCCATCCGAAGGCCCCGGACGCGCTGGGAGACGCTCGACCGCCCGGTGCACACCACGATGCCAAGCCCGGGCAGCGCGCCGGCCACGCGCTCGAGGAACTCCCAGGCGCCCGGGCCGAGCAGCGCGAGGTCGACCACCAGCGCATTCACGCGCATGGCCACGAAATCCTCCGTGCGTGGAGGAGCCTCGAGTCGACGATGCTGCCAGCCCAGGTCGCCCGCGCGCTTGACCAGCACCCGAACGAACCCCGAATCCGAATCGAGGATCGCGAGACGCATATCCGCCATCCGCCTCGAAAGTGTACGCACCGGGCGGACGCAGAACCGGCATTTACAGCATCTTCACAGCGAGGAAACGCCGTAATAACGGACTTTCGCCACGACGGTGGGAGCCTCGAGGGCCATGGAGGCATCTTCGGTTCTCAGAACGGGACGGCTCGAGATCCGGCCCAGCGAGTTCGTCGCCCTGGTCGACGGGAGGCCGCTCCGCCTCACGGTACGTGAGCTTCAGCTGCTGACCGCCCTCGTGGAGCGGCGCGATCGCATCGTCTCTCGCCAGGAGCTCTACTCGGTGGTGTGGGGCGAGCCCTACCGCAAGTCCGACCGCTCGGTCGACGTCTACGTGGGCAAGCTGCGGCAGAAGCTCGCCGACGTGCTGCCGGGCACCAGTCCGATCCACACGCACTTCGGCTTCGGATACCGCTTCACATCTCTTTCACAAGACGGCGACACCCACGTAACAGACTGGGACCGCGTCCCGTGACAGCGTGCCGACCGTACATGACCGAACCCAAGGAGAGGAACCTGATGAGGAAGCTCCTCGCGTTCGCCGCCTGCGGTGCGCTGGCGCTCGGCGCCGCGGCGTGCGGCGACGACGACGACACTGGAAGCGGCGGCAGCGTCAACAGCGGCGGAGGCGAAGAGCTCTCCGGCACGATCCGAATCGACGGCTCCAGCACCGTCGGCCCGTTCGCCCAGGCGGCCCAGGAGGCCTTCCAGGCGGAGAACCCCGGCGTCCGCATCACGGTCGCCCAGTCCGGCACCGGCGGCGGCTTCGAGAAGTTCTGCGCCGGCGAGACGGACATCTCCAACGCCTCGCGTCCGATCGACGAGGAAGAGGAGGTCCCGCTCTGTGAGAAGGAGGGCGTGGAGTACACGGAGGTCCAGGTCGCGAACGACGGCATCTCGGTCGCAACCAACCCGGAGCTCCAGGTCGACTGCCTGACCACCCAGCAGCTCAAGGAACTGTGGGACCAGGGCTCCAAGGTGAACAGCCTTTCGCAGCTCGATCCCAGCCTGCCCGACACCGAGCTGACCCTGTTCGGTGCGGGCACCGACTCCGGGACGTTCGACTTCTTCACCGAGGAGATCAACGGTGAGGAGGGAAGGACGCGCAAGGACTACCAGCCCTCGGAGGACGACAACGTGCTCGTGCAGGGCGTGTCCGGCGAGCCCGGAGGCCTGGGCTACTTCGGTTTCTCGTACTACGAGCAGAACAAGGACAAGCTGAACCTGGTGGGCGTCGACGCCGGCAGCGGCTGCGTCAAGCCGAGCCAGGAGGCGATCTCGAGCGGCGAGTACAAGCCGCTGTCGCGGCCGATCTTCATGTACCCCAGCCAGGAGGCGCTCCGGCGCCCCGAGGTCAAGGCGTTCATGGACTACGTGCTCGAGAACCACCAGACGATCGCCGAGGCCGCCGCGATCGTCCCGATGAGCGATCAGCAGGCCCAAGAGGCTCAGTCCGCGCTCGGGAGCTAGGTGGAAGCCGGAACGACAGCAGCGACACGCGGCCGCGCGGAG
>DASZJZ010000035.1:0-3661 GCA_035947555.1 Thermoleophilaceae bacterium | reverse complement strand
CATCCGCTTGAGGACCGCTTGGAAGACTCGCTGCATCGCGGCGGCATCAGCTTCGTCGAGGTCGGCGAAGAGGTCGAGTACTGACTGCTGGAAAGCGGCGAACTGCTGCTCGACCTTGGACCCGTCGCCGGTGATGTCGATCATCGTGATCCGCCGGTCGGTGGGATGCGCTCTGCGCTTCACGAGGTCTTCGCCCTCGAGGGCATCGACCAACGTGGTGACGGCACGGGGCGTCACGCCGAGGGTGTCCGCCAGGTCGGCCATCTTCCGGGGCCCGTTGCAGTGCAGCTCGTAGAGCAACTGCAGCCTGGGCACGCTCTCGCCCGCCTGCGCCACTGAAGCACGGCGGACCCAACCGTCGAACGCCTTAACGAAGTGCATCGTGGCGGCGGCCACCGCAGCCTTATCCGCCGACCGTGTAGACATTCACTATGTTCTCGTATATCATCCCCTCATTCACTAAGCATACGGCCACTGCTCCCGCTTGTCGAGACTTCGGCCGCCACACAAGCAAGGGAGATCCCATGCGCGCATTCATCGTCCCCGAGTTCGGCCACGCCGGAAAGATCGAGGAGCAGCCAGTGCCAGAGCCTGGTGAGGGGCAGGTCCTCGTCCGCGTCCGCGCTGCCGGTGTCAACGCCGCCGACGTGATGGTCCGGGCCGGCTACCTGAAGGACTACATGGAGCACCGCTTCCCGCTGATCCCGGGTCGCGACTTCGCCGGCATCGTCGAGGCAGTCGGGTCGGGCGTCACGGAGTTCAGTGCGGGCGACGAGGTCTTCGGTTCCGCCGACAAGCCGTACCAGGGCGAAGGCAGCTTCGCCGAGTACGTCACCGCCTTCACGTCGAATGTTGCCCGCCGCCCTGACGGCGTTTCGGTGGAGCAGGCCGCGGCGCTCCCAGTCGCAGGCGGCACAGCCCTCGCCGCACTGGACGCGCTCGGCGCCAGCGAGGGCGACACGATCGCGGTCGTCGGCGCGGCCGGCGGCGTCGGCAGCTTCGTGACCGGGCTCGCTGCCGCGCGGGGTCTGCAGGTCGTCGCAATCACGAAGGGCGCGAATGCCGAGTACGTGCGGGGGCTCGGCGCCGCTGACGTCATCGACTACACCGCAGGCGAGGTCCTGGAGCAGCTCCGGAACAAGTATCCCGACGGGCTGGGCGGCGTGATCGACCTGTTCAACGACGCGCAAGGCGCGGCCGCGCTGGCCTCGGCGGTTCGCCCCGGCGGGCGTGTCGTCAGCTCGATCGCGATGGGGATCGACGAGGCGCTTGCCGGTCAGCCGGTGGCGGGCCAGCTCGTCCAGGCCGCTGTGGACCGCGTCGCCGAACTCGCAGAGGTGGCCGCGTCCGGAAAGCTTCAGGCGAACGTCGAAGTCCTGCCGCTGGAGCAGGCAGCCGATGCACTCGACCGCCAGATGAGCAAGCAGGTGCGGGGCAAGCAGGTCCTCGCCGTCGCGAAGGACGCGTAATCGGCGTTCCGCGCAGCGCTGACCCTCCAGGAGATGACACCCGTGACTACGATCGCCGTCTTCGGCGCCACCGGGCGGACCGGCAAGCCCTTCACCAAACTCGCCCTCGACAAGGGGTACGAGGTACGGGCGCTCGTCCGCAATCCATCCAAGCTCGAGATCAACGACCCTGATCTGACCGTCATCGAAGGCGATCTCACCGACGTGACGAAGGTCGAGGAGACGATTCGTGGATCAGGCGCGGTATTGCTGCTCGTGGGGATGTCGCCCACCGTCCGCAAGCCTGCCCATGTTCGCGAGACGGCTGCCCGAAACGTGCTGGCCGCAATGGAGGCAACCGGCGTGAAGCGCCTCATCCGCCTCTCTAACTTCACTGGGGCCCGCGCTGTCGGCGACAAGGGAGGCCGGTTCATGAGGGCGATGCTGTCGCTCATGAACAAGGATGCGGTGGCGGACGAAGCTACGGCGGCAAACCTCGTCAAAGAAAGCAGCACCGAGTGGACGATTGTGCGCAACGCAATGATTACCGCCGGTGCCCCCAAGGGGACGTACAGCGTCGGCGCCTACGGAGATGGCAAGAACTCCGTAACGGCGGCCGATCTGGCGGCCTTCATTCTGGCCGAGGTAGAGGCCCCAAAGCACATCGGCCAGATGCCGTTCGTGCGCAACTAACCCTAGCAGTCGCGCTCCGGCCGCTCACACGTTCGCCGAGGCGACCGAAATTTCGATCAGGAGGTTTCCCGTGAAGACCCAAGGCATTACCTGGCACGCCGTCACCCTTGACGCTGACGCACTGGAGGCGTGGAAAGGCCTGCTCACCAACACCATCGGACTCACGCCCGCAATGGAGATGGACGGCGTGACCGTCTACTTCATGCCGAACGGCAGCAGCCTCGAGCTGTACGCACCGCACGCGGTGCCGGACTACGGTTACAACGATGCGATCGCGTTCGGCTTCCGTGTCGAGGACATCGAAGTGGCCTCATCCGAGCTAGAGGCGGCTGGCTGCGAGCTGCTTGGTGAGATCACACGGATCCCGGAGATGAAGTACGCCTACCGCCACTTCAAGGGTCCGGATGGCCGCGTCTACGGCCTCAACGAGCAGAGGTAGGTTCGATGTCCGCTGAACCCCACACCGTGGCGCGAATGCCGGCCCTGTATGTCGGGCACGGCGCTCCACCGCTCCTCGAGGAACCGGACTGGATGGCGGACTTCGCGTCGTGGACGGCCGCTCTGCCGCGGCCGAAGGCGATCCTTATCGTTAGCGCTCACTGGGAATCGGCCCCGGTGACCGTCAGCGCCACGACGCCAGTCCCGCTCGTGTACGACTTCTACGGGTTCCCCGAGCACTACTACCGCCTGCGGTACGACGCCCCGGTCGCGCCGGAGCTCGCGCAGAAGGTCGCCGCGCTCATGCCCGATGGCGAGCCACTCATCCAGCAGCCGAACCGCGGCCTGGACCACGGTGCATGGGTGCCGCTCATGGCCATGTACCCCGATGCCGATATTCCGGTCCTCCAGATCTCGATGCCCGACCTCGATCCGCAGCACCTCTTCGCGCTCGGCCAACGGCTCGCGCCGCTGCGGGACGAGGGGGTACTCGTCATTGGCTCCGGCTTCTTGACGCACGGGCTGCCCTTCATCCACGAGTACATGCGCGGCAAGCCCGGTGCGCCGGCGTGGTCCGCCGAGTTCGACCAGTGGGCGGCCGATGCGCTGGCTCGTGGCGACTTGGACGAGCTGTTCGCGTTCCGCGAGAAGGCGCCCGGGATGCCTTATGCGCACCCGACGACCGAGCACTTCGCCCCGCTATTCGTCGCCCTGGGGGCGGCGACCCGCCCGGACGCGCCACCGGAGACGAAGATCGACGGGTTCTGGTACGGCCTCGCCAAGCGGAGCATCGAGCTAGGCTGACATGGCGGGCGTGCCCCCTGCGGAGCCACGAGAGGAATCCGCCGGCGGTGGCGTTCGTCGTGCCTCCGATAGGTACGTGCCAACAGCGCATGTCATAGATGCCCTGCCTACATCGGAGCCGCCGCGAAGCCTGCCTCGTAGCGTCGGTACGAGGAGGCCGAGACAGTGCGCCAGGATCGCGGCTTTCCTCGGGTCTGGGGAAGTCGATCCCCGCGCGACCGGTGATCGCTACGCGGCGGCCATCGGGTCACGATGGAGCGCCGACTTGTGTCTGGATG
>DASZJZ010000034.1:0-9057 GCA_035947555.1 Thermoleophilaceae bacterium | reverse complement strand
GGCGCGTCGAGCTTGGCGCACTCGAAGTCGGAGCCGACCGTCTCGAACAGGACCGGGTCGCCGTCGCGGGGAAGGACGGCGTAGCGGATGAAGATGTTGTGCTTCCAGTTGCCCTGGAACGTGCCCGTGACGTAGCGGATGTTCTCGCCCACGAACATGATCAGCCCGCCGAGGTCGTGCTCCTCCATCGCCGCGCGGGCGCGCGCCAGGCGGTCGCGGCGCAGCCGGTCGTGGTCCACGCGCTGCTGCCATTCCGTGGAGGTCTGGCTATAGAGCCGCCGCGGGTCGGTGTGGTGCGGGCGCTGGATGAACGAGGTGTCGAGCTGGTAGTCGCGCGGGGCGGTGCGCTCGGCCCGGTCGCTGATGCTCATGTGGTGCTCCTCCCTGTGTGGGGGGTGAAGCCTCACCCGCCCGGGATGTCCGAGCAAGTCTTTCTGCCCGGCGTGGCCATAGGAGATGCCTATGGCAGACTCCGTCCATGCCGTCGACGAGCTATCGCCGGATCGCGTACCTGCTCGCCGTGGTGGAAGAGGGCTCGTTCACCCGCGCCGCGCTGCGGATGCACGTCTCCCAGCCGTCGCTGTCGCAACAGGTGCGCGCGCTCGAGAAGGAGGTGGGCGGCGAGCTGCTCGAGCGGCTGCCGCGCTCAGTCCGGTTGACCGCTGCGGGAAAGGCGTTCCTGCCGCACGCGCAGACGGCGGTCCGCGCCGCGGAGCGCGCCCACCAGGCGGCCCGCTCGGCGCTCGAGCTCGAGACCGGCGAGCTCGAGATCAGCACGGTGAGGTCGATCGCCGCCGGGATCCTTCCAGACCTGGTGCAGTCGTGGCGGCAGCGGCACCCGGGGACGTTCGTGCGCCTCCACGAGTTCACTCACCGCTCGCTGGCGGAGGACTCGGTGCGGGGCGGGGTGGGGGACCTCGGCATCGGCCCTCCGCCGATCGAGTGGACCGGACCGGTCCGGCGAATGGGTTGGGAGGAGTTCCTGGTGGTGCTGCCGCCGGAGGACAGGCGCGCGCCGGGACGCAAGATCAGGCTGGTCGAGCTGAAGGAGCGCGACTGGGTGATGTTCGAACCCGGCAACGGGCTCCACGACCTGATCGTGAGCGCATGCGCGTCGGCGGGCTTCACACCCCGCCACGCGGTGCTCACCTCGCAGGTGGAGACGGCCGCCCGCCTGGCGGCGGCCGGCGTGGGCCCGACGCTGGTCCCGGAGAACGTGATCCCCGACGGTCTCGAGGCGGCCCTGCTGCGGGTGGACCCGCCGCTGGGACGCGAACTCACCGTATACGCCCGCGAGCAATGGGGCCCGCTGGGAGGCGCCTTCGCGGACCTGATGGCGGAGACTCGCTGGGCGAAGCCGCCGCGGGGCGCGCTGGTGGTGCCGTAAGACGGGGCGTCAGGCCGCGACGGCTTCCTTCACCGCCGGCGCCACCGCCTCCGCCACCAGCTCCACCGTGCGCGGGTCGTACGGGACCAGCGCGCCCAGCAGGAAGTCCCCAACGCCCAGGTCCGCGTATGGGCGCAGCCGTTCCACGCACTGCTCCGGCGTTCCCACGATCAGCATTCGCTGCAGGCGCTCGGGCGGCGGGTCGCCGTGCAGCTCGCGGGCACGTTCCTGCGCCGACTGCTCGTCATCGTCGAGCACCGCGCGGAAGGCCAGGGACTTGCGGACGTCTTCCGGGTCGCGGCCGACGTCCGCGCAGTGGCGCCCGAGCACGTCGAGCTTGTGCCGGTACTCGTTCACGTCGCCGTAGAAGGTGTTCCAGATATCGCCGTGCTCGGCGACGATCCGCAGCGTCCGCCGCTCCCCCGAGCCGCCGATCACCAGCGGCAGGCGCTCCTGCAGCGGCTTCGGCTCCATGCGCGCGTCCGTCAGCCGGTAGTGCCGGCCCTCGAACGTGGTTGTCTCCCGCGTCCAGAGGCTCCGCATGATCCGGCACGCCTCGTCGAGCATGTCCATCCGCACCCCGATGCGCGGGAAGGGGATCCCGTACTGCTGGTGCTCGAGCTCGTACCAGGCCGCGCCCATCCCGAGCTCCAGCCGGCCGCCGGACACATGGTCGATGGTCGCGGCCATGTTCGCCACGACAGCCGGGTGGCGGTAGGTCACGCCGAGCACGAGCATCCCGCAGCGCACCCGGCTGGTGTGCGCGGCCATCGCGGACAGCAGCGTCAGGCCCTCGAACTGACGGCCGGACGGGTCGGTGTGGATAGGCAGGAAGTGGTCGAAGTCCGACACCCAGTCGTAGCCGAGCTCCTCGCAGCGGAGCCACAGGTCCCGGTAGTCGTCAAAGCTCGTGTCCTGGGGTCCGGAATGGACGCCGAAGCGGATGTCGTCGCCGAAGATCTGCATGCGGTGCCGGGCCCTCAGGCGCGCGCCCAGTACCGCTCGGAGTCCTTGCTCTGCGCGAGCGCCTCGGCCGACTCGAAGCCCGGCGCCATCGAGGCGCTCGTGCCAGGCATCACCTGGTGGTGGTCGATGTTGAGCAGCCGCAGCCACGACTGCTGGCCGAGCGTGAGCCCGACGAAGCAGCCCAGCTCGACGAGCTCGGCCTCGCTGAAGTGCTCGTTGAACCGCTCCCACAACGCGTCGTCGGCCTGGCCGGTCCAGACGATCGCCTCGGTGTAGGCGAGCGCGGCCTTCTCGCGTTCGCTGTACCGCTCGGACGACTCGAAGTTCAGGAGCTCGTCGTACTTGCCCTCCTCCAGCCCCTGCTGCCGCCCGCGCTCGGAGCGCTGGTTGCCGCAGTACTCGCACTTCACGCTGTGCGAGACGTAGACGCGGCAGAGCTCCTTGATCGCATGGTCGAGCACCCCGTTGCGGAAGAGGTCCTCCCAGGCGTTGGCGAAGGCCCAGAACGCCGCCGGCACGTGGGCGCGCACCGCGGAGCTCTCCGGCCGCGGCGTCCCCTCTCGCGCACAGCGCTCCATCTCGGCCTGCATCTCCGGCGTCATCTCGTCCAGCGGGACGTAGCTGATCCGCTGTGGTTCGGTCATCTCGTGCTCCCTTCGCGTGCCTTTATCAACAGCTTCCCGGAGAGCGCGTCTCGGAAAACCGCCGCGAGGCGCTCCGCGGCGGTCTCGAGCTCGTCCTCGGTCAGGTGGCTGAACGACAGCCGCATGGCGTTGCGGCCGTCGTTGCCCACGTGGAACGGCGGGCCCGGGACGTAGGCCACGCCCGCGGCGAGGGCGGCGGGGCGCATCGCGAGAGTGTCGAGCCCCTCCGGCAGCGTGAGCCAGCTCAGGAAGCCGCCCGCCGGCTCGGTCCATTCGACGCCCTCCGGCATGTGCCGCTCGAGCGCCGCGGACAGGGCGGCCCAGTGCGACGCATACAGCGCCCGGGCGCCGGGGAGGTGCCGCTCGAACCCTCCCGCGCGGCCGTAATCCTCGACCAGGCGCTGCCCGAGCGCGCCGGCGCACTGGTCGGTGTTCTGCTTGGCGGCGCCGAGCTCCGCCACCACCTCGGGCGGGCCGGCCGCCCACCCGAGCCGCACGCCGGGGAAGAAGCTCTTCGAGAACGTTCCTGCCTGAAGCACCACGTCGGGCCCGAGCGACCACAGCGTCGGCAGCCACGCCCCGTCGAACGACAACTCCCGGTAGGCGACGTCCTCGAAGATCAGGACGCCGTGCCGTCGGCAGATGTCGACCAGCTCGCGGCGCCGGTCGAGCGACAGGGTCCGGCCGGTCGGGTTCTGGTATTCCGGCACGGTGTAGACGAACTTGGGCCGCAGCCCCGCCTCGAGCCGCTCCGCGAGGAGGTCCACGCGCAGCCCGTCGTCATCCATCGGGATCGCCGTCAGCTCGGCCTCGGCGCCGGCGAACGCCATCAGCGCGCCGAGGTAGCTGGGCGCCTCGACGGCGATCGCGTCGCCCGGGTCGATGAGCGCCTGGCACATCAGCGCGATGCACTCCATCCCGCCGCTGGTCACGATCAGCTCGGCCCGCTCCGGGCGCCGGCCCTGCAGCTGCTCCTGACGGTCGATCAGGTACTCGCGCACGCTCGCGAGGCCCTCCACCGGCGTGTACTGGAGCGCGACGGCGGCGTCCTCGCGCACGAGCCGCGCGGCGATCTCGTCGAGCTCGTCCGTCGGGAACGTGGCCGCGTTCGGGAAGCCGCCGGTCATGGAGAGCACGCCGGGTGGGCTTCCGGCGAGGATGGCCGTCAGCTCGCTGCCGCCGCGGAGGCCCGTGCGGCGGGCGAACGCGTGCTTGAAGTCAGCCATCGACCCGGAAGGCGAGTGCGCTGGTCTCGCCGCGGTCGAGCGCGGCCACGTGCTCCGCGTGGTTCGTCAGGTCGTGCAGCGCCTCGCCGCGGGCCTGCGCGGCGAGGATCGCGCGTTCGCTGCGCGCGATCAGCTCCGCGGCGTCTATCGCGGCCGCGATCCGCTCCGCCGGGGCGATCAGCAGGCCGTCGTCGTCGCCGAACACGATGTCGCCAGGGCGCACGGCTACGCCGCCGCAGGCGACCGTCGCACCCGGCGCGGCGCGCGACACGGTCGTGCCCGACCTCGGCGTGGTGCCGCGCGCGTAGACCGGCAGCCCTATGGCGCGCAGACCGCGCAGGTCGCGGCAGAGGCCGTCGGCGACGATCCCGGCCAAGCCGCGCCGCCGCGCCTCGGTCGCGAACAGCTCGCCGAAGACGGCGCGCGACCCGCCGCCTGTGGCGACGACGAGCACGTCGCCCGGCGCAGCCTCGGCGAGCGCGTCCATCATCGGCAGGTGGTCGTCCTCGGCGAGGACCGTGAACGCCGGCCCGGCCATGCGCACGTCGGGGATCATCGCGCGCACCGCGGGATCCACGACCGGAAGCGTCTTGTCGGCGTCCGAGAGCGCCGAGACGTCGATCTCGAGCAGCCGCGCGATGAGGTCCACCTGGTAGAGCGTGTCACATGGGCTGGCCGTGGTCGCCGCCGACGGCTGGGGCAGGGCGTTCGACAACCTCGAGCGGGCGCTGGAGGCTTAGAGCCCGAACAGCCGCCGCGGCGTGTCCTCCATGATCCGCCGCGCCGCGTCCTCGCCCACGGCCTCCTCCAGCGCCGCCACCGGGTCCGGGGTCGCCATGTCGAAGGGCAGGTCGGTTCCCATCGCCACGTTGTCCGGGCCGACGCGCCCCACGAGGTAGCGGAGCGCGGCGGCGTCGTGTGTGATCGGGTCGACGAAGATCCGGCCCCAATAGTCATGCGGGTCGGGCGGGGCGCCGGCAAGCTCCGGCCGGACCGTCGCCGCGTGCCGGAGGCGGCCGCCCTGCCACGGGATGTAGCCGCCCGCGTGCACCAGCAGCAGTCGCAGCCCCGGGTGGCGGTCGAGCGCTCCTGTGACGATCAGGCGCTCGGCCGCGATGGTCGTCTCGAGCTGGTTGCCGACGGCGTTCTGGAGATGGAAGCCCTCGAGGCCGGGATGGGCGTTGTTGTAGGCCGGGTGGAGCATCAGCGGCAGGTCCCGATCCGCGGCGGTCGCCCACAACGGGTCGAGGCCCGCGTCCGCGAGCGGCGTGCCCGCGACCGACGTGCCGATCTGCGCGCCCACGGCACCGGCTTGTGCAGCCTCGGTCAGCAGCTCCGCGGCGGCCTGCGGGGCCTGCAGCGGCACGTGCGCGAGCCACCGGAGGCGCTCAGGGTCGAAGGCGCAGAGGTCCGCGAGACCCGCGTTCACCGCGCCGCACAGCGCGGCGCCGCGCTCCTCATCCGTCTCGTATGCAAACAGCGCGGGCGAGACCGACACCGCCGCCGCGTCCAGACCGACTTCGGCCAGCTGCTCGAGCTTCACGGCGGGGTCGGTGAACACCGGCGTGAGCTCGGCGCGCACGCGGTCGGCCTCCATGAAGTCGCCCTCGACCTTGATCGGGTAGCCGTCGCCTTCGCGCAGCAGCTCCACCGCCTCCCGCGGCACGGCGTGGTTGTGCACGTCCCAGCGCATCCGATCAGGGCGCCGGCACGAACGGGAGCAGAACGTACGAGCCGGGGTGCACGGTCACCGTCCCGCCGAAGATTTCCGGCGGCCGGTCGTCGGGATCGTCGTGCAGGAACGGCCCCGATCCGCGCAGCTCGTTGCGGAAGGTGGTCAGCCGGTCGCCGCCCGCGTGCGGGTACTCGTAATCGGTGCCGCGTACCGTCAGCGCGAGGCAGTAGCCGGCGGGCAGCACGATGGAGGTCGGCCAGATCTCCACGTCGAGCTCGTAGACCTCGCCCGGCGTGAGCGGCTGCTTCTCGTCGTGCGTGTGGTACGGGCGGTACGGCTCGCTCAGCTCGGGCTCGAGCTTCCGGTGAGAGGCCCGAAGCCAGCCCTGCGCCAGCGGCGTGTGCGGGTCGATCGCGCCCTGGAAGACGACCTCCTCGCCCTCGGGGTCGAATGCGCGCAGGACCACGAACAGGTCGGCGTCCGGCGTGCTCGACGAGACGAACAGCTTCGCCGCGGACGGACCCGTGATCTCGGTCTCGCGCTCGAGCGGCGCGCCCATGAAGGTGAGCCCCTCGCCGAGCGCCTCGTAGGAGGTAGATCCGTCCCCGGCGGTCGCCGCGAGCGCGTGCCGCCCGGCGTCCAGGTGGAGGCGCGTCCACTCCGTCCGCGCCGGCGGCCACTCCTGCTCGCCCCGCTCGATGAACGTCCCGTCGGCGTGTCTCACCTGCAGCAGCACCGGCGGCTGCGACTCCCAGCCGGTGTCCTCGCCCTTCAGGAAGTGGCCGAAGAAGCGCTTCTGGAGCCGCACGCCGTAGTCGGTGTAGAAGTGCGTCCAGTGCTCGAGCCCGTGCAGCTCGAGCCACTTCTGCCGCGACGCCGACCGCACGTACCCCTCGACGTTCCCGCGCAGGTGCAGCCCGTGCCCGCCCCAGTTGCCGGCGGAGAGGAGCGGCACGGCGATGCGATCCCAGTCGCCCGACCGCGCCCGGTGGTAGTCGCCGTCGAGCTCGTGGGCGGCCACGTCGGCGCCGAAGTCCGTCCGGCGCGCCGCCAGTTCCAGGTCGGAGAGAGTCTCCGGCCCGCACGCCTCCTCGCCGGTGTTCGGGTTCACCGGACCGCGCGAGCCGAGGCCGTGCTGCACGGTCGTGACCTGCATCTCGTACCAGTTGCCGAAGAACGTGCAGAGGATCCCGCCGTGGCGCGTGGCGTCCCGGTACCAGTCCGACGCGCCCTCCCAGGCGCACATCGCCGTCAGCCCGCGCGGCCGATGCCCCGCCACGTGCCACTGGTTCATCGCGTAATAGGAGATGCCGTTGAGGCCGACCCTGCCGGTCGACCAGGGCTGCGCCGCCGCCCACTCGATGCACGCCGCGAGGTCGCGTGTCTCCCGCGGCGAGAACGGGTCCAGGCGGCCGGGCGACCTGCCGGCGCCGCGCGAGTCCACCCGCACGCACACGTAGCCGTCCGGGACCCACTTCTCGGGATCGACGACCTCCCAGTTCTGGTAGCGGTTGGACGAGCCGGCGGCCACGTCGGGGTGCTGGGAGACCATCCGCTCCCACTGGTTCGGGTAGCCCTCCTGGAAGACGAGCCCCTTGGCGTACGGGCCGTAGGAGAGGATCACCGGATGGGTGCCGTCGCCGTCGGGCCGGAAGACATCGGCGCGCAGCACGACGCCATCGTCCATCTCGATGGGCGCGTCCCACTCGATCTGCAACTTCAGCCGATCCTCAGCAGGCCGCGCTCGTACTCGTGCAGCCGCTCGGCGCCGCCGGCGGTCACCGCGATCAGCTCGCCCGTCTGCACTCCGGCGCTCTCGTCGCGGGTGACCACGTTCGGCTGGATGACGATCGTCATGCCCTCCTCGAGCGTGAAGTCCGGCACCTCCTCGAGCATGCGGGTGGTGTCGCCGAGCACCGGCGGCAGATAGCCGCCGACGAACCCGTGGACGAGGTCGTCGCGGGTGGTGAAGCCGGATTCGCCGATCACCGCCGAGGCGTCGACGAGGTCGGCCGCGGTGGCGCCCGGCCGGACGCGCTCGAACAGCGCGTCGAAGGCGGCGTCCGCCACGTCGTGGAGCTCGCGGTGGAGCGGGGATGGGTCGGCGCCGATCCCGAAGGTGCGGAGGAGCTGCCCGGTGTAGTCCCAGTAGGAGGCGCTTACCTCGGCGCTGAGGACGTCGCCCCGCTCGAGCGTACGCGCCGCCGGCCACTGGGCGGGCACGCCCTGGCCGAAATAGTGGATGTGCGTCGTGCCGCCGCGGCCGACATAGGCCCGCTCGGCGAGGTTCCCGAGCTCGCGCTCGTCGGTGCCGGGACCGGCCTGCTCGTGGACGGCGCGCACGGCCTCGTCGGTGAGTGCGCAGCCGATGCGGAGCCAGTCGAGCTCCTCGACGGACTTGCGCAGCCGGAGCCGTGTGTAGGCGTGGTCGAGGGGGACCGGCGAGGCGAACTCCTCGAGGGCCGCGTACGGGCGGTAGCCGAGCGGGCCGATCACCGCCACGCGGCCGCCGCGCGCACCGCGTCGGTCGAGCTCCTCGATGGCCGTTGCCATCGGCTTCGGCCCAGCCCAGCGGACGTCGGCCTCGGTGGCGATCCGCTCGGCGTTGGGGAGGTGGTTGTAGAAGTTCACGAGCAGGACGTCGGGCTCGCCGGGCGTGAATATGCAGAGCGCCTCGCGCGTCACCGGCCAGCGGGTGAGCCAGCCGACGGCCGGGCCCGACCGGTTGGCGCCGTAGATCACGGCGTGCGCGGCGTCCGCGGCGTCGAGCTCGGCGGCGAGCGCCTCGCGGCGGCGCGCCATCTCGGCGTCGCTGAAGCGGGGGTAGGGCCGCGCGGCGGGCCCGGTCCCGGCCGTCTCCGTGCCGGCGGCCGTCACGGCTTGACGACAAGCCTCCGGCCGCCGGATCTCGAGAGCCGCTCCCAGGCGTGGCCGATCTGGTCGAGGGTGAGCTCCTCGATGTCGAGGGTCAGTGACCCGAGCGCGTGGGCGCGCGCCAGCGCCTCCTGGCGCTCGGCGGGGGTGGCCCAGGCGCCCGAGTGGCCGACCATCGTGACCCGGCGGTTCCGCAGCGGGATGCCGGACAGCTCCGCGAGCGGCGAGGAGGCCTGCCCGAAGCTGACGTACACGCCGTCACGCGTAAGGGCCTCGACGGCCGCC
>DASZJZ010000033.1:0-8178 GCA_035947555.1 Thermoleophilaceae bacterium | reverse complement strand
GGGACTACCGGGCCGGGATGTTCCATCAGGACCTCGGGATGCGGATCGACCTGGTGCTGGCCAGCGCGACGGTCGCCGACCGCGTCCGAGCGGCCTGGGTGGACCGGCAGGCCCGCAAGGGCACCGGCCCGAGCGATCACGCGCCTGTGATCGTGGACCTGGACGAGGCGCCGGATGGCGACATCGGGCCGGTCGTGCCGCCCCCCTCGGCCCCGGTCACGAAGCGGGGGGCGAAGAAGCTGCCGCAGGCGCCCTGACCGTCCCTCAGCGCTTCCGGTCGCGGTTCCGCGACGGCTGCACCCGCTTCGGCTCCCCCGGCATCTTCGGATAGTCGGGCGGGTACGGCATGTCGCCCTCACCCTCGGCCTCGTCCCGCTCGTACATGTCCAGGAGCGGCTCCAGCGAGTGGGCGGTGTCGTCGATCGCGGCGTGGCGGTCGCCCACCTCGGCGAAGCGCGCCGGCATGGTCGCGACGGTGAAGTCCTCGGGCTGAACCTCGGGCAGCTCGTCCCAGGTCACCGGCGCGGACACAGGCGCCCCCGGCTTCGGCCGGACGCTGTAGGCCGACGCGATGGTGCGGTCGCGCGCGTTCTGGTTGTAGTCGACGAAGATGCGCTCGCCGCGCTCCTCCTTCCACCACTTCGTCGTGACCTGACCGGGCAGGCGCCGCTCGAGCTCACGCCCGAAGGCGATCGCGGCGTGGCGGACGTCCGTGAAGGTCCAGCGAGGCTCGATCCGGACGTAGATGTGCACGCCACGCCCGCCCGACGTCTTCGGGAAGCCGGCGTAGCCGAGCTCGCCCAGGAGCTCCCGCGCGGTAGCGGCGACCCGCACCGCGTCGTCGTAGTCGGTGCCCGGCTGAGGGTCGAGATCGAGGCGAAGCTCGTCGGGATGGTCCACGTCCTCGCGGCGAACGGGCCAGGGGTGGAACGTGATCGTGCCCATCTGCGCCGCCCACCCGGCGACCGCGATCTCGGTAGGGCAGATCTCGTCCGCGTGGCGGCCCGAGGGAAACTCGATCCGGGCGGTCTCCACGTAGTCCGGAGCGCCCTTGGGGATGCGCTTCTGGAAGAAGGCGTCGCCGCCGCCCTTCTCGCGAGTCGACACCACGATGCCCGGATGCACGCCCTTCGGCCAGCGCTCGAGCGTCGTGGGCCGCCGGTCGAGCGCGCGCATGATGCCGTCCTCGACGGCGAGGTAGTACTTGACCACGTCCAGCTTGGTGAGCGGGCCCGTGCGCTCGGTCGGCGGGAAGATCACCCGGTCCGGACTGGACACCCGCAGGTCGCGACCGCCTGCATCGAGGATCGTGGCATCGGACTTGGCCATGTTTGGAGTTCTACGCCACCCGCGCCTCCGCGCGCCCGATAGGATCGCCGCGCCCGGCCGCAGGAGGAGTCCATGCCCGACGAGTCCCTCAAGTTCACGCTGCCCGAGGGTCGGATCCCGACCCACTGGATCAACCTCCTGCCGGACCTCCCCGGCGACCCCCTGCCGCCGCTGAACCCCGGCACGATGCAGCCGGCTGGGCCGGACGACCTGACGCCGATCTTTCCGATGTCGCTGATCGCGCAGGAGGTCTCCGCGGAGCCCGAAATCGAGATTCCCGAGCCGGTCCGTGACGCTCTGAAGCTGTGGCGGCCCACGCCGCTCCATCGCGCCCGGCGCCTCGAGCGGGAGCTCGATACGCCCGCGCGCATCTACTACAAGTACGAGGGGGTCTCGCCGGCCGGGTCGCACAAGCCGAACAGCGCGGTCGCGCAGGCGTACGCCAACAAGGAGGCGGGCATCGAGCGGCTGGTAACGGAGACCGGTGCGGGCCAGTGGGGCTCCGCGCTCGCCCTGGCGTCTAGCCTGTTCGGGCTCGACTGCCTCGTCTACATGGTCGGCGCCAGCTACGACCAGAAGCCCTATCGGCGCGCGATGATGGAGGCCTGGGGGGCGTCGGTGATCCGCTCGCCGAGCGACACGACCGAGTCCGGGCGAAGCCAGGCGGCGCACACGACCGGCTCGCTCGGCATCGCGATCTCGGAGGCCGTGGAGGTCGCGGCGGGCGACGCCGGCACGAACTACGCGCTCGGCTCGGTGCTCAACCACGTGTGCCTGCACCAGACCGTGATCGGCCAGGAGGCGCTCGCCCAGATGGAGCTCGCGGGGCAGGAGCCCGACGTGGTCGTGGGGTGCGTGGGCGGCGGTTCGAACTTCGCGGGAATGAGCTTCCCGTTCCTGCGCCGCGTCCTGCGCGGCGAGGCCAAGACCCGCTTCGTCGCGGCCGAGCCGGCCGCCTGCCCGACGCTCACGCGCGGGGCCTACCGCTACGACTTCGGCGACACGGTCGGCCTCACGCCGCTCATGCCGATGTACACGCTCGGGCACGACTTCGTGCCGCCGCCGGTGCACGCCGGCGGTCTGCGCTACCACGGCGACTCGCCGATCGTCTGCGGGCTCGTCAAGCACGGGTTGGTGGAGGCGCGCGCCTACAAGCAGAACGAGACGTTCGCGGCCGCCGTGCGATTCGCCCGCAGCGAGGCGATCCTGCCGGCACCCGAGCCGGCGCACGCGATCCGGGCGGTGATGGACGAGGCGGAGGAGGCGAGGGAGGCCGGCGAGGAGCGCGTGATCCTGTTCAACCTCTGCGGCCACGGGCACTTCGACATGTCGGCCTACGACGCCTACCTGGCCGGGAAGCTCGAGGATCCCGAGTTCTCCGAGGCTGACATGCAGGCCGCGCTCGAGCGGCTGCCGGAGACGCCGGCCCTCGCATAGGCGTCACGCGAAGTAGAAGACGAGCCCCAGCACGGCGTAGAGCGCCAGCAGCTGCACGCCCTCGAACCAGTTCGATTCGCCCTCCTGCGTCACCAGGTTGGCGATCAGCACCGCGAACAGCAGCGCGCCCAGCTCGTAGCCGTTGAAGACCAGCGCCATCGGGTCGGGGCCAACCACGAACGACGCCAGCACCAGCACGGGGGCCACGAACAGCGCAATCTGCGCGCTCGAGCCGACCGCGATGTTCACGGCCAGGTCCATCTTGTTCTTGGCCGCCACCAGCACCGCCACCCAGTGCTCTGCGGCGTTGCCGACGATAGCCACGATGAAAACGCCGACGAAGAACTCGGACAGGCCGATGTCCTCCGACGCCTCGCTGATCGACCCCACCAGGATCTCGCTCATCACGCCGACCGCCACGGCGGACAGCGCCAGATAGATCGCCGCCCGGCGCACCGGCCAGTGGTGCGTCTCCTCGTCTTCCTCCTCCTCGCTGAACGGGTTGAAGACGGCGCGGTGCGTCTTCAGCGAGAACCACAGCCCCGCGGCATACGAAACGAGCAGCACGAGGGCCACGCCCAGGGAGAGCTTCTCGAGATCCGAGCCGAAGTCCACCCGCTCCTCGCCAACGCCCGGCAGCGAGCCGCCGTGGACCAGCTGGAAGATCGCCGGGAAGATCAGCGCCGCGAGTGCGAGGAAGAGCATCCCCGACTGCGCGGTGGCCGCCGTGTGGCTGAAGGTCTGCTTGTCGCGGTTCCAGCCTCCCACGACCATCGCGGCTCCCATCACCAGCAAGATGTTCCCGATGATCGAGCCGACGATCGACGCCTTCACGACCTCCTGGAGCCCCTCGAGCAGCGCGAAGAAGGCGATGATCAGCTCGGGCGCGTTGCCGAACGTCACGTTCAGGAGCCCGCCGATTCCAGGGCCGGACTTGGCGGCGATCGCCTCCGTCGCCTCGCCCATGACCGCGGCGCACGGGATCACCCCGAGTGCGGCGGCGCCGAACACCAGCACGGGATCGGCGTGTGCGAGCTCGAGGGCGATCGCCGCCGGAATGAAGACGCCGAGGTAGTAGACGGGCCGCATCGCGGCGGAAGCCTACGTGCTGGCGGGGCAGGGTACCCTCGGTCGTGGGGCGAGGCGTGATCGACCACGTCAACAACCTGAAGCTCCAGCACCTCGTCGAGCTGTCCAAGCTGGGCGACGGCTGCGCCGCGCTCGAGCAGGGGATCGAGAGGTGGCTGAACGAGCACGACGTGGTCTTCGCCGGCCACACGATTCCGTTCGTGCTGATGCCGCATTTCGTCTCGCCGGGCCAGCTCCGGCGGGTCAAGCACGCGGTGGCCTGCCTCTCGAGCGTGCTCGACCGCTTCTGCGACGCCTACGCCGACGACGAGCGCCTCCGCGAGGAGCTCGCCGTGCCGCCCCGGGAGGACGCCCTGATCCGCCTCGACCCCGGCTACCGCCGGCCGCTGCGGATCTGCCGCCTCGACGCGTTCCTCCAGGGCTACGACGTCAAGTTCCTCGAGTTCAACGCCGACTCGCCCGCAGGCATCGGGTACACCGACGTCCTCCACGAGGGGCTGGCCCAGGCGATCGACCTGCCGCGCGTGAAGGCCGAGTTCGAGACCGCCTACACGCCGATGCTTCCGATGCTGGTGGGGACTCTGCTCGACGCCTACGGCCAGCTGCGCGCGGAGCGGCCGGACCTGCCCGAGCGGCCCCGCCTCGCGCTGGTGGACACGGAGGACAGTCCGTCGGTGCCGGAGTTCCGGATCATCTGCGCGGCGGCGCGCGAGAGCGGCCTCGAGGCCATCCACGGCACGCTCGGCGAGCTCGAGTACGACGGCTCACTGCTGCGCCTCGGCGGCGAGCCGGTGCATCTCGTCTACCGCCGCGCGCTGCTCGAGGACTGCCCCGAGGGCGACCTGGTGGCGGCCGCGCGCGACCGCAGCGCCGCGATCGTGAACCCGTTCCGCGCGCGAGTGGCCAACAACAAGAAGCTGTTCGCCCTGCTGCAGGATCCGCGCTTCGCCCACCTGGTCGAGGAGAGGGAGCGGCGCGTGATCGACGAGACGATCCCCTGGACTCGCATCCTCAAGGAGGGCCGGGCCAGCTACGGAGAGTGGGTGGTCGACCTGCTGCCGTTCGTCTCGGACAACCGCGAGCGGCTGGTCCTGAAGCCCGCGTCGGACTACGGGGGGCACGGCGTGTCCCTGGGTATGGAGACGGAGCAGGCCGTGTGGGACCGCCTGATCGAGGACCACGTCGAGGAGGGCGACTTCGTCGTGCAGGAGTACGTGCCCGTGCCGGAGGAGATGTTCCCGACGGTCGAGGACGGGCACGTGCAGATGCGACTCAAGCGCTTCAACATCAACCCGTTCGGAATCGGCGGGCGCTACGCCGGGATGATCACCCGGATCTCGGACCAGGCGGTGATCAACGTTTCGGCGGGCGGCGGCCTCCTGCCCAGCGTGGTTGGCCGCCACCGCCAGCGCCTGCTGGCCGAGGAGGAGAGCTCGGATGACGAGACCGCTGGGCTACGACGTTGACGACAACGCAGTTCGGTTCTCGAACTACTTCCACCTGCTGCGCGAGCTCGTGCACCTCTCGAACGGCTGGATGCCGCTCGAGCCGAGCTGGCCGCGCAAGTACGCGCTCGGCGACCACGTGCACGACGACGCCCGGGCACTCACCAAGATCAAGCGCCGGCTGTACGAGCTGCGCCACCCGGCCGAGTACCCAGGCTCGCCGTCGCCCGAGCTCGAGCGGCTGCTCGACCGGATGGCCGCGGCGGACACGCCGCGCGGCTACGTCGAGGTGGCCTACGGCGAGGCGAAGCCGGCGCTGGTGCGGGCCATGCGGGTGCACCTCGAGCGGCTGGACCCGGTGGCCGACGAGCCCTCGCTGAGGCTGCTCAACCAGCTGGTGGGGCGCCAGGAGCGCCACGTGGCGGAGCTCGGCGACGGAGTGGGCGGCGGGCCGGACATCGACATCGGCGAGTTCCCGGTCCGCCTGCGCAGGGAGCCGCGCACGCTTCGGATCCTGCCCCCGCTCGTGGAACCGGCGCGCGACGACTACGTCGAGGTGACCGAGCACGGCGACCCCTACCTGACCCGGGACCTCTACGTGAACGGCGCCGAGAACCACGTGCCGATCGAGGAGGAGGAGCAGCAGCACTTCTTCCACGGCCTGATGGACGCCGAGCTCTCGGCCGCGGAGCTGATGGCGCGCAACTCGCACGAGCACCCCGAGATGCCTTGGGACTTCCACGTGGACATGGCGCGCCAGAACTGGGACGAGGTGCGCCACGCGAAGCTGCACGACCTGCTGATGAAGGACGAGCTCGGCTGCCAGTGGGGTGACTTCCCGGTCGGGTTCTCGTACTTCAAGTCGATCTACGCCTACGACCTGCTGGGCCGCCTGTGCCTCTTCAACGGCACGAGCGAGCAGCGGGCGATGTGGCGGCACTCGCACCGCCGCAAGACGCTGATGGAGCTGGGCCAGCAGCGCGTGGCGATGGTCTTCGACTACCTGCTGGCGGACGAGGTGCCGCACGTGCACAACGGCGTGCGCTGGGGCGCCCACCTGCTCGGCGGGAGCGAGCAGGCATATCGGGAGAAGGTGCGGGAGCTGCGCGCCGAGTTGGACGAGACGGGCACGCCCACCGGCGCGGCCAGCTCGTAGCGCTCCCGCGGCCGCCCGCTACTCGTTCTCGGGCGTGTAGCCGGACTGCTCCGGGTCCGGCTCGGGCTCCGCTTCGTCGTCGTCGCTCGGGGTGGCCTCGACCCGGCCGTCGCCGCCGTGGTAGGTGGCCTGGAAGGTCTCCAGCAGCTCGTCGCGGCGCGACTCGTCCACCGGCACCTCGTCGGCGATCAGCACCCAGTCCGCCCCCTCGAACTCCTCGAGGTTGAAGATCTCCCCGTCGATCGAGGGCGAGTCGTCCACGATGACCAGGATCTCGGTCTGCGGATTCAGGTAGCAGCCCGGGCGCACGAGGAGATCCTCGAGCTCGTATCGGCGATCGTCCGCCATCGGGGGCAGCCTATACCGCAAAATCGATCCGCGCGCGCTCGGCCGAGCCGCCCGTTACCCGCCCAGCGCGCGAAGCTGACGCTCCACCTCGGCCTCCACGTCGAGGGGCGCCTTTCCCTGCCGCACCCGCCGCTCGTTGCGGGCCACGACGAGCTGGCGGACCTCGTCGCGCAGCCCGGGATCGTCGCCGCCGGCGCGGGTGAGCGATTCCAGCTCGGCCTCCACGTCGAGCGGCGCCTCGCCACGGGCTTCCCGCCGGGCCGACTTCGCCTCCAGCATCTGACGGATCTCCTCGCGCGCCTCCGCGCTGTCGGCCGCCGACGAGGTCTCGCGGCTCATCACGAGATCGCTCGCGCCGATGTTCCCGTACACGCGCCCGCTGCCCCAGTAAGAGACCCCCGCCACGAGCACCGCGACCACGGCCACGATGATGATGATCGTGCCGAAATCCACCCGGCCCCATAGTCTCACGGGCATGTGGCGAAGGCTCCGCCGCCGCTCGATGGCCCCGAGCCGCCCGGCGGTCTATCCCGACCAGGTGGGACTGGTGGTCTTCACGCTGCTGGCGCTGGCGGTCGGGATCTACGCAGTGGCGCGGTGGCTCCTATAGCTGCGGTACCCTTCATTGACTGACGAATCAATCAAGGAGCCGGAGCAGTGGTTGACTTCAGCCTGACGGACGAGCAGAAGGACATTCGGCAGCTCGCCCACGACTTCGCCGAGAAGGAGATCCGCCCGAAGGCCTGGGACTACGACAGGGACTCCACGTTCCCGCACGAGATCATCGAGAAGGCGTGGGAGGTGGGGCTGATGAACTCCCACATCCCCGAGGAGTACGGCGGGCCGGGGCTCGACTACCTGACCGGCTGTTTGATCGAGGAGGAGCTCGGCTGGGGCTGCTCCGGCATCGGGACCTCGCTGATGTGCAACGGACTCGCTGCCGCGCCCGTCGGGATCGGCGGCTCCGAGGAGATCAAGAAGGAGTACCTCGGGATGATCACCGAGGAGCCCAAGCTCGCCTCCTTCTGCCTCACCGAGCCGGACGCCGGCTCGGACGTCTCCAGCATGCGGACCACCGCCGTCAGAAAGGGCGACAAGTACGTCATCAACGGCACCAAGTGCTTCATCACGAACGGCTCCCACGCGTCCTGGTACACGGTCTACGCCAAGACCGACAAGGACGCCGGCCACCGCGGCATCTCCGCCTTCGTGGTCCCGCGCGACGCCGGCGGGGTCACCGTCGACAAGAAGGAGGACAAGCTCGGCCAGCGCGCCTCCGACACCGCGATGATCTCCTTCAACGACGTCGAGGTTCCCGCCGCGAACCTGCTCGGCGAGGAGAACAAGGGCTTCAAGCTCGCGATGATGACGCTC
>DASZJZ010000032.1:0-49610 GCA_035947555.1 Thermoleophilaceae bacterium | reverse complement strand
CATCGTCAACCGCACCACGAGCCAGGTCGACCTGTTCGTGACCGGCCACACCCACACGGCGTACAACTGCGTGATCGACGGCCGTCCCGTGACGAGCGCCAGCTCGTTCGGCCGGCTGCTGACCGACATCGACCTCGAGCTCGACCGCCGGTCGCGGGACGTGGTCCAGGTGTCGGCCAACAACCAGATCGTCACGCAGAACGTGTTCAAGGCGATGGACATGACCCAGCTCATCGAGCGCTACACCGAGATCGCGGGGCCGCTGCGGGACCGCCCGATCGGCCGCATCAGCGCCGACATCACCCGCACGCCGGACGACTCCGGCGAGAACGCGGCCGGCAACCTGATCGCCGACGCCCAGCTCGCGGCCACCTCGTCCCCCGAGACGGGATCGGCCGTGGCGGCGTTCATGAACCCGGGCGGCGTGCGCTCGGACTTCGTGTACGCGCAGAGCGGCTCGGAGGGCGACGGCGTGGTCACCTACGGCGAGGCGTTCACCGTCCAGCCGTTCGGCAACTCGCTCGTGACGATGACGCTCACGGGCGCGCAGATCCTGGACATGCTCAAGTCGCAGTGGTGCGACCAGGACTTCGCGCGCGTGCTGCTGCCGTCGGCGAGCGTGACCTACACGTACGACCCGGCCGTGGCGGCCAGCCTGCTGCCCGACTCGCAGGGCGGTCCGCGCAAGCCGTGCGCCGGGGCGCCGAACCCGGTGTCCGACCTGCGGATCGGCGGCACGCCGGTCGACCCGAACGCCAGCTACCGGATCACGGTCAACTCGTTCCTCGCCGACGGCGGCGATCGCTTCCCGGTGCTGCGCGAAGGCACGGACCGCCTCGGCGGTGAGGTCGACACGGACGCGCTGGAGGACTACATCGCACCGTCGCTCGAGGGCGACCCGATCGACCCGCCAGCGCTCGACCGGATCGACCTCAGCGGGTAGGAATCAGCTACGACGCCCGGAGGGCGGCGCGCGCGGCGAAGTATCCGCACATGCCGTGCACGCCGCCCCCGGGCGGCGTCGACGACGAGCAGATGAACAGGTCCGGCACCGGCGTGGAGTACGGGACCGGGCGGGCCACCGGGCGTGTGAAGAGCTGGCGCAGGTCTTGGGAACCGCCGTTGATGTCGCCGCCCACGTAGTTGGGGTTCCGTCGTTCCACTTCGGCGCTGTCCATCGCGGAGCGGGCAGCGATCAGGTCGCGGAAGCCGGGCGCGAAGCGCTCCACCTGACCCTCGATCGCGGCGGTCATGTCGCGCGTCGAGCCGCTCGGCACGTGGCAGTAGGCCCAGGCCGTGTGCTTCCCCTCGGGTGCCCGGGTCGGGTCGAATCCCGTCGGTTGGACGAGCAGGACGAAGGGGCGCTCGTGGTGGCGGCCCTGCGTCGCGGCGTCCTCGGAGGCGACGATCTCGTCGAGCGTTCCGCCCAAGTGCACCGTGCCGGCGCGGGCGGCTTCGGGCGCGCGCCAGGGGATCGGGCCGTCGAGCGCCCAGTCGAGCTTGAAGATGCCGGGGTTGTAGCGATACCGGGAGAGGCGGCGCCGGTAAATGTCCGGAAGGCGGTTGCCCGCCACGCGCAACACCTGGCGCGGGGTGAGGTCGAGCAGTACGGGCGCGGCATCGCCCAGCTCGTCGAGCGCCTCGACCTGCCTGCCGGTCTCGATCGTGCCGCCGAGCGAGCGGAGGTGGGCGGCTAGAGCGTCAGCCAGGCGCTGTGAGCCGCCGCGAGCGACCGGCCAGCCGACGGCGTGAGCGCTCATCATCAGGACGATCCCGAATGCGGCGCTCGCTGGAGTGCGAAGCGAGAGCATCGAGTGCGCGCAGCAGCCGGCGAGGAGCGCGCGGGCGCGATCGCCATCGAAGCGAGACCGGGCGAGGGTGCGCGCCGGGAGGAGGCCGCTGAGGCCGAAGCGCCCCATGGCGAAGGGATGCCGCGGAGGGCGAAGCGGACCGAGGAGCTGGTGGAAGAGGACGTCGGAGTCGCGCACGAGCGGGCCGAGGAGGCGGCGGTAGGCCACCTCGTCCTTGCCCAGCCCCAGCGCAGTCTCGTCAACTGAGCGATGGAGGACGGCTGCGCTCCCATCGTCGAGTGGATGAGCAAGCGGAAAGTGTGGATGGCACAGCTCGAGCCCGTGCTCGGCCAGCGGCAGCTCCCTCAGGAAGGGCGAGGACAGGGCCAGCGAGTGCACCGTCGAGCAGGTGTCGTGCACGAACCCCGGGAGCGTCAGCTCGGCGGAGCGGCATCCTCCGCCGAGCGTCTCCTCGCGCTCGAGGACCGTGACCCTCCGGCCGGCCCGCGCGAGGACGATCGCGGCCGCCAGGCCGTTCGGGCCGGCGCCGACGACGACGGCCGTGCCCGAGTCCGCGGGCTGGCCCGCGCCGGAGCGATTATCTCGGTCAGGCAAGCGTCTCCGGCTTGCGCCGGAACAGGCGCTTCACGGCCCGCGCCGGGGCCCCGAGCCGGTAGATCGTCGAACGAATCGCGGCGCTGTGCCAGACGTTGCGCCAGTTCGACCACTGCCGCTTCTTGTCGACGCAGATCACCCGAGTGTCGACCTCTCCGTCGTGCCCGAAGTGGGCCGCGAGCTGCGTCAGCGTGTGGTGCCAGAACTTGTTCTCCTGACGATGGCCGCCGAGCGCGGCGCCGAGCTCGTAGATCGGGTCACTGGGACGCATGAGCACCTGAGCCTGGGCCACCGTCTCCCCGTCGCGCTCGGTCGCGCTGAAGGTGATCCAGCCGGCGAAGACGTGTCCCTGCGGCGTCATCAGCGTGAACGACTCCTCGTCCGCGTAGAGCACCATCACGCCGGTCGAGAGCTTCATGCGCCCGGGCAGGGTCATGTCGAGCAACGCGACCTCCCCCGGGTTGATGCCGGTGAGCGGCGCATAGAAGCGGTTGCCCTTGGGCCAGAACTCGGTGAAGTTCGCCTTCCAGGCGGTGATCAGCTCCGGGGCCGACACGCGCTCGCGCGGGATGGTCACCTGATAGGTCTTCTGCCACATCTTGCCGAAGCCCTGGATGGGGCTCATCAGCCGGCGTCCCGAGACGTTCAGGTTCACGGCGCCCTCGGGCACGTCGGAGACGTCCAGGCGGGAGACCGTCTTCGCCCAGCTCGCCGCGTCGCGCGCGGCGACCTCCTCCTCGGCGGCCGGCACTTCGGGATTCTCGTCGGTCATGGCTCCTCCTCAGGACGCGCCGGCCGCGGCCACGGCGTCGTCCTCCGAGTCGTGGATGGCGACCGCCTCGTCGAGACGGGTCAGCTCGAAGATCTGGCGGTAGTGGTCCGACAGCCCGTACGCGAGCATCCGCTGGCGCTGGCGCTGGGCCCGCACCAGCAGCGTCACGAGCAGGCCAATGCCGCCACTGTTCATGTAGTCGAGCCGGGTGAAGTTGAGCACTATTGCGCGCACTCCCGGCTCGCTCGCGCGGCCGTAGGCGTCCATCAGCACGTCCTCGCTCGCGGCGGTGATGTCGCCCTTGATGTCGATCAACCGCGTCTGCTCGGACGCTTCGCGGACGTCGAACGTGGTCGCTGCCTCAGCCATCGCGCCTCCCTTCCGCGCCGCTCACGGCGCCGTCTTCGGTGTCAGCGATCGTCATGAAGTCGGCCAGCCGCGTGATCTCGAAGATCTCGCGATAGTGGTCCGACAACCCGTAAGCCCTCACCTCCACGCCATGCGACCGGGCCTGGGCGAGAAGGCCGACGATCAGGGCTATGCCGGTGCTGTTGATGTAGTCCGTGCCGGCGAAGTTGAGCGCGATCGACCGGGCACCGCTGTGCGTCGCCTCGGCGTAGCCGCGCTGGAGGGCGGCCTCGGCCGTCGCGTTGACGTCTCCCAGCAGGTCGATCACCGCCATGCCCTCGCGCTCCCGTACCGCAACCTCGAGCTCACGCGTCGCCATGCCCGCCTCCTTCCAGGCGCAGCGCGAGCTCGACGGTGTGCCCCTCCTCGCCGCTCACGACGCGCGCCTCGTCGACCATATTCTCGATCAGGAACAGGCCCCACCCACGCGGCTTCTGCCGTCCCTCGAGCTTCGCGGCCAGGTCGGGAGTCTCGGCCGTGGGAAGCTCGCCCGCGCCGCCCCGGTCCGTTACCTGGACGCGGAGGTGCTCGTCGGACTGGAGCACCCGGATCGCCACCGGCCTGTCGGGCCGGTACTCGTTGCCGTGCTCCATCGCGTTCATCGTGGCCTCGGCCACGGCGGTCTTCAGGCGCTCGACGCGGCTCGACTCCAGCCCGAGCTCCGCTACCGCCCGCTCGACGAGCTCCATGGCCTGTCGCTCGTTGCCCGGCTGGCTGGCCAGCTCGAACTCGGCCAGCACCCGTCCGTTGGCGGCCACGTCGGCGACGCCGGCCTTGCCCGGCAGCTCGGTGCTCAGGACGCTCCCTCCCTCGGAGCGCTGGAGGGTGACCATCGTGATGTCGTCCTCCTGCTCGCTGCCGGGGCCGGTGAACGAGTCGAGGTCGGCGAGCACGCGGTCGATCAGCTCCTGTCCGCCGCTAACCCCGGCCATGGTGCTCTTGAGCCGCGGGAAGCCGAACATCTCCCGGTCCGGGTCGTGGGCCTCCACCACGCCGTCGGAATGGAGCAGCACGCTGTCGCCCGGCTGCAGCACCGCCTCCTTCTCCTCGTAGGCCATGCCCGGCATCAGGCCGAGCGGCATCCCACGAGCCCGCAGCTCGACCACTCCCTGGGCGGTCTTGACGTAGGGCAGGTCGTGGCCGGCGTTCGCGAAACGCAGCAGGCCGCTCTGGGGGTCGAGCACGCCGTACAGGCACGTGACGAACATCTTCGCCGGCATGTCCGGGCAGAGGTGCTCGTTGACGCGCTCGAGGACCACGCCCGGTTCCACCAGGCGCTGGGCCGAGGCGCGCAGCACGCTGCGGGTGGCGGACATGACGAGCGCTGCGGGCACCCCCTTGTCGGTCACGTCGCCGACCACGAAGGCCACGCGGCCGTCCGGAAGCGGGATCACGTCGTAGAAGTCGCCGCCCACCTCGCGGGCGGGCCGGTAATAGGCGGCCACCTGCCAGCCGGGGAGGTCGGGCAGCTGCTTCGGCAGGAAGTTCTGCTGGATCAGGCGTGCCACCTCGAGCTCCTGCTCGAAGCGCTGGCGCGTGGCGGCCTCCGCCTCCTGCTCGCGCACCAGCTGGCCGACCCGCAGTGCCGGCGCCGCCTGGGCGGCCAGGTTGTCGAGCAGCTTGCGATCGTCGGAGGAGTACTCCTGCTCCGACAGGCGCGGGCCAAGGTTGAGCACGCCGATCAGCTCGCCCTGGCTCACCAGCGGCACCGCCAGCTTCACGCCGGCCGCCTTGAGCTCACGCAGCGCCGGCGAGTCGAGCTCGAGCGCCTCGATGTCGACCGCCTCGCTCGCGCTCTGGAAGTAGGCGAGCAGCGGATCGTTGGGCGCGATGTCCACCGGCGCCTGCTCGGGCGGTGCCTCCGTCCGGTCGGGCTCGACGGCCGCCGCGGCTTCCGCAGGGGCGGCGCGGCTGCGCCTGAGGAGCCGGCGCCGGAAGGGTCTGGTCAGAGCTGCCATCCGGGTTCCTTTCTACGCGGCGGGCGTCCGGGAAGCGTTACGAGGATTGCGAAGCCAGAGCGACACGTGCGCCGGTTGCATCGTCTCGGCGACCACGCCGCGCAGCTCGGCGTTGAGAGCCACGAGGTCGACCTCGTCTCGCAGGCGCGTGCTGAAGTCCTGAATCGTGCGGGCGGCGTCGTACTTGCGGCGGTAGAAGCGCCGGTCCACGAGGCCCTGGATCCGGCGGCGGGCCGGCCGGAAGAGCGCCGCCACCACGAGCGTCGAGCCCGCGACCGCCAGGCCGGACTCCTCGGTGACCGGACGGAGGACCACCTGGAGGAGCAGCACCGTCGCCACGTAGGCGCCGGCCAGCGTGGCCGTGAGCGCGCCGTAAACGAGCGTGCGATTGATGACGACGTCGATGTCGTAGAGGCGGTGGCGCAGAATGGCCACGCCCGCCGAGACCGGGAGCGCGACGAAGGCGAGCGCGACGACCACGTCCGTGACGGCCGTGACCTCGGCGCTGTCCCGCAGGGATGCGCTCAGGGTCGTCGCCAGCACGCCGCCGAAGAGCACCGCGGCGACGGCGGCGCCCGTGGCGAACCACTTGAGCTGCTGGCGCTCGCGGCCGCGGCTGCGCCTCAGGCGGAGCGCGAGCGAGGTCGCGGCGGCCACCAGAAGGCCGACCGTCAGCGCGACGCCGATGGTGCTCAGGGCGCCGAACGCGCCCCCGGCGCCCTCCACCCCCAGGGGATTGCGCACCGACGTCAGGTTGTCGAGCCGGCCCGGATCGAGCGCCCGGCCCACGGCGGTCGACAGCGCGCCCACGCCGGCCAGCCAGGCCACGCTGCGCCAGCGCGCAGCGGCCAGGCGGCCGTCCGGGAAGAGCAGCAGGACCAGAACGAGCGGCAGCACCAGCAGCGACCCGAGGATCGCTCCGAGCCACGCCGCCTCCGCCCCGGCGGGGAGCGGACTGTCGGGCGCATAGAGCGAGTGGAGCGCCCAGTGGCCCGCCAAGCCGATGCTGACCCCGACCAGGGCGAACGCCGCGAAGAGCCATCCGATGGCGTTTCCAGGGCGCCGCGAGGCCACGAGCGCGCCGACCGTGGAGAACGCGAGATAGACGAACGGAAAGACGCGGCCGAATCCCTCGTCGCGCTCGGAAGGCGGCAGTGAGGACTCCGGGATCGAGAGGGCGAGAGAGATCGTCGCCACCTGCAGCAGCGCCGTCAGGGCGAACACCGACCAGGCCATGCGGATGCCGCGACGCTCGACCCAGTCGCCGACAGGCGCGGCCGTCACGACGAGGCCTCCCGCAGCCACAGCGAGACGTGCGCAGGCTGCATCGTCTCGCCCACCACGCCGCGCAGGTCGGCGCTGATGGCGTCGAGCTCCACCTCATGACGCAGGCGCGTGGCGAAGCCCTCGAGCGTGCGGGCGGCGTCGTAGCGGCGGCGGTAGAAGCGGCGGTCCACCAGCCGCTGGATGCGCTTCCGCAGCGGCCGGAAGAGCGCCGCCACGGCGAGCGTCGAGCCGGCGATCGCCAGGTCCGACTCCTCCGTCAGTGGGCTCAGGGCGAGCTGGAGCACCAGCACGAGGCCGACGTACGAGGCGACCAGCGCCGCCGTCAGAGCGCCGTAGACGAGCGTCCGGCTGATGACGACGTCGATGTCGTAGAGGCGGTGCTTGAGGATTCCGATCACGACGGTGACCGGGAGCGCCATCAGGCCGGCGAGGACCAGGATCCGAAGCGCGGGCACGCTGGTCCAGAGCGGTCCGCCGATCACGACCCCTACGCCGGCGACCGTCGCTCCGTAGGCGAACCACTTCAGCTGCTGGCGCTCCTGGCCCGTCGCATGACGCAGACGGAGCGGAAGCGACGCGATCGAGACGGCCACTGCCAGGCCACAGGCGGCGAGCGTGGGGTACTCCGCGAAACGGATGGCGTCGCCCAGCGCGTCCACTCCCAGCGGGTTGTCGTAGGCCGGGACGTTGTAGAGCGGGCCGGGCCGGAGAGCCCGCTCCAAGAGGAAGACCACCGTGGTGGCGCCCCCGAGCACCGCGACCGGTCGCCAGCGCGGCGAGGGTAGCCGGCCGTCCGGGAAGAGCAGGAAGACGAACACCAGCATCGCACTGAGGGCGGGGACCCAGATCCAGTCCTCCACCCATGCGAGCCACTCGGCGGCGGGCAGCGAGCCCGGGTCCGTGACGGCCCGTGCGGCGTACTCGTCGCCGAAGCTCGCGAGCACGAGCATCACACCGGAAGCGCAGAAGATCCAACCGATCGGGTTGCCCGGCCGGCTCGAGGCGACCAGCGCGCCGATCGCCGCTATCCCCGCCGCGGTCACGAGGCCGGCGACGATGGACGCTGAGCCGCCGCGCAGGGCGACCAGCGTCACGCCGGCCGCCGCGATCAGGGCCGCGACGCCGAACAGCGACCAGGCGAGGCGGCTCGCCCTGCGCCCGCTCACGATGTCACCCTCTGGGGCGCGTACACCGGGACCGGCTCGCGCTTGCCCCGGAGCGCCAGCTCGCCGCGCGGCTCGAGGGCGCCCGCCGCTCCGCCGTCGAGCAGGCAGCGCGTGGCCTCCGTCAGGAGCAGCGGCTCGCCGAGCTGGCGCGTGGCGTCCTGGACGCGCGCGGACACGTTGACGGGGTCGCCGACCACGCCCAGCTCGCTGTGGCCGCCGCCGCCAATCGTTCCCACCAGCACGAGGCCAGAGTTGACGCCGATGCCGATCTTGAAGCGCCCCTCGACCGCCGCCAGGAGGTCGAACGACGCGGCGAGCGCGCGGTCGGCATGATCGGACATGCGGAACACCGCGAGCAGGCCGTCGCCGAGGAGCTTGTTCACCGAGCCGCCGTGGCGCTCGACGGCAGGGACGCTGAGGGCGAAGAACTCGTTCAGATAGTCGACGGCCTCGCGGGCCGTGGCTCGGTCGGCGAACGTCGTGAAGCCGCGGATGTCCACAAAGGCGACCGTGACCATGGCCCACTCCGGCTCGACGCGCCCGCTCATCTAGGCGTCCCCCGCAGCCAGAGCGACACGTGCGCCGGCTGCATCGTGTCGGCGACCACGCCGTGAAGCTCCCCCACCAGCGAGTCGAGCTCGACCTCGTCGCGCAGCCGCGCGCCGAACCCCTCGAGCGTCCGTGCGGCGTCGTAGCGGCGGCGATAGAAGCGCCGGTCGACCAGCGCCTGGATGCGCGACCGGAGCGGCCTCACGAGCGCGGCCACGGCCAGCGTCGAGCCGGCGATGGCCAGGTCCGACTCCTCCGTCAGCGGGCTGAGCGCCAGCTGGAGCAGGAGCACGAGGCCTACATACGCGCCGGCCAGCGTGGCCGTGAGCGCGCCGTAGACCAGCGTCCGGTTGATCACCACGTCGATGTCGAACAGCCCGTGGCGAAGGATCGCGATGCCCATGGCGACCGGCAGCGCCGCGATCGAGACGGACACCAGCGTGTTGCTGAGCTCGTCGCTCGTCCCGCCCGTGGACTCGGCGACGATGATCGCCAGAAGGACCGCGCCGGCCATGGCGGCGGCGTAGGTCAGCCACTTGAGCTGGCGGCGCTCGACCCCCCGGGCGCGCCGGAAGCGGAAGACCAGCGAGGCGACGCATCCCAGGGCCGCCAGCAGCAGGAGGAACGAGCCGAGACCGGCGGCCACGTCGACCCCCGACGCTATGCCCGCCACCATCAAGCCGAGCGCCCCGGCGGCCGTCCAGGCGACCGGCCTCCAGCGCGGCGACGGCAGCCGGCCGGTCGGGAAGAGCAGCAGCAGGAAGGTCGCCGCGGGGCCGATCCCGAGCAACCACACCCAGCCCGAGACCCAGTCCGCGACCGTCTCGAGAAGGTCGTCGTCCCCTCCCGCCAGCGTCGACTCCACGTATGTGACCGAAACCCCTCCGATGGCATAGGCCAGCCCCGCGCCGCACATGATCCAGCCGATTGGGTTCTCCCGGCGGCGCGACGCCACGAGCGCGCCGATCGTCGCGAAGCTGAGCGCGAAGACGAAGCTCGCCACGAGCGACCAGACGTCCTCGTCCGCCTCCGCGGACGGGAGGGCGAGCGAGACGCTCAGGCCGAGCACCGTCAGGGCCCAGAGCGACCACGCGACCCGGCTCGCCGTCACCGCGGCGCCTCGCGCAGCCACAGCGAGACGTGCGCCGGCTGCATCGTGTCGGCCACCACGGCGCGCAGCTCGGCTTTCAGCGCGTCGAGCTCGACCTCGTCGCGCAGGTGGGCACCGAAGCCCTCCAGCGTACGCGCCGCGTCGTAGCGGCGCCGGTAGAAGCGGCGGTCCACCAGCTCCTGGATGCGCGCCCGCAGCGGGCGGAACAATCCCGCCACCGCCAGAGTCGACCCCGCGATGGCCAGGTCGGACTCCTCGGTCAGCGGGCTCAGGGCGAACTGCAGCAGCAGCACGCTGCCAACGTAGGCGCCGACGAGCGCCGCCGAGAGCACGCCGTAGACGAGCGTCCGGTTGATCACCACGTCGACGTCGTAGAGGCGGTGGCGCAGGATCGCCACGCCGGCAGCGATCGGCAGGCCGCAGAGCGCCAGCAGGCCTATCAGGAACAGCACGTCGGCGGGCCAGCCGCCGGGTGTGAGCAGCGAGCCGGCGAAGCCGACGCCCACGAGCGTCGCGGCGTACGTGAACCACTTGAGCTGCTGGCGCTCGATGCCGCGCGAGCGCCTGAAGCGCGCAACGAGCCCGGCGACGGCCAGCGCGAAGGCGGGCAGGGCGAGGAAGGTCGTCACGACCTCGACCAGCTCGATGGCCTCTCCGAGGCCGCCGCCGACGCCGAGCGGGTTCAGGATGTCGACCTGTCCCTCGAGCCGCCCCGGGGCGAGCGCCGTCGCCGCGGCGGCGACCGAGGCGGTCACGACGATCACCCAGCCGGCCAGCCTCCAGCGCGCCGACGTGAAACGGCCGTCCGGGAACAGCAGGAGCAGGAGCATCGGTAGCGCGAACGCGACCGGGATGAACAGCCAGGACGCCAGCCACGCCCCCATCTCGTCCGCCGGAAGTGGCCCGTAATCGGTCTCGAGTCCCAGATCGCCGTAGGCGCCCGTGGCGATCGCGAGGCCAAGCCCCACGCCCATCGCCAGGAAGATCCAGCCCACCGCATGGCGCGGGTGGCGCGACGCGATCACGGCGCCCGCCCCGGCCGCGCACACCTGCCCGCCGACGAAGCCGATCGCGAAGGGGATATCGGCCGGGCCGGTGTAGTCGAGCACGACCTGGAGCACCGGCCCCGGAACCACCAGGAGCAGGGCCAGCGCCAGCAGGGCCCACGTGAGGCGCCGCAGGGAGGCGTCGCTCACCGGCCCGCCTCGGCGCGCAGCCAGAGCGACACGTGCGCGGGCTGCATCGTCTCGGCGACCACGCCGCGCAGCTCCGCGCTGAGCGAGTCGAGCTCGACCTCGTCGCGTAGGCGGACGCCGAAGGCCTCGACCGTCTGGCGGGCGTCGTAGCGGCGCCGGTAGAAGCGCCGGTCGACCAGCCGCTGGATGCGCGACCGCAGCGGCCTGAACAGCGCCGCCACGGCCAGGGTGGAGCCGGCGATGGCGAGGTCCGACTCCTCGGTCAGCGGGCTCAGCGCCAGCTGGAGCAGCAGCACCAGGCCGACATACGAGGCCACGAGCGTCGCGGTGAGCGCGCCGTAGACCAGCGTCCGGTTGATCACCACGTCGATGTCGTAGAGGCGGTGGCGCAGGATGGCCATGCCTGTGGCGAGCGGGATGCCGAACACGATCGCCCCGAGCGCCGTGAACCATCCGACCGCGCCGACGACCTCGAGCCAGCCGCCCTCGGTGTCCTCGCTGGGCTGCGCGCCGAAGAGGACCTGGGCCATCGCGACCGCCAGGCCGGTGGCCGCGAGCAGCCCGACGTACGCGAACCACTTGAGCTGCTGGCGCTCCACACCGCGGGAGCGCCGGAAGCGCACGACCAGCGACGCCGCGGCGAGCGCGAAGGCGATGCCGGCGAGCACGTCGCCGGCGCGGGACATCACCGGCCATACGTCGGCCATGGCGCCCCCGATGCCGAACGGGTTGTCCACCGGCACGGCCGAGTCGACGTCGAGCCGGCCCGGGTCGAAGGCGCTGCCGAGCACGCTCAGCACGAGCGCGGCCACGCCCAGCCACAGCACCCGCCGCCAGCGCGGCGAGAGCGGCCGGCCGGTCGGGAAGAGCAGCGGCAGGAAGATCCCGGCGAGCGTCAGCCACACGTACCAGGTCCAGTCCGAGAGCCAGGCAAACAGTCCCCGAGCGGGGGCATCGTCGAGCATCAGGCTCGCGTCCACGAGCGCCCCGAGGGCGAGGGTGATGCCGATGGCGAGCAGGAGCCAGCCGATCGGGTTTCGGGCCTGGCGCGACGCCACCAGCGCGCCTACCCACGCGAAGCCGAGGACGGCCAGGAAGAACAGGTCCCCCTCCGGCGCCGGGCCGAGGACAGTGACAAGCCCGCCCGCGACGACCAGCGCGACGAACAGCGCGAACAGCGCCCACGCCAGCGGTCCCGCGTAGCGCTCCTTCACCGCCCCGCCTCCGGGCGCAGCCACAGCGACACGTGCGCCGGCTGCACGGTCTCGCTGACGACGGCGCGCAACTCACCGCTCAGGGCGTCCAGCTCCACCTCGTCGCGCAGACGGGCGCTGAAGCCCTCGACGGTGCGCGCGGCGTCGTAGCGGCGGCGGTAGAAGCGGCGGTCCACGAGCTCCTGGATCCGGCGCCGCGCCGGCCTGAAGAGCGCGGCCACCGCCAGGGTCGAGCCGGCGATCGCCAGGCCCGAGTCGCTGGTGAGCGGGTCCAGCGCCAGTTGCAGCAGCAGCACGCTGCCGATGTAGGCCCCCGCGAGCGTGGCGGTCAGCGCGCCGTAGACCAGTGTGCGGTTCACGACCAGGCCGAGGTCGTAGAGGCGGTAGCGCAGGATCGCGGTTGTGGCCGCCGCCGGGAGGGCGAGCAGCGCGAGCGGGAGGATCAGCGAGATGTCCTCGCCGAGGACCTGGTCGAAGAAGGCGTTGACCAGCCACGCCGCCACCACGAGCGCGGCCGCGGCCGCCATCCACTTGAGCTGCTGGCGCTCGACGCCGTGGGAGCGGCGGAAGCGGACCACGAGCGACGCCATCGATCCGGTCGCCGCCAGCGCGAAGAACGGGAAGCCCACGCCCTGGAAGATTTCGAGCACGTCGCCGGCCGCCCCTGAGATTCCTACCGGGTTGTCGACGCGTGGATAGTCCTCGAGCGGTCCCGGCGCGAGGGCGTACCCGACGATCAGAAGGCCCATTGCCGCGACCGCCAGCCAGCCCACCGACCGCCAGCGGAGGGACGGCACATGGCCGTCCGGGAACAGCAGGAGTAGCAACGTGAGCAGCGGCATGAACCCGGGGATCCACGCCCAGTTGGCCGCCCACATGAGACCGGAGGCGAGCGGCAGCGAGCCCGGTTCGGCGATCAGCGTGTGGACGTACCAGTTGCGCGCCAGCTCGGTGAAGGCGAGGCAGAGCGGGGAGACGCAGAGGATCCAGCCGATCGGGTTGCCGGGGCGCCGCGACGCGACCAGTGCGCCGAGCGCCGCGAAGGCGACGATCATGATCGCGAAGCTGAGCGACCCGGACCAGGTGACCTCGCCGGTGTCCGGCGGCGCCAGCAGGGTGCCGTCGTCGACGAAGCCGAAGACGGTCGCGACGACGGCGATGACGAAGGTCAGCCCGAAGGCCGACCAGGCGAGGCGACGCGCCCGCACGTGCCCCATTCTGTGACGAGCTACGCGTTTGGGCAAGCGGCGGGGTCCTCCTCCAGCAGCTCCTTGAGGCGGCTGGTGTTGGCCGCCAGCTCGCGCTTGGTGGCCAGGCCGGCGAGCGGGCCGCCCAGCCGCGCCGCCGCGCCCCACGTCTCGACGGTCCAGGTGAACCGCGTCCCGCCGCCGGACGGCTCCAGGATGAAGGTCCCCCGGAAGGGCACCGGCCCGTCGCCGGACTCGATCGCCGACCGCCGCCCCGGCTCGTGCTCCACGCACGTCCACGTCGTCTCGAGCTCCCGGCCGAGGAAGCGGCGGACCTCGGTGGCCTCGCTGCCGAGCCGCAGCGGTCCGGGCTCGCGGGGCTCGACGCTCACCAGGCTCGGCTGCCAGCTCGGGTAGCGGGCCGGGTCGGTGACGAAGGCGAACACCTCCTCGGGTGGCCGCCCGATCTCCACTGTGTGGGCGTAGGTGCTCATCCGCCCACGGTCGCCTCGGAGATCATCCCCTTGACCGCGTGCGGCGGCCCGCCCTTGCGGTCGGGCACGAAGCACAGCAGCGCGTACTTGCCGCTGTCGAGCTCGAGCTCCACGACCTGCCTGAGGCCGCCGTCGATCACGGGCGTGGACAGGGACCGCTCGAAGTCGATCGGCGGCTGCCCCTTCTCGGTCCTGAGGAACCGCTTCACGTCGGCGATCGTCTTGCCGGGGGCAATCGGCGCCGCCTCGAGGAAGTGGGGCTCCTTGCCCTTGTTGTCGAACAGCACCCGGTTGGCGCCCGCCTTGAGGCCGCTCGCCTCGAAGCGGTACTCGAAGGCGTCGACCCTCGAAGCCGGCTCCGGGAGCTGGGCGTCGCCTGCGCCGCTCACCTTGAAGAAGCCGGCGGTCTCATCGCGGCCCTGCGCCTCGAGGTCGAGCACGAAGTACTCGCCCGGCGGGAGATCCTGCGTCACCGTGGCCGTGGCGCCAGGCTCGACCCTACCGGTGCCGCCCGCCGTGTGCGCCCACGGTGGGAGCGGCTTGCCCTGCTCCGCCCACGCGCCCGCGGCGGCCAGGGCCTCCTGCCCAGTGTGGCCGCCGTCCGCGTAGCCGAGCTGGGCCGAGGCCATCTTGCCGGTCGAGTTCGTGAACTCGATCGTCGCGACGCCACCGGGCACCGACTTCGGCACTTCGAAGCGGGCGTTCTTCCCCGATCCGCTCAGCCCTATCGCCAGCCGGCTGGGCTGATCGGCCTGAGCGCCGCCGCCTCCCCCACCGTTGTCGTCGTCGCTGCCACAGGCGGCGCCGGTGAGGGCCAGCGCCGCCGCGGCGGCCAGCAGCATGCCTCGAGTCACGCGAGTGTTCATGTGCCGAGCCTCGCCTGAGGGCGTCCGGGAATCGTTACCGTGGCGCCCGTGGCGGCGCCAGATCTCGAGATCTCGCTGCTCGGGCCGCCCCGCGTACGGCGGGCGGGTGAGCCGGTCACTTTCGACACGCGCAAGGCCACCGCGCTGCTGGCCCACCTCGCCCTCGCGGAGCGGCCGCGCTCACGCGAGTCGCTCTGCGCGCTCCTGTGGCCGGGCCGGGATCCCGAGCACGCGCGCGGGGCGCTGCGGCGGACGCTCTCGGCGCTGCGGAAGTCGGTGGGCGAGGAGTGGATCGACGCGGCCGGGGACAGCCTGGCGCTCCGTGCCGGCGACGGCCTGGCGGTGGACGTGCAGCGATTCCGGGCGCTGGCCGGTTCGGAGGCGTCGCTGGAGGAGCTGGCGGCGGCCGTGGAGCTGTCGCGGGGCGAGCTGCTCGAGGGCTTCGCGCTGCGCGACAGCCCGGAGTTCGACGCCTGGCAGGTGTACGAGGCGGACGAGCTGCGACGAGAGCTGGGAGCGGCGCTTGCCCGGCTGGTGGCGATGGTGTGCGCGCGGGGAGAGTACGCGCGCGCCATCGCGTACGCACGCCGCTGGCTGGAGCTCGACCGGCTGCACGAGCCCGCGCACCGCGAGCTGATCCGCCTTTACGCGCTGAACGGCGACCGCGCGGCGGCGGTCGCGCAGTACCGCGACTGCGTGCGGACGCTGAGCCAGGAGCTCGGCGTGGCGCCGCTCGAGGAGACGGCCGCGCTGTTCGAGCAGGTGAGCGAGGGGACGCTGAGAGCGGCGACGCGCGGGACCGCGGCCGGTGGAGCGGCCCCAGGCGGAGCGACCGCGGGTGGAGCGGTCGTGCGCGGAGCGGGCCCGGCCGCGGCGGCCGCCCGTGTCGGGCCTCCCTCGGAGCTCCCGCTTGTCGGGCGTGCGGACGAGCTGGCCGCTCTCGTCGAAGCCCACGCGGCGGCCGCTCCCGATGGCCGGCTCGCCGTAATCGAGGGCGAGGCCGGTATCGGCAAGACGCGGCTGGCTGCCGAGCTCATCGCGCATGTCGCCGGCAGCGGTGGCGCGGTGCTTGCCACGCGGTGTCACGAGGACGAGGCTGGGTTGCCGTACGGTCCGGTCGTCACGCTGCTCCGTGAGGCGCTGCGGTCCGCCCCTGATGCCGTCGGCAGCGACGTCCCTGCGCAGCGGCTCGCCGATGCGTCGCTGCTCCTCCCCGAGCTCGCGTCCGTCGGGCCCGACCTTCCACCGCCGGTCGCGCTCACGGGCCCGGGGGCACAGGCGCGGCTCCTGGAAGCGGTGGCCGCGGTACTCGCCGCAGGCTGCCGCGGCGAGTCGCCCGGCTTGGTGTTCGTGGACGACGTGCACCCGGCCGACGAGGCGACCCTCGACGTGCTCGCCTACCTCGGCCGCCGCCTGCACGGCCGGCCGCTGCTGCTCGCGATCGGCTGGCGTAGCGAGGGCGTGCCGCCCGGCCATCGTCTGCGCCGCCTCGCGACCGAGCTCGCCCGCGCCGGCGAGGCCACCGTGGTGGCGCTGGCGCGGCTCGACCGCTCCGACGTGGCGGAGCTGGTGCGCGCCGTGAGACCGGACGAGGCGGCCGAGCTGGAGCAGCGCGTGTACATCGAGAGCGAGGGCCTGCCGCTGTTCGTCGCGGAGTACCTCGCGGCACTGGCCGCCGGGCACGACCCGGCCGCCGTCCCGGTGCCGAGCGAGATGCGGGGACTGCTGGAGGCACGACTGGCCGGGCTCGGCGAGATGGCCCGCCAGCTCGTGGAGACCGCGGCGGTGATCGGCCGGTCGTTCGGCCTCGACACCGTCCGGACGGCGAGCGGCCGCAGCGAGGAGGAGGCGGCGGAGGGGTTGGACGAGCTCGTGGCGCGCGGGCTGGTGCGGGAACTCGGGGACGCCGCAGCGGCCCGCGAGGCCCGAGGTCCGGCGCGCGAGCTCGGCGAGCCCGGCTACGACTTCACCCACGACAAGCTCCGCGCGCTCGTCTACGAGGAGATCGGCCTCGCGCGGCGGCGGCTGCTCCACCGGCGCGTGGCCGACGCCCTCGCTCGGGCTGCGCCCGGCCCGGAGGGTGCGGCCCCGGTGGCCCAGCACCTGCGCCTCGCGGGCGACCAGGCCGGGGCTGCGGAGCAGCACCGGATCGCGGGCGAGCACGCGGCGTCGCTGCTCGCTCACGCCGATGCGCTCGAGCACCTCGACGCGGCCCTTGCCCTCGGCTACCCCGACACCGCTGCCCTGCACGAGCGCATCGGCGACCTGCGCACGCTGGTGGGCGACTACGCGGGCGCGCTCGCGAGCTACGAGAGCGCGGCCGCACACGCGGACGAGGCGGCCGTCGCCCGCATCGAGCACAAGCTGGGCGGCGTGCACCTACGCCGTGGCGAATGGGATCGCGCCGATGCCCGCTTCACGGTCGCGCTGGAGGCGGCGGAGCCGGGCGACGAGGCCCTGCGCGCCCGGATCCTCGCGGATCTCGCGTTGACGCTGCATCAGAGCGGGAGCGCGCAGCCCGACGCAGAAGACGGCGCGGCGGCGGCCGCCGACGAGCGCGGGGAGCGGACCGCAGACGAGCGCGCGCAGCCGGAGGCGGAGCACCGCGCGGGGCGCGCGGCCGAGCTCGCCGAGCAGGCTCGCGCGCTTGCGGAGGGCGCGGCTGACCGGCGGGCGCTCGCGCAGGCCCACAACATGCTCGGCGTTCTCGCCCGTGCGGAGAGGCACTTCGAGGCCGCTCGCGACGAGCTCGAGCGCAGCCTCGAGCTCGCGGAGCAGCTCGACGACGCGTCGGCCCGGGTGGCCGCCCTCAACAACCTCGCCCTCGTCGCCCGGGAGGCCGGCGAGCCGGAGCGCGCGCTCGAGCTGACCGAGGCCGCTCTCGTTCTCTGCGCCGCTCAGGGCGACCGCCACCGCGAGGCCGCCCTCGAGAACAACCTCGCCGACCTCCACCACGCCGCCGGTCGCACCGACGAGTCGATGGAGCACCTGAAGCGCGCGGTCGCCATCTTCTCCGAGGTCGGCGCCGACGAGGCGACCCGCCTACCGGAGATCTGGAAGCTGGTCAGTTGGTGACGTCGCTGCGGTACTCGTAGCGGCCGATCTCGCCGCCGTCCCCGTCGTAGGCGACGATCTCGAACTTCGCGTGGCGGGCCGAGCGCGGGACGAAGGCGACCCAGAAGCCGAATGGCTCGGAGGCGCCCATCTGCTCGCTCAGCGCAGCGTCCACGCGCGCGAGGTTGGCCGGGGCCTCGCGGCCCTCCCACGTCACGAGCACGCGCGTGACCCGCGGCCGTGCATAGCCGCTCAGGATCCAGTGGCCGGTCGCCGGGCGGACATCCGTGAGGAACCCGAACGGCTTGGCCATCACGTCCTCGGGTGAGCGGCGCCCGAACGCGCCCTGCGGCGGAAGGGTGGGACCGCATGAGCCGCCCGCGCCAGCCTGCTGGAAGCGAGGCCACCAGAGCATGTTGCAGATACCGGTTGCCCGGTCGTCCGGGCCGATCCGCTCCACGAAGAACTCATAGCGAGCGCCTCCCGGCGCGCGCCCCGCGGCCAGGACGACCGGCTCGCCGATCGCATCGCCGTGAGCCGGCCGCTCGTCCCACGGCAGGGGTCCCTTGGGGAAGAGGTCCGCCTGGCGCATCGGCACGGCGAGCGGCTCCGCCCATCGCTCGATGACGTCGCCGTGCCGGTCGTAGGCGATCACCTCGATCGGGCTCGGCGGCCTGCGCTGCTCCACGCAGTCCATGTGCGGTCCCATGACCCGCTCGACGCTCTCCGGGGCGGGGTCCTTGGGGAAGTCCCCAACGGCGGGCATCAGGTGGGCGCACGCCGCGTACGCCGCGCGCAGCTGCTGTCGCTCGCGCCTGGCGAAGTCGCTCAGCTCGAGCTTGCCGGTGCCCATGAGTGCGCGGAGGTCGAGTCGCGTGACCACCTCGTCGCGGGCGGCCCAGGCGCCCGGCACGAACGCGACGAACGTGCCGCCGGGCGCGCGGTCCCCCACCTGTCGCCGCAGCTCGCCCTCCACGCGCGCGAAGTCGACCGGGAGGTCATGCGCCTCGCCACGATTGTCCCGGTAGACCACGCGCACGCGGTGGACACCGCTGCCGGTGGCGCCGGCCATCACAAGGTCCGGCTCGGCCACGCCCGTGAACTGGGACGGCACGAGGTGCAGCCCGATGGAGTCGAAGGTCGGGCCGGGCGTAGGGTCCGCGCCTTCGGCGCAGAAGCCGCCGCCCTCATGCGGTGGCGGCGGGCAGCCCGAGCATGCCGGCCAGCTCGCTCGAGCGGTAGCCGAGCACGTGTCGCAGCACCACGAGCGCGCGCTGCTCGGGATCGAGCGCCCGGAGGGCGGCCATGAGGTCTTCGGAGATGCCGTCGCCGGGCGCCGCGGCCTCGGCGCCTGCGGCAAGCTCGCCGCCCACCTCGCCACGTCGCTGCCGTGCGCGCACCCAGTCGAGCGACCGGTTCACGACGATCCGGTGCAGCCATGGCTTGAACGGGCGCCTGCGATCGAAGCCGTCGATCGCCCGGACGGCCGCGAGCATCGACTCCTGCGCGATGTCCTCCGCGGCCGCCGCGTCCTGCACGATCAAGTACGCGTGCGGTGGGCGGCCTCCCAGTGGCGCCGCACGAGCGTCTCGACGGCATCCGCGGAGCCGCTGCGCGCCTGGCGGATCAGCTCCGTCTCGTCCCTGCCGGCGCCGCGCGGTACCACGGTCGCACCGGGACCGTCAGCACTACCTCCGGCGCTGAGGACGAGCCGTGCACACCACCAATACGACTCCCGCCGCGGGAGCGTTTCAAGCCTTGGCGGCGGTCAGACCTCGTACGACGCGCCCTCCACCGCCACCTCGACCGGACCGCCGAACGACTCCTCGGCCTCGCGCCTCGCCCAATCCGCGTCGAGCTCGTCGGAGATGTGGACCAGCACGAGCCGCTTGGCGCCGGCCGCGCGGGCGTGCTCGCCGGCCTCGCTCGGCGTGAGGTGACCGCGCAGCCCGGTGCGCTCGGGGCGCGGCAGGGTGGCCTCCATGAGCACCAGGTCCGCGCCGGTCGCGAGCTCGGTCAGCGCGTCGGTCGGACTCGAGTCGGCGCCGTAGACGATCCGCCCGGAGCCGTTCATAGAGCCGATCGCCATCGCGAAGGTCTCGGTGAAGTGCGGCACCGGCTGGAACCGCACGCGCACCGGCCCGATCTCGAGCTCGCTCGACGGGTCGTATTCCCGGAGGTCGAAGGCGTTCTCGATCAGGTCCTCGTTCCCCCACGCGCCCACCACCCGCCGGAAGGTGTCGCGCGCCCCCGGCGGCACGTGCAGCTCAGGGCACGCCGGGTTGTCGGTGCCGGGCCAGCGGTCCACGGGCACGGGCTGCTGGCGGGGTGCGTAGGTGAGGGCGTAGGAGAAGGGGACGAGGTCGAGGAAGTGGTCCGCGTGCAGGTGCGAGATCACGACCGCGTCCACGTCGACGTAGTCGATCCGCTGGCGCAGCTTTCCGAACACGCCGTTCCCGCAGTCGATCACCACGGCCGTGCCGTCCTCCTCGAGCAGGTAGCCGGAGCAGGCGCCCCCCGCGTCCTGCCAGGACGGCGACTTGCCGAGCACCGTCAACCTCATGCGCGGAGCCTACCCGCCTGTAAAAAACATCCGCCGAGCGCTCGGCGGACCGGCGAACGTCTCAGCGGTCCGGATGCGGAAAAGCGTACGCCGCGGTGGTGCGCTCGGCGCGGAAGACGAAGGCCAGCTGGCGCTCGGGCTCGAGGCCGCGCTCGGCCGGGCGGAAGGTCGTGCACGGCTTGTCGAGGTTGAGCGCGCAGAGCATGTTCTGGTGGAAGTAGCAGTCCTCGCAGCGGACCGGCTTCGTCTTCGGCATCGCGGGCATCGTGCCCGAGCGCGCCGACCGAATCCAGTCCCGACCCCGCAAAACGGTGTCTTTTCGTATCCCTGCAATTTCCAGGGTATTCGTGGCCGTCCCCGCTCCTAGCGGCTTTTCGATGGGGGCGAATGACAGGATGAATGGCCACATGGAGCTCGTCACCGGGGCCACCGGCTACGTAGGGAGCAGGCTGCTGCGGCGCCTCGCGGAGCAGGGCCGGCCCGTGCGCGCGCTCGCCCGCCGGCCCGAGGCGGTCGAGCCGCTCGACGGCGTGGAACCCGTGCGCGGCGACCTGCTCGACGGCCGCGGGCTCGACGAGGCGCTGGTTGGCTGCCATACGGCCTACTACCTCGTCCACTCGATGGAGGCCAGCGCGAACGGGACCGCCTTCGCGGACAGGGACCGCCACGCCGCCGAGACCTTCGCCCGCGCCGCCGAGCGCGCCGGCCTCGAGCGACTCGTCTACCTGGGCGGCATCGAGCCGGCCACCGGCGTCTCCCGTCACCTGCGCTCGCGGCTCGAGGTGGAGCGCACGCTGCTCGACGCGGTGCCGGGCTCGACGGCGCTGCGCGCCTCGATCGTGGTCGGGGCCGGGTCGTCTTCTTTCCGCGTGCTGGTGCGCCTGGTGGAGCGGCTGCGCGTGCTGCCGATGCCGGCCTGGCGGCGCAACCGCACCCAGCCGATCGCGGAGCGCGACGTGCTCGAGCTGCTCGCCCGGACGCCCTCCATTCCCGACGCGGCGGGCCGGTCGCTCGACGCCGCGGGGCCGGACGTGATGACCTACGGCGAGATGATCGAGCGGATTGCCGACTCGATGGGCGTCGGGCGCCTCCCGCTTGGGTTCGGGCGCTCGCTCACGCCGCCCGCCAGCGCGATCGTGGCCGGCGTGACCGGCCAGCCGCTCGAGCTGGTGCGGCCGCTCATGGAGAGCCTCGAGTCGGACATCCTCCCGCGCGAGGGACACGACGCGGCGGCCGTGTACGGCATCCGCCCGCTCCCCTTCGACCGCGCTGTGGAGCGGGCGCTGCGCGAGTGGGAGTCCCGCGAGCCGCTGGGGGCGCGGTGAAGGTCGAGCGCACAGTCGAGGTCGCGGCCCCGCCGCAGCGGCTGTACGACGTGGTGATGGACCCCTCGCGGCTCGAGGAGTGGGTCACGATTCACCACCACCTCGAGGACGCCCCGAACGGGCCGCTGAAGAAGGGCTCGAAGCTGACCCAGTGCCTCAGGCTCGCCGGAAAGAAATTCAAGGTGCGCTGGACCGTCGTCGAGAACGATCCCTGCGCCCGTGTGGTGTGGGAGGGACGCGGACCGGTCGCCTCACACGCCCGCGTGGTTTACGAGTTCGAGGGAAACGGCGACGGGACCACCTTCTCCTACACGAACGAGTACGACCTCCCGGGCGGCGCACTCGGGCGGATGGCGGGCCGCGCCGTATCGCGTGTGACCCAAAAGGAGCTGGAAGGTTCCTTGCTGCGCCTGAAGTCCCTCGTAGAGTAAAGTAACCGTTAATGGCTGACTTTCTCGACGAGAAGCGCAAGGAGATCGACGCACGGATGCGCGAGCTCCGGCCCATGGTTGACGAGTACAACCGGCTGGAGCAGGCCGCGTCCGCCCTATCGGGAGTGGGTGGTGGCACCCAGCGCGCCAGCGCCGCACCCCGTCGCCGCGCAGGTGGCGGCGGTGGCGGTGGCGGCAACCGGCGCCGCGGCCGCCCGCGCGGAAGCGGCAACCGCGCCAAGCAGGCGCTGGAGCTGGTCCGCGCCCAACCGGGCATCACCATCGGGCAGATGGCCAGTGCGATGAAGATCCAGCCGAACTACCTGTACCGGGTTATGCCGACGCTCGAGTCGGAGGGCCAGGTGGTGAAGCGGGACAAGGGCTGGCACCCGGCCTAGGAAGGCGGCAGCCGGCCAGGCATCAGCGGGGGCCCCCGGGGGCGTGAGCCCCCGGTTCAGATCAAGTCAAGTTCTCTGACCGCATCGCGCTCTTCGCGCAGCTCCGCCACGCTGCGGTCGATCTTGCCGCGCGCGAAGTCCTCCACCTCGAGCCCCTGCTCGATCGTGTAGTCCCCGCCGTCAACGCGCACCGGGAAGCTCGACACCAGGCCCTCGTCCACGTCGTAGGAACCGTCTGACGGCACTGCCATCGAGCGCAGGCCGTCTGCGCCGAGCATCCAATCGCGCACGTGGTCGATGGCCGCGTTGGCCGCGCTCGCCGCCGATGAGGCGCCGCGGGCCTCGATGATCTCGGCGCCGCGCTTGCCCACACGCGGGATGTACTCGTTCTCGTACCAGTCCATGTCGACCTTGTCGACGGCCCGCTCTCCGTTCACCTTGGCGTTGAACAGGTCGGGGAACATGGTCGGCGAGTGGTTGCCCCACACCGCGAGGTCCTGGACGTCCTCGACTCCCACCCCCACTCGGTCGGCGAGCTGGGCGACCGCACGGTTCTCGTCGAGCCGCGTCATGGCGGTGAATCGCTCGCGCGGGATGTCTTGAGCGTTGTTCATCGCGATCAGGCAGTTGGTATTGGCGGGGTTCCCCACAACCAACACGCGCACGTTCTCGGATGCGCCTTCGGCCAACGCTCGGCCTTGTTCCGTGAATATCGCGCCGTTGGCTTCCAGCAGGTCTGAGCGTTCCATCCCCTTGGACCGTGGACGGGCGCCCACCAGCAATGCCACTTCGATCCCGTCGAAGGCCTTCTTCGGATCGTCGAAGATTTCCGTTGAGGCAAGCAGCGGGAAGGCACAGTCTTGGAGCTCGAGTGCGGTTCCTTCAGCGGCCTTAACTGCATCAGGAATCTCCAGTAGTCGTAACTCAATTTTCTCGTCGGGTCCCAGCATTTGCCCGCTAGCTACTCGAAACAGGAGGGCGTAACCGATCTGACCGGCCGCCCCGGTTACGGCAACTCTCATGACATCTCCTCTATCACCGCATCAGCGAACTCACTCGTACCCACTGCCGACGGATCGTCACGTGAGGGCTTCAGGTCGTAGGTCACCTTCTCGCCCTTGCGTATCACCTCGGCGATGCCGGCCTCCATCCGGTCCGCCGCCTCCGTCTCGCCGAGGTGCCGGAGCATCAGCACGCCCGACAGCATCAGCGCCGTCGGATTCACCTTGTTCTGCCCCTTGTACTTCGGCGCCGAGCCGTGCGTGGCCTCGAAGATCGCCCCCTCGCTGCCGATGTTCGCGCCCGGCGCGAGCCCCAGCCCGCCGATCATCCCGGCGCCGAGGTCCGACACGATGTCGCCGTAGAGGTTCGGCAGCACGATCACGTCGTACTCCTCGGGCCGCGAGACGAGCTGGTTGCACAGGTTGTCGATGATCCGGTCCTCGAACTCGATGTCAGGATGGCGCTCGGCGACCTGCCGCGCCACCTCGAGGAACAGCCCGTCGGAGAACTTCATGATGTTGGCCTTGTGGGCGGCGGTCACCTTCCGCCGCCCGTTCTCCTCGGCGTAGGAGAAGGCCGACTCCACGATCCGCTCCGAGCCGAACACCGAGATCGGCTTGATCGAGATGCCTGATTCGTCGCGAGTGGGAGAGTCGAGCTCGTCAGCGAGAAAGCCGCGCAGCCTCTCCACCTCGGGCGACCCCTTCTCGAACTCGATGCCGGCGTAGAGGTCCTCGGTGTTCTCGCGCACGACCACAACGTCGGTCTCCGGGAAGCGCGTGCGCACGCCCTCGTAGGCCTTGCACGGCCGGATGCAGGAGTAGAGGTCGAACTCCTGGCGCAGCGCCACGTTGATCGAGCGGTGGCCCGATCCCACCGGCGTGGTGGTGGGCCCCTTGATGGCGATGCCACGCTCGCGGATCGAGTCGAGCGTGCGGTCGGGCAGCGGGTTGCCCTCTTCCTCGTAGACGTCGATGCCGGCGTCCTGGAAGTCCCAGTCGAACTCGACGCCGGTGGCCTCGAGCACCCGTCTGGTGGCCTCCGCTATCTCCGGCCCGGTGCCGTCGCCGGGGATGAAGGTGACGCTGTATGTCAAGACGGTCCTTTCGATGTGGCTGCGTTGGGCCGCGCATTCTTTCCAATCGGCGCCGCGGCCTGCCACCATCCATGGCGGTGTTCGGAGGAGGGTCCATACAGCTGGCGCGGGTTTTCGGCATCCGGATCGGCGTGGACGTCAGCTGGTTCCTCGTCCTCTTCATCATCATCTACTGGCTGACCGGCTACTACCAGGACGTCGGGGCCGGCTCGAACGCCTTCCTGCTGGCCACGGTCAGCGCGCTCCTCTTCTTCGTGTCGATCCTGCTGCACGAGCTCGGTCACGCGGTGGTCGCGCTCCGCAACGGGATCCCGATCCTCGGCATCGACCTGTGGCTGTTCGGCGGCGTGGCGAAGCTGGGGCGCGACACCGAGTCGCCGGGGGTGGAGTTCCGCGTGGCCGCGGCCGGACCGCTGGTGACGCTCCTGGTGGCGGCCGCCTGCCTCGGGCTCGGCGCGCTCATCTCGAGCCCCGAGGAGGTGCTGGACGGCGCCGTCTACGAGACGAGCGTGAGCAGCCAGGCCACGGCGGTGCTCGGCTATCTCATGTCGATCAACGTGATCGTCCTGCTCTTCAACCTCATCCCGGGCTTCCCGCTCGACGGCGGCCGGATCGCGCGGGCGATCACCTGGAAGATCACGGGCGACCGCAACCGGGCGACCCGCTTCGCCGCCGTGCTGGGCCGCGCGGTCGGATGGGTGATGATCGCCGCGGGCCTCTACTGGGCCCTCCGTGGCGAGGCCTTCAACGGCATCTGGCTCGCGCTGATCGGTTGGTTCCTCACCCAGGCCGCGCGCTCGGCCCAGGTGCAGGCCGACTTCTCCGGCCGGATCGAGCACCTGCGCGTGGGCGATGTGATGGATGCCGAGCCGATCGCGATCCCGCGTGACCTCCCGCTCGACCGCGCCGAGGACGAGTTCTTCCTGCGCTACGGCTGGCCCTGGTTCCCGGTGGTGGACGAGCTCGGCCGCCTGGTCGGGGTGGTCTCTCGCGAGGCCGTCGCGAGCGTGGCCGAGCACGAGAGGGCCGGCCGCGCGATCGACTCGGTGATGGCCCGCGACGACGGCGACAGCGGCCTGCGCGCGCGTGTGGAGGACCCGCTCGAGTCGCTCCTCTCGCAGGAGAGCCTGGGGCGGCTCGGCGCGGTGATGGCGGTGGACCGCGACGGTGTGCTGCAGGGGATCGTCACGATCGAGCGGGTGCGGCGGGCACTGCGCGGGGCCGTGGCTGCATAGAATCAATCAGGCTTTGCCTCACCACGACGTACTAGTGATCGGAGCCGGCCTGGCCGGGCAGCGGGCCGCCCTGGCCGCCGCCGCGGAGGGCGCCTCGGTCGGGATCATCTCCAAGGTCCATCCCGTCCGCTCGCACTCGAACGCCGCCCAGGGCGGCATCAACGCGGCGCTCGACCCGGAGGACTCCTGGGAGTCGCACGCCTTCGACACGGTCAAGGGCTCCGACTACCTGGGCGACCAGGACGCCATCGAGATCATGTGCCGCGAGGCGCCCGAGGAGCTGCTCGAGCTCGAGCACCTCGGCGTGACGTTCCACCGCAACGAAGAGGGCCGGCTCGGCAAGCGGGCCTTCGGGGGCGCCTCCGCCGCCCGCACCTACTACGTGGCGGACATCACCGGCCAGGCCATCCTGCACGTCCTCTACGAGCAGCTCATGAAGTTCGACGACGTGTACCGCTACGAGGAGTGGTTCACCACCGGCCTCGTGCAGGACGACGAGGGTCGCATCGCCGGCGCGGTCACGCGCAACATCCGCGACGGGTCGATGGAGCTGTTCGCGGCCAAGGCCGTGATCCTCGCCACCGGTGGCAACGGCCAGATCTACGACCCCACCACGAATGCCCTCATCTGCACCGGGGACGGGATCGCCATGGCCTACCGCATCGGCGCCCCGCTGATGGACATGGAGATGATCCAGTACCACCCCACCACGCTGGCCGGGCTGGGGCTGCTGATCACCGAGGGCGCGCGCGGCGAGGGCGCCCACCTCTACAACGCCGAGGGCGAGCGCTTCATGGAGAAGTACGCGCCCAACAAGATGGAGCTGGCGAGCCGCGACGTGGTCTCACGCGCGGAGCAGACCGAGATCGACGAGGGACGCGGCTTCCCCGACGGCACGGTGGCGCTCGACATCACGGTCGTGCCGCGCAAGCGCATCCACGAGGCGCTGCGCGAGATCGTGAACGTCGGCCGCGACTTCGCCGGCGTGGACATCACCCGCGAGCCGATCCACATCAAACCCGGCAATCACTACGTGATGGGCGGGGTGAAGACCGACGTGCACGGCCAGACGGCGATCCCGGGGCTGTACGCCGCCGGCGAGTGCGCCTGCGTGTCGGTGCACGGCGGCAACCGGCTGGGCGCGAACTCTCTGCTCGACACGCTCGTGTTCGGGCGGCGCTCGGGCGAGCACGCGGCGAAGTCGACCAAGGGCATGGCGATACCGGACCCGAGCTGGAGCCACGTGACCGACGGGGAGCGCGGCATCGCGGCGATCGTGGGCCGAAACTCCGGCCCGCGCCGGGTCTCCGAGCTGAAGGCGGAGCTCGGCCGGACGATGGACAAGTACGTGGCGGTGTTCCGCGACGAGGTGGGACTGCGCGACGCTCTCGAGACCGTGCGGAGCCTCAAGGAGGAGGCCAGGGACGTCTCGATCGACGACAAGGGCTCGGTGTTCAACCAGGACGTGCTCGGTGCGCTCGAGCTCGACTTCATGCTCGACAACGCGGAGGCGATCGTGCTGTCGGCGATCGAGCGCAAGGAGAGCCGTGGCGCCCAGTACCGCACCGACTACCCCGAGCGCGACGACGACGAGTGGCTCAAGCACATCACCGTGTCGGTGAACGGCGGCGACCCCGAGATCGCCTACTCGGAGGTCACCATGACCCAGTGGGAGCCGCAGGAACGAGCGTACTGAGATGGCCGACTTCCAGTTGAAAATTCGCCGCTTCGACCCCGAGTCGGGCGAGGCCGCCTACTGGGCCGACTACGGCGTGGACCTGCCCCCCGAGCGCTCCGTGCTCGACGGCATCCTGCAGGTCAAGGACCGCGAGGACGCCTCTCTCGCGATCCGCTGCTCGTGCCGCGCCGCCATCTGCGGCTCCTGCGGAGTGCGGATCAACGGCAAGTCGGCGCTCGCCTGCAACACGCGCATCGGCGACGCCGCGGAGCGCGCCCGGAACGGCGCCATCACGGTCGAGCCGATGGGCAACATGCCGGTGCTCAAGGACCTGGTGACCGACATGGAGGCGGTGCACTGGAAGAAGGTCCGCCGCGTGGTGCCATGGCTGCTTCCCGCGGAGGAGCCGCCCGACAACCAGGAGTACATCGTGCCGGCGGAGGCCATGCTCGACGTCACCCAGGCGATGGCCTGCATCCACTGTGGCGTGTGCGTCTCGACCTGCCTGTCGATGGAGGTGGACCCCGACTTCATCGGGCCGGCCGCGCTGGCAAAGGCCTACCGCTTCGTGGGCGATCCGCGCGACGGCGAGCACGAGGCGCGGCTGAGGGACCTGGCCGAGGACCCGCATGGCATCTACGACTGCACCCACTGCTTCGCCTGCGTGGAGGTGTGCCCCAAGGACGTGGCGCCGATGGACCAGATCATGCGCCTGCGCCGCCGCGCCACGGCCGACTTCGAGATCAAGGACTCGAACAACGGCTACGGGCACGAGAAGGCGTTCCTCAACATCGTCGAGAGGTGGGGCACCAACCACGAGGCGCAGCTCTTGCCGCGTTCGTTCGGCGACGGGTCGCTGGTGAAGGGGCAGCTCAGCCCCGACGGCGCCAAGCAGCTCACGCGCGAGCTGCCCACCGCGTTCCGGGGCCTGCGATCGGGGAAGGTGACGCCGCGCAAGGCGCTGCTCCACCCCAAGCTCCCGGACCAGCGTCAGGTGCGGCGCATCTTCAATGAGATCGAGTCGAAGGACGAGCGGCTCGAGCTGAACCTCTACATCGTCGGCGAGACCGGCGCCGACGAGGAGGGCGCCATGGCTGAGGGAGGGCAGGAGGCGTGAGGCTCGCTTACTGGCCCGGGTGCGTGTCCCGCGGCTTCACCCCCGAGCTGCACGGCTCGATGGCCAAGGTGGCGCCGCTGCTCGACCTCGAGCTGGTCGAGCTCGATCGGGCCAACTGCTGCGGCGCCGGCGTGATCGCCGAGCACAACCAGGAGCTGGTGGACACGCTCAACGCGCGCACCTTCGCGATGGCCCAGCGGGTGGACGGCGCGGCGGGCATGATGAACATCTGCTCCACCTGCCAGGGCGCTCAGTCGGAGTGCCAGGAGCGGCTAGACGCCTCGTCGGAGTACCGAGCCGCGGTGAACACCCACCTGCAGCCCGAGGGGCTCTCGTACGAGAGCGGCAACTACTGGTGGAACAAGAACTTCCTCTGGATCCTGGCCGAGGAGATCGGCTTCGAGACCGTCGGGGACCGCGTGAAGCGGCCGCTCGAGGGGCTCCGGATCGCTCCGTTCTACGGCTGCTACATCGTGCGCCCGACCCGGCGGCTCGGCTTCGACGAGCACCCCGGGCGCGACGAGTACCTCGACCAGCTGATCGAGGTGCTGGGCGCCGAGCCCGTCGAGTACGCGGGCGCCCGCAAGTGCTGCGGCTTCCCGGTGATCACGATGAACCGCACGACGTCGCTGCGGCAGGCGGGGCGCCACGTGGCGGACGCGATCGACGCCGGCGCCGACTGCATGGTCACGCCCTGCCCGCTCTGCCACCTGAACCTCGACATGCAGCAGCCGGCGGCCGCCCGCTTCGTGGAGCGCGATCAGCTCGACCTGCCCGTCCTGCACCTGCCTCAGATGGTGGGGCTGGCGCTCGGCCTCGAGCCCGGCGAGCTGGGCATGGGCAAGCACGTGGTCTCCACGCGCGACGTCGTGCACAAGGTCGCGCGGCTCGCCGCCGCCTGAGCGCTACAGCGCGAACTCGAACCAGACGTGGGTCGAGCCCTCGTGGGCGCCCCAGCGGTCGGACAGCGTCTGCACCAGCGGCAGGCCCCAGCCACCGGGCGTGTACACGTCCTCGCGGTCGCGCAGCGCCGCTACGAAGCCGTCGCCCTGGTCGACGACCTCGGTACGGAAGCACCCGTCGTCGCGCTCGTAGATCACGCTGATGTCGCCGTCGCCGCCGTACTTGACGGCGTTGCTCACGAGCTCGCTGATCAGCAGCTCGGCGTCGAGCAGGCGGTCCTCCGGCAGGCCGTGGTCGAACGTTGCGAGCGTCTGGCGTGCCGTGCGCGGAGCCGTTGGCTCACGCTCAAGCTGGGTTGTCAGCCGCGTCGTCATCGTGCGCCCCGGCTGGGAGATACCCAGTTCGGCAGATTGAAACTCCCCCAAAAGCGAGAAAACCGGCCAGAAGGCTGGCCGGTTCTCTCTCGCCAGGCGTACCCCATTCCGCCCTGGAAGCTCCTGAAGTCTGTCTCGATGGTGCCCCGCCGGGCCGCAGGCCTCGCCACCCCCGCGGTGGGATCTCGAGGGGAGCCGAGGTGTGATCTTCGGGGGATGCCCAGCTCCCCCCTTCTCCCCCCTCCGGGCGTACACTCCGGCGCGATGCCCACCGTCGTCTCGGGCAAGTTCGAGGACCTGGTCGCGGTCGGCCTGAACGTGCTGATCTCCGAGGACCCCAACCTCGAGCTAGTGGGGGCCGGCGTGCCGATGGAGGAGGTGCGCGACGCGATCGAGCGGCACGCGCCGGCCGTGGTGCTGCTCAACTTCGGCACCCTGCGGTCCCCGTCGGACGTCTATGACCTGCACCAGGCCTACCCGTCCACCCGCATCGTGGTGCTCGCGAACCGGCCCACAGCCGCGGAGTGCAACCAGATGCTCTCCTTCGGCGCCACGGCGTGCCTGTCGAAGGAGACGGAGGCGCGCGACATCATCAACGCCATCCACCTCGCCTCGCGGGGGATGCACGTGCTGCCGCGCTCGGCGGCGGCGGGCGGCGCGGGCACCGTGGACGTGATCGGCTCGGAGCTGCTCACCCCGCGCGAGGCCGAGGTGCTCGCGCTGCTGCAGGACGGCGCCACGAACGCCCAGATCGCGCACCGGCTCTCGATCGGGATCGAGACCGTGCGCACGCACGCACGCAACATCTACCGAAAGCTCGGCATCACCTCGCGCCGTGACCTTCCGCGCCTCACCCGGCCCTGGTCGGAGAAGCCGATCGTGGTCGACTCCGAGCGGCGGCCGGTGAGGAGCTAGCCCGACCGGGCCGCGCGGTGGTAGTTCCGGATGAAGTTGTCCCAGCGGTGCTGCTTGGCGAAGCTCAGGTCCTTGTAGTACTCCGAGACGCCCCAGCCCGGGAAGGGCAGGTACGCGGTGACCCCACCGCACTCCTTCACCTTGTCCCCACGGTGCCCCTCGGCGAGCACATAGCCGTTCGGCTCGAGCGACTCGATCAACTTCTTCGCCGCCCGCTTGGCCTCGGTGCCGACCCTCCGCCTGCGCAGCTCCCCCGCGAAGTCGCGTAGGTCGAACAGGTCACCCATGAATCCGGCCGTGCGCATGTGAGCCGCCTGAACCTGGCCCACGCCGTTCTCGCGCATGTGCTTCGTCAGCGCGCCCGCGAGCTCGTCCAGCGCCTCGCTGAATGGCTTGGTGCCGCCGCCCGAAATCGCGCACTGGGTGACCGGCCACATCCCTCTCTTGTTCTGATACGACTGGATGTAGCGCTTCACCACGATCTCGCCGAGCCGCCCGCCGTCCATGTCCAGGTTCGCGGCGAGATCCTTGAGGACGGCGGTGTAGGGCCACCCGTCCGCGGGCTCGAGCTCCTCGGAGCCGACCACGTTCAGGGCGTGCGCACGCGTCTGGTAGGCCACCTCCAGAGTGCTCATCAGGCAGGCGTCCATGCCGAGCAGGTCGAACGGCTGGCCGATCGCCTCGACGCCCTCGGCGAGCACTCGTTCGAGCTCGATCGTGTCAAGCGAGTGGCCGGTGCCGTCGTCGCTGGCGATGGCGCGCTCCGCCTGATCGGGCAGCTTGAGGACTTCCTGGACGGACGTGCCGAACACCGCGCGCGCGATGCGCTGGTTCGAGCGCACAGCGAGCTCGCGCGCGGTGACGCCTTGGTCCCGGCGGCCACGGACCTCGTCGTAGAGGTCCTCGAGGTCGTCCGGCTGCCAGCCGCTGCCGTGGTTCCAGACCACGATCGCGTAGCGCTCCGCAGGCGCCTTCTGCTTCGCCCAGCGGATGAAGTTCAGCATCGTCTGGGGCTTGCCGGAGTCGGCGTTGCCGATGTTCTTCTTCACGTCGTCGGCGGGCCGCTTCCCCACGATGAGGTGCTGCGCCCCGCGCGAGTTCATGCGCTTGATGAAGACGGCCAGCTTCAGGTCGTCCGACGACCCGACCTTCCGCATCTCCTTCAGGTCCTTCGTGGCGAAGTCGGACAGGTTGTTGAAGCCGGCCATGTAGACCATGAAGGTCCATTTCGCGGGCATGCGACGCCTCCTCCGGGTGGGTGAGTCGGGGGTTGCCAGAGACCTGCCTGGCCCGGCGGCGCGACCCTACTACTAGGCGCGGGCGGCCCGCAAGAGCCCTCGAACGCTCAGCAGCTCCGCGACCTGGACCGCGTTGGTCGCCGCGCCCTTGCGCAGGTTGTCGCCCACGATCCAGAGGTTCAGGCAGCGGTCGTGGGAGGGGTCGCGGCGGATCCGGCCCACCAGCACGTCGTCGCGGCCGGCCGCATCGATGGCGGTCGGGTAGATCGCGTCCGCTGGGTCGTCGACCACGACCACGCCCGGCGCCTTCGCGAGCAGCGCACGGCATTCGTCCGGCGAGAGCGGCTCGCGGGTCTGCACGTTGGCGGACACCGAATGGCCGGTGTAGACGGGCACGCGCGCGCAGGTGGCGGACACGCCGATGTCCGAGCGGCCGAGGATCTTGCGCGTCTCGAACATGCACTTGCGCTCCTCGGTCGAGTAGTCGTCGCCGTCCTTGAACGTCTCGACCTGGGGCAGCACGTTGAACGCGATCTGGTGCGGGTAGACGGCCGGCGCCGGCAGTTCGTGCGCCTCGATCACGGCCTCGGCCTGGCGGTGGAGCTCGTCCACGGCCCGCTGGCCCGTGCCGGACACGGCCTGGTAGGTGGACATGACGACTCGCTCGATCCCCACGCTGCGGAGGATCGGCGCGAGCGCGATGACGGTCTGCATCGTCGTGCAGTTCGGGTTCGCCACGATGCCGCGGTGGTTCTGGAGGGCGTCGGGGTTGACCTCGGCGACCACGAGCGGCACGTCGTCGGACATGCGCCACTGGGAGGAGTTGTCGACGACGACGGCGCCGGCTTCGACGAAGCGGGGGGCCCAGTCGGCGCTCGTCGTCGAGCCGGCGCTGAAGAGGGCGAGGTCGAAGCCTTGGATGGAGTCTTCATTCAGGGCAACCACGGTCAGGTCCGTGTCGCCATAGTCGATCGTGCGCCCGGCCGAGCGCTCGCTCGCGAACGGGACGACCTCGTCGGCGGCGAACGAGCGCTCGCGCATCACTCCGAGGATGGTGGAGCCCACGGCGCCGGTGGCGCCTACGACGGCGACCCTCATGCCGCGTCCTGCGCGCCGGGGTCGACCTTCGGGCGGTGGTCGCCGGCCACGTCCTCGGGCTTGACGGCGTCGGCGCCGAGCTCGAAAGCGGTGTGGAGCTGGCGCACCGCGGTCTCCACGTGCTCCTCGCGCACGACGCAGGAGATCTTGATGGGGGAGGTCGAGATCATCTCGATGTTCACGTCGGCGTCGCCGAGCACGGTGAGGGCGCGGGCGGCCACGCCGGGGTGGCTCTTCATTCCCGCACCGACGAGCGACACCTTCCCCATGTGCTCGTCGGTCTGGATCCCGCCGAAGCCGAGCTCGGCCTGGAGCGGCGCGAGCGCCTCGCGCGCCTCGATCAGGTCTTCGCGCGGGACCGTGACCGACATGTCCGCGAGATGCCCGTCGCTGAGGGGCTCGTTCTGGATGATCATGTCGACATTGACGTTGGCGGCGGCGAGCGCAGTGAGCACGCGCCCGGCGATACCCGGGCGGTCGGGCAGGCCCATGAGGGTGATGCGCGCCTCCGAGGTGGAGTGCGTCACGGCGGTCACCAGCGGTCGTTCCATGGTCAGCTCCTCGTCCTGAACCACCGTACCGGGTCCATCCTCGAAGCTGGATCGGCAGTGGATCGTGACACCGTGGTTGCGGGCGTACTCGACCGAGCGCAGCTGCAGGACGCCCGCGCCGGAGGCCGCCATCTCGAGCATCTCCTCGAAGGTGAGCACCGGCAGCTTGCGCGCGTCGGGGACGATGCGCGGGTCGGCGCTGAAGACGCCGGAGACGTCGGTGAAGATCTCGCAGACCTCGGCGCCGAGGGCCGCGGCGAGCGCGACCGCCGTGGTGTCGGAGCCGCCGCGCCCGAGGGTGGTCACGTCGAGGGACTCCTGCGACACGCCCTGGAAGCCGGCAACCAGCACGACCTTGTCGCCGTCGAGGGCTTCGCGGATCCGGTGCGCCTTGACCTCGAGGATGCGCGCCTTGGTGTGGCCGCTGTCGGTGACGATGCCGGCCTGCGAGCCGGTGAGGGAGATCGCCTCGCGGCCGAGGTCGTTGATGACCATCGCGGCCAAGGCGCAGGTGACGCGCTCCCCGGTCGAGAGCAGCATGTCCATCTCGCGCGGATGGGGCCGCGGGGAGACCTCGTGCGCGAGCGCCACGAGCTCGTCCGTGTGCTTGCCGCGGGCGGACAGGACGGCGACGACGTGGTTCCCCTCGTCGACCCGCTGCACGATCCGCTTCGCCGCGCGCTGGATCCGCTCGGCGTCGGCGACGGAGGTGCCGCCGAACTTCATGACGACGGTGTCGAGCATGAACGCCGAAAGATAGCCCGGCCCCCCTCGAATCCGGGCGTGGACCCGGCAATGCACCGTATGACTGCATAAGCCGGCCCACCTCCTGGCGCTGCGGGGGGTGGGCGGCATTAGCGTTACGAAGGTGCGCCCGCGACGACGGCTGACCATCCTCCTGGTTGCCGTCGTTGCCGTAGCCGCAGGCGTAGCCGGGGCGGTGATAGGAGCGAACGACCGCAACGAGGAGAAGGCCGGGCCGCAGCCGCCGCCCCAGCGCGCCGGCGAACCGCTCGACCGCACCTCCTTCCTCGCCAAGATCGTCCCGGCGCGGGAAAGCGAGCCGCCCCCGCGCGCCCGCACCCCCGACGTGCCCCGCAGCGTCGCCGAGCTGGCCCGCCGCCTCCCGGTCGAGCGAAAGGTCGCGCAGCTCTTCCTGCTCGGGTTCCGAGGCACCGACCTGACGGCCGAGGTCTACCGCCGCCTGCGCCGCCTCGACCTCGGCGGCATCGTGCTCGCGGACCAGAACTACACCGGCGACCTGAACCTCCTGAGCCAAATGGGAGCCGAGGCAACGGTCATAGCAAGACAGGAAGGCCACGTGCCCCCCTGGGTGCTCGCCGTTCAAGACGGAGGGGAGTTCAACGAGCTCAAGGGCCTGCCACCCGCGCTGGCGGCCGCCGACCTGGCGAGCGCACAGGAGGCCTCTGCCCAGGCCACCGAGACTGGCGAGACCCTCCGCGGCCTCAACATCACGGGCCTGCTCGACCCGGTGGTGGACGTGGGCTTCGAGTCCGGCTCGGCGCTCGGGGCGCGCGTGTACTCGGACGACCCCGCGGAGGTCTCCGCCTACGCCGAGGCGGTGGTCCGAGCCTTCCGCGAGGAGCGCCTGTTCGGAGCCGTCAAGCACTTCCCCGGCCTCGGGACGGCGGACCAGTCGACGGAGCTGGGGCCTGCCAGCGTCGGCCTCGATCTCGGCCAGCTTCGGGAGCGGGACCTGCGGCCCTTCCGCGCCGCGATCGAGGCAGGTGTGCCCGGCGTGGTGCTGTCGCACGCGCTCTATCCCGTCAGCGACTTCACCCGGCCCGGCTCGCTCACCCGGGCGATCGTTACCGACCTGCTGCGCGGCGAGCTCCGCTTCCAGGGCGTCGCGATCACCGACGACCTGGCCGACCCGGCCATCACGTCGTCCTATTCCGTCCCGGACGCGGCGGTGGAGGCGCTGAAGGCCGGGGCGGACCTGCTCTTCATCTCCGGCCCGGTCGGCGACCAGCAGGCCGCCTACGCGGCGGTGCTCGCGGCCGTGCGCAGCGGCGACCTCCCGCGCGGCCGCTTGAACGATGCCGTGCTGCGGGCCCTCGAGGCCAAGGAGGACTACGGGCTGATCGGATGAGCCGGTCAGCGGCCGGCGGCCAGGCGCTCGACCTCCACGCGGTTGTCGTTGAAGGTCGGAGCGTTCCCCAGCTCGGTCAGCCGCTGCGACGTAGTGGCCTGACCGCTCACGCCCTCCGCGTAGTCGCGGTTCCACCAGCCCATCGGGGCGACCACCACGCCCGGACGTGCATCGTCCGAGACCTCCGCAGCGCATACGAACGAGCCACGCGAATTGAACACCCTCACCTGGCTGCCGTCGTAAACGCCCCGAACAGCCGCATCGGAAGGGTGCAGCACCACCACGGGAACCGGCTGCGCAGAATGCTGTCGCCGCTGGTTCGCGAAGGTCGAGTTCAGGAACAGGTGCGTCTTCGGGGTGATCATCGCCAGCGGGAAGCGCTCGGCGAGGCCCGCGTCCGCCACCTCGGCCGGGGGTTGGTAGTCGGCATGGAGCGTCACGCGGCCCGTCTGCGTGCCGAAGCCACCTCGGGCGTGCGGGATCGGCCCCTGTCCCAGGTCGATCTTCTGCCAGCCGCGCGTCCGTAGCCCATCCTCGTCGAAGCCGGCCAGCGTCGCGTCCACGAGCTGGGCGTCGGTCTCCCGGAAGCAGGCGTCGTCCAGGCCGAGACGGGCCGCGATCAGCCGGAACGCCTCGGTGTTGGGCTTGGCCTCGCCGAGCGGCTCGATCGCAGGCTCGTTCCACGTGAGGTAGTGGTGGCCCCAGGAGAAGACGAGGTCGAGGTGCTCGAGCTGGGTGGTCGCCGGCAGCACCACGTCGGCGTGCGCCGCCGTGTCCGTCATGAACTGCTCGAGCACGACCGTAAACAGGTCATGGCGGCGCAGGCCCTGCAGCACGCGCGTCTGATCGGGGGCGATCGCGGCGGGGTTCGAGTTCCAGCAGACAAGCGCCTTGACGGGAGGGTCGAGGTCGGGGTCGGTGAGCGCCGCGCCGAGCTGCGACATGTTGATCGTGCGCACCGGCCCCGGCCGGAGGTCCTCGCGCTCGAGCGGGCCCGAGCTGACCGCGGCTGCCGTGGCGAGCGGGATATAGGAGCAGCCGCCGCCGCGGTCGCGCCAAGCGCCCGTCAGGGCGGCGAGCGAGGCGATCGTCGCGTACGCCGCGGGCGCGCCCATGTGGCGCTGGGCGCCCACGCCGAGGCGGAGCAGCGCCGGCCGCGTGGAGGCGAACTCGCGGCCGACCCGAGCCACGACGTCAGCGGGCACGCCGCAGAGCCGAGCCCAATGCTCGACCGGGAAGCGCCGCAACGCGGCTAGCAGCTCCTCATAGCCCTCCGCATGCGCCCGGCACCACTCCTCGTCGTGCAGGCCCGAGTCGACGACAGAGCGCATCATGCCGATGGCCAGCGCGGCGTCCGTACCGGGCAGCGGGCTCAGGTGCTCGTGTGCGACGCGCGCAGTGCGGCTGCGGAACGGGTCGACCACGACCAGGCGGGCGCCGGCCCGGCGCGCGTCGAGCAGCTTGCGCCACAGGTGCGGTGCGGTGGAGAGCGGGTTCCAGCCCCACACCAGGAGGAAGCGGGCGTGCGGCCACTCCTCGGGGTCGACCTCGGGCGAAATGCCGTGCGCCATGGCCGTGCCGGTGTAGCCGGCGGTCGCGCAGATGGTGCGCTCGAGCGCCGAGGCTCCGAGGGCGTTCATGACCCGCGCGCTCATGACGTTCCCCTGGATGAGCCCCTGGGTGCCCATGTACGAGTAGGGCAGGATCGATTCGCCGCCGAACTCGTCGCGCGCGCGTGTGAGTCCAGCGGCCACCAGATCGAGAGCCTCGTCCCACGTGGCCCGGCGGAAAGCGCCGTCCTCGCGCACCAGCGGGTGCAGGACGCGGTCCGGCGAGTAGACCCGCTCCAGGTAGTTCGAGACCTTGCCGCAGAGGAAGCCGGCCGTGATGGGATGGTCCGGGTCGCCGGCCACCCCCACCGCCCGTCCGTCCTCGACGGTGGTATGCATCGCGCACGTATCTGGACAGTCGTGGGGGCAGGCGCCGCTGACCACGCGAGTCGCCATGAGATGAGGCTACAACGAGTGCCTCCCGCGCAGGGCGCGGGCGAGCGTTATCTCGTCCGCGTACTCGAGGTCCGAGCCCACCGGCAGCCCGCTGGCGAGGCGGGTGACGGCCACGTCCGGGGCCCGCTCGCGCACGGCGTCGGCGAGGTAGAGCGCGGTCGCCTCGCCGGTGGTGGTGGCGTTCGTCGCGATCACGACCTCGCGCACGCCGGCGCCGTTGTCCACGCGGCCCAGTAGCTCCGCGACGTGGAGGTCCTCCGGGTCCACCCCGTCGATCGGGGACAGCGCTCCGCCGAGCACGTGGTAGCGGCCCAGGAACTCGCCGGAGCGCTCGATCGGGATCACGTCGCTCGGCTGCTCGACCACGCAGATGATGGCCGCCTCGCGCCGCTCGTCCTGGCAGATGCGACAGGTCGCCTCGGTGGCGAGGTTGAAGCAGATCTCGCAGTGGCCGACGGTCGCCTTGACCTCGCGGATGGCCTCGGCGAGCGCGAGCGCCTCGTCATTCGGCGCGCTCAGGATGTGGAAGGCGAGCCGCTGGGCGGTGCGCTGCCCGATGCCGGGAAGGCGCGCCAGCTCGGTGATCAGGCGGTTGACCGGCGCTGCGAACACGAACGGCGAACCTTAGCCTTGGCGTCGGTCATGCCCTCAGTGGTGGTCATAGGCGCCGGGGTGTTCGGCGCGTCGGTCGCCGACCGGCTCGCTCGCGCGGGTTGGGAGGTCACGCTCGTGGACCGCTTCGAGCCGGGCCATCTCCGTGCCGAGTCTGGGGGCGAGACGCGGCTGATCCGCTGCTGCCACGGCCCGGACGCCTTCTACGCGCGCTCCGCGCGCCGGGCGCTCGAGCTGTGGCGCGAGCTCGGCGAGGGCGTGCTGGTGGAGTCCGGGGTGACGTGGTTCGCGCGCCGCGAGGACGGCTGGGAGGCCGACAGCGAGCGGGTGCTGCGGGGCGCCGGAATACCGGTCGAGCGGATGTCGCCGGAGGAGGGCGCCCGGCTGTTCCCGAGCGTGGCCGTGGACGACCTGGCCTTCGTCCTGCACGAGCCGGAGGCGGGCGTGCTGCGGGCGGCGGACGGAGTGCGGGCGCTGGTGCGGCGGGCATGCGAGGCGGGCGCACGCGTGGTGATCGGCGAAGCGGAGCCCGACGGCGACCGCGTGCGCCTGGCGAACGGCGCCCCCGGGAGACCCGCTGCGAGCGGCGGCGCCCCCGGGAGAACCGCTGCGAGGGGCGGCGCGCCCGGAAGAACCGCTGCGAGGGGCGGCGCCCCGGCGAGAGCCGCCGTGGGCCGCGCCCCCGGCGACGCTTCGGCCGGCCGCCTCGAAGCCGACTTCATCGTCTGGGCCTGCGGGGCATGGCTCGGCAAGCTCTTCCCGCAGCTCGTCCCCATGCGCGTCACCTTCCAGCAGCTCGTGCTCTTCGAGGCGCCGCCCGAGTGGAACGGCGCGGGATGGGTGGACTTCGACGCCGCCTTCTACGGACACGCACGTGTGGAGGGTGTCGGGTTCAAGGTGGGGCCGGACATCGACGGCGCCGAGGTGGATCCCGACACGCGTCCGCTGGAGGCGACCGCCGGCGGGATCGCGATCGCGCGGGAGTACCTCGGGATGCGCTTCCCTGCCATGGCCGGCGCGCCGGTGGCCAGCGCGCCCGGCTGCCACTACGGCCTCACGCCCGACGGCCAGTTCCTGTTCGCCCGCCACCCCGAGCATCCCAACGTCTGGCTGCTCGGCGGCGGGTCAGGGCACGGCTACAAGCACGGGCCGGCCCTGGCGGAGCACGTGGAAGCGGTCCTGACAGGGCGAGAGAACCCGGAACCCCGCTTCGCTCTCGGCGAGCGAGCGCCGGCCCGGAGCCTCCGGACCGCCGGCGCCACTCCCTAGAAGCCGGGCAGCCCCAAACCGCCGAGCCCGCCGGGGCCCGCGAGGCCTCCTGCTGCCTCGTTCATCTTGGCCGCGGCCCGCTCCTGGGCCGAGCGGATCGCCTCGTTCGTCGCGGCTTGGACCATGTCCTGCAGCATCTCGACGTCGTCGGGGTCCACCGCCTCCGGGTCGATGCGCACCTCGCGCAGCTCCAGGTCGCCGGTGATCTTCACGGTCACCATCCCGCCCCCGGCGCTGGCCTCCACGATCTCGTTCTTCAGCTCTTCCTGAGCCTTGACCATGTCGGCCTGCATCTTCTGGACCTGCTTCATCATGGCGTTCATGTTGGGCTGGCCGGCCATCGGCTAGCTCCCTTCCTCGTCGAAGACTTCCTCCGCTGCGAACTCCTCTCGCAGGCGCTCGATCAGCTCCTCCTCGCCCAGCAGGACCGGCCCGTCCGGCGCGGCGTCGTCGCGCAGCTCGTACACCACGGTCAGCGACTGACCCGTCAGGCCCCGCAGGGCACGCTCGACCATCTCCAGGTTCGCCTCGGCCTTCTTCTTGACGAAGGAGGCGTCGGTCGGGAACGCGACCGTCAGGCGGCCGCCCTCCAGCGCCATCGGACGGGCGGTGCTGAGCGCGGCGCCGATCATGCCGTTCTCCTCGCACACGGCGTCGGCCACGGCGGGCCAGACGGCCTGCACCTGCTCGAGCTCGATCGAGCCGACCGCCTGCGGCGCAACCTCCTCCTCGACATCCACTGCAACCGCTGCAGATGGGCCCCGCCCCGCTCTTGAGGAAGAGGGCACTGCGGTGGAGGGAGGCGGAGTTGAAGTCTGGGGAGCTTCCTCGCCCCCCTGACCCAGACGCGCCTCCAGCTGCTCGATCCGGAACATCAGCGCCTGCAGCGAGTGGTCGGCCTGCGGCTGCGTGGCCTTCAGCAAGGCCATCTCCAGCTGGATGCGCGGCTCCGAGCCGTCCTTCACGGCCGCGATCGCCGCGGCAAGGAAGTCGATCGCGCGCAGGATCTCGCCCTGCGACAGCCGCTCGGCCTGCTGCGCGAGCCGGTCCGTGTGCTCGGCGGTCACCGAGAACGAGTCGGGCACCTCGCCGAGCGTCTGCACCACGAAGAGGTGGCGGAGATGGCCGGACAGGTCGCGCATGAACTGCGTGAAATCGCGCCCCGAGTGGGACAGCCTCTGCACCGTCAGCAGCGCGGCGCGCGGGTCGCGGTCAGCCAGTGCCTCGGCGGCCTCGAGCACCAGCTCGGCGTCGGCCACGCCGAGGATGTCGAGCACGTCCTCGAGCCTGACTTGCCTGCCGCCGTAGGTGACGAGCTGCTCGAGCGTGCCGAGCGCGTCCCGGAAGCTGCCGGTGGCGGCGCGGGCGAGCATGCCGACCGCCGGCTCGGGCACCTCGATGCCCTCCTCGGCCGACACCCGCCGCAGCACGCCGGCGATCTGCTCGAGCGACGGGCGCTGGAAGTCGAAGCGGTGGCAGCGGTCCACGATCGTGGCCGGCACCTTGTGCGCCTCGGTCGTGGCCAGAACGAAGACTACGTGCGGGGGCGGCTCCTCCAGCGTCTTCAGGAACGCGTTCCATGCGGCCGTGGAGAGCATGTGCGCCTCGTCCAGGATGTAGATCCGGCGGCCGCCCTGCATGGGGGCGAGCGCCACGTTCTCGCGCAGCTCGCGGATGTCGTCGACCGAGTTGTTGGAGGCGGCGTCCATCTCGACCACGTCCAGCGAGGTGCCGGCGATGATCGCCTGGCAGGCGGGGTCGTCGGGCTCGAAGTCGGCGCGCGGCCCGCCGCTCGCGTTCAGGGCGCAGGCCAGCAGCTTGGCCATCGAGGTCTTGCCGGTGCCGCGCGAGCCGACGAAGAGATAGGCGTGATGGACCTTGTCGAGCTCGATCGCGTTGCGAAGGGTGCGGACGATGTGCTCCTGGCCCACCACCTCGTCGAAGGTCTTGGGACGGTGGCGGCGGTAGAGGGAGAGCATGGATCGACCATGCTAGCTCTGCGGGTGGAGAGCATTGAAGTCTCGCGGCCGGCTGCCGATGAGAAGAGGGATGAGACCGCTCTCCAAGGGCATGCGGCCGCTCTCGAACCTCGCCCGCGCGACGGCGACCGCGGCCCTCGAGCGCGCCGAGGCGGACGCGCGGAGCATGCCCGGCAACCTGCTCTCGCACGAGTGCCTCGAAGAGTTGATCGGCGCCGCACGGCTCATCGTCGCCGAGGTCGAGCGCCTGCCGGAGGCGCCCTACGACGTGGCCGGATCAGGCGACCGGCCGATCGACGCCACCGTGGCGGGCCTGCTCGTCGGACGGCGCATGGGACTGCGCGCCGAGAAGCTGCTCGAGCTCGGTCTGGGGCTCTTCCTGATGGACCTCGGCAAGCTCGCACTGCCTCCTGCGATCGCGGACAAGGCAGGTCCCCTGGACCACGCCGAGGTGGAGCTGATGCGCCGGCACCCCCAGTACGGGCTCGACTTCCTGCGCTACGAGCAATTGGGCCGGGACACGCTGACCCTGATCGAGTTCCACCACGAGCGCTGGGACGGGACCGGGTACCCGTACGGCCTCGCCAGGCGGGAGATCCCGTGGGGTGCCCGGGTTGCCGCGCTGGCCGACGCCTTCGCCTGCGCCCGGTCCGTGCCGGCCGGGGTCGCCGTGCTGCGTGCCGGTGGCGGCCGCGCGTTCGACCCCGAGCTGATCGACGTCTTCGAGGACGTCGCGATGGCGCGCTCGCCGGGCCTCGACGCGGCCGCGGCCTAGTCGAGCAGATCGAGCGCGGCGCCCACGACTGTCTCGGCGTCGATCTGGTGGTGCTCGTAGACGTCGCCGAGGTCGCCCGACTGCCCGAACCGCGTGACGCCGAGCGGCGTGAGCGGCGTGGCGTTCACGGCGGCCAGGAAGGCGAGCGCGTGAGGGGCTCCGTCGAGGACAGTCACGAGCGGCGCGGCGCGGTCGGGCGGGAGCAGCTCGTCGAGGATGTCGAAGTCGGTCGTGGGATCGGCGAAGCCCGCTCGGGCGCGCAGGGCGCGGAACAGCAGATCGGCGCTGGTCACGCAGATCACGTCCACCTCGTCGCCGAGCACGTTCGCCGCCGCCAGCACCTCGGGCATCATGGCGCCCATGCCCACGAGCGTCACGCGCGGGCTGCCGCTCGCCCGCCGCAGCGGGTAGCCGCCCGCCAGCACCAGCTCGCGGCGCTCGGCGCTCGTGTCGCCGCCCGTCAATGACTGGTCCATCGGCCGCGTGGACAGCCGGAAGTAGGCCGACTCGCCGCCGGGGCGGCCCAGCGACGCGAGGGCGTGCAGCAGCGTCCACTCCAGGTCCTGGCCGAACGCCGGCTCCCACGCGGTGCAGCCGGGCTGGCCGATCCCGATCGACGGCGTCACGATCGACTGGTGCGCGCCGCCCTCGGGGGCGAGCGACACCCCGCTCGGCGTGCCCACCAGGATCGACTGGCCGCCGGCGTACATGCCGAACGACCAGGGCTCGAGCGCCCGGCCCACGAACGGGTCGTAGATGGTCCCGATCGGAAGCAGCGGTTGGCCGTAGCGGCTCCAGGTGGAGCCCAACTCGCCGAGCAGCCCCACGAGGTTGGTCTCGGCGATGCCCAGCTCGATGTGCCGCCCGCGCACGGTCTCGTGCCAGTGGACGAGCGTCTGGGGGTCGTCGGCGAACCAGTCGCGCCGCTCGCCCACGGAGAAGATCGCCGACTTGTTGATCCAGCCGCCGAGGTTGGTCGAGCTGGCCACGTCGGGGCTCACCGTGACGACCCGCTCGGCCACCTCGGGGGCGTCGTGGACGAGGTCCACGAAGAAGCGGCCGAAGGCCTGCTGGGTGGACTCCTTGCCGCGGTGGGTCCGCCCGAGCGAGCCGGGCACGGCCGGCGGCTCGACGGGCTGCGGCTCGTCGCGCGCCAGCGCGGCCGCGGCGGCAGCGCACAGCTCGCCCTCCGGGCTGGCGGGGTCGAAGGCGGCCCACGGGTCATCGGCGTCGGCGTCGAGCACCTCGGCCAGCTCCAGCATCTGCTCGCGCGTGAGCAGCGCCGAGTGGTTCTCCGGGTGGCCCTCGATCGGCAGCGACCAGCCCTTGATCGTGTAGGCGAACACAACGGTCGGACGGTCGTGCTCCACGCGCCTGTAGGCCTCGATCAGCGCGCCGAGGTCGTGGCCGCCGAGGTCCCGCAGGCCGGCGCGCAGCTCCCCGTCGTCGAGCTCGCCGATCAGCGCCTTCAGCGCGCCGTTCCCGTCCGGCAGCCGCTCGCGGAGCTCCTCCGGCGTGGCGCGGAGCAGCCGCTGGTACTCCTCGTTGGGCATCTCGTCGATGCGGCGGCGGAGGTCGCTGCCGCCCGGGCGCTCGAACAGCGTGTCGAGGCGACGGCCGTACTTGACGGTGATCGTCTGCCAGCCGGCTGCCTCGAACATGTGAGCCCAGCGGCCGAAGGCGATGTCCGGTACCACGCGGTCGAGCGACTGCCGGTTCAGGTCGACCACCCACAGCACCTCGCCGAGCTTGGCCACGCTCGGATCGACGATCGCCTCCCACACGGCGCCCTCGTCCAGCTCGGCGTCCCCGACCAGGGCGATCTGGCGGCCCATCGGCGGGGCGTCGAAACGGTGGTGCTCGAGGTAGCGGCGGGCGATGGCGCCCCAGATCGGCGCGGTGGCGCCGATGCCGACCGAGCCCGTGGAGTATTCGACCGGGTCGGGGTCCTTGGTGCGACTCGGGTAGCTCTGGAGGCCGCCGAAGGCGCGCAGCGTCTCGAGGTAGGGACGGTCGAGCGTGCCGAGCAGATAGTTGATCGCGTGCAGCACCGGCGACGCGTGCGGCTTCACCGACACCCGGTCCTCGGCGCGGAGCTCGCTGAACCACAGCGCGGTCATCAGGCTCACCATCGACGCGCTCGAGGCCTGGTGGCCGCCGACCTTCACGCCGGAGCGGTTCTCTCGCACGCGGTTGGCGTGGTGGACGATCGCGGTCGAGAGCCAGAGGACCCGGCGCTCGATCGCCCTCAGCGTGTCGAGATCAGGCGCCGCGGGCGGCGGCGACGGCTTCGTCGTAGTCCGTGAACCACTCAAGGCATGCGATCTTCCCATGCCGGATGGTGCAGAGCGGGATGGCGGGCATCGAGCCGGTCACGCCGCTCGACCGGCCACGCGCGTTCCAGGCGCCATCCGCCACGACCCGGTCGCCAAAGGTCTCGGTGCGTGCGATCTCGAACTCGGCCGATTCCCAGACCGCGCGCCACTCGTCGATGTTCGCGCGGATGCCCTCGCGCCCGCGCCGCGGGGTCTGCTCGGGCCAGTCGGGGCCGGCCAGCATCACGGCGTCCTCGGTGTAGAGGTCGAGCACGCCCTCGATGTCGCCTGCGTTCCATCTACGGGCCAGCTCGTGGATGACGTCGGCGGGCGTCATGGCGAGGGCAAGACATGGACCGTGCACCCGTCTTCGAAGCTCGTCCCCGGGCGTGCCCGCCGGACTTCGGCTCCGGCCAGGCTGGTCCGCGGCGCACGAGCGGTATCGCTTAAGGCTGCTTCCTCCCGGATCTGACCTGGTTCGCGAGCGCTCGCCGCGCGGGACCCGGCCATCGACGCCTCTGTCCGGCGTACTGGCCCCGAAGGCGAAACCCCTAGGACGGGAGTTCAGCCCCGCTAGAGCGGCTTGCGGGTGACAGGGCACCGCTACCTCCCCGCCTAGCACGGTCCGCTTCGGAGGATAGAGGCTCGTCAGAGTTTGCGCGCGACGAACAGTGTGCGCCCCGGCGGCTTCGGCTCGGTGGTGAAGCCGAGGCTCTCGTAGAAGGCGATCGCCGTGGCGTTTTGCTCGTTCACGTCGAGCTCCATGCGGCGGCAGCCGCGGGCGGTGGCGCGCGCGACGGCGGTGTTGACGAGCGCCCGGCCGAGCCCGCTGCCGCGGGCGGCATCCTCCACGTAGAGATCCTCGAGCCAGCAGTCGTCGGCGCCGGTCCAGACGCTCAGGCGGTAGCGGAGCTGGCAGACGCCGGCGGGCGGGGTGCTCTGGCCGGGTGCGGCGAGCAGGAATTCGGTGTTCGGGTCGTGGAGGAGCGTCTCTGCCGTCTGGCGGATCTGGTCGAGCGTCGGCTCTTCCTTGCCCCACCAGGTGCGGAAGGCGGCGATGAGCGCGGCCACCTCCTCGAGGTCGCCGTCGGTCGCCGTCCAAACCCGGGGCTCCACTCCATAGAGTCTGCGACATGCCCGACCGCACAGCCGTCTCCACGGAGTCCGCCCCGGCCGCCATCGGTCCCTACTCGCAGGGAATGAGGGTCGGCGACCTGCTCTTTTGCTCGGGTCAGATCGCGCTCGACCCGTCGACCGGCGAGCTCGTGAAGGAGGACATCGAGGGGCAGACGCGGCGCTGCCTCGAGAACCTCCAGGCGATCTGCGACGCGGCGGGCGCGTCGCTCTCGAACGCGGTGCGGTGCACGGTCTACCTGGGCGACATGAACGACTTCGCGCGCGTGAACGAGGTCTACGCCGAGTTCTTCTCGGACGGCGATCCCCCGGCCCGGGTGACGGTGGCCGCCGCGGGGCTGCCCAAGGGGGCCGACGTGGAGATCGACGCGATCGTCGCTTTGTAGTCCTCCTTTCGCTCCCCGCAGCCGCCGGGCGGCCGGCGCGCGGGGGGCCCCCCGGTCCCCGCGCGCCTGGCCACCACGGCCGCGAGCCGTGCCGCGCGTCCGCGGCCCCCTGTCACATCGGCTCGCGCCCCGACTTGCGGAGGGCAAACCCGTTCGTCATGAGCAACAGACCCAGGACGAACATCCAGAGCACTCCGAGCCCGGTCACCGGGAGGCTGCTCGCCTGTGCGCCCAGCACCCGGACGGAACCGGCGGGTGCGCCCTTCCCCCCAGCGCCATCCCCGCCGGACACGTCCTCGCCGGCTCCCCCGGACAGGACCTCGGAGACCGGCTCATTCCCGGGATCCGACGGGCCTTGATCGACGACGAACTGGAGCCGCTGGCCCTGACCTGGACGGTCTGTGCCGGTGCCCGGGGAATCCGCGCCGCCGCGGACATCGCGGGTGCCGCCCGCTTCGTCCCCGCCAGGGAGGGCCCCTCCGGATCTGTCACCGCCAGGCGTCTCCCCACCAGGCGTACCGCTGCCTGAGGTCCCGCCGCCAGGTGTCTCGCCGCCAGGCGTGCCGCTGCCCGCCGTCCCGCCGCCAGGCGCCTCGCCACCGGGCGTTCCACTGCCTGGCGGGTCGGCCTGCGCAGGTCCGGCATCGTTGCCACCGCTGGCGACGCGCACGGGAGCGTTCACATCCGCCGCCCCAAGCTGGACAGCGCCGACCGACTCGTCAACGGTCTGGTTACTCCCGGCGAGAGAACCAGCGCCGCCGGACCCCGACGACCCGTTGTCGCCATCGCTAAGCACCCGCACCGGCGCATCAGCATCAGCCGACCCAACCTGAGCCGAGCCAACCGACTCATCCACGGACGGCGAACCAACGGACGAGCCGCCCGAACCGGGAGCCGGCTCGTCGCCAGACCCCCCAGCCGGCCCGGATGACCCGTTATCGCCATCACTGAGCACCCGCACCGGCGCATCCGCACCGACCGACCCGACCTGTGCCGACCCAGCCGAGTCGTCCGTCGTCTGCGCGCCCGCGGCCGAGCTGCTGCCACCACCGGCAGCCGAATCCGGCGACCCGTTGTCGCCATCGCTGGCCACCCGCGCCGGCGCATCTGCGTCGACCGAGCCGACCTGCGCCGACCCGACCGACTCATCGGTCGTCTGCGTACCGCCGCCCGTTGGGCCAGCCGAGCCACTGCTCGAGCCGCCGTCCGAAGAGGCGTTGTTGCCGACGCTCAGCACCCGCAGCGGCGCGTCCACGTCGACCGAGCCGACCTGTGCAGACCCAACCGACTCGTCCGTCGTCTGCGATCCCGCGGTCGACCCGCCGCTGGCACCGGCACCCGACTCCGACGACCCGTTGTCACCGTCGCTCGCCACCCGCACGGGCGCGTCTACGTCAACCGACCCGACCTGCGCCGACCCGGCCGACTCGTCGGTCGTCTGCGTGCCCCTGCCGGCCGCGCTGCCCGAGCCGCCGCCCGAAGCCGCGTTCTCGCCGTCGCTCAGCACGCGTACCGGTGCGTCCACCTCGACAGGACCGGCTTGGGCGGCCCCGGCGGAGTCGTCCGTCGTCTGGGGTCCGCCGGTGGATACCGACGGCTGTTCGTTGTTGCCGTCACTCGCCACGCGCACCGGGGCGTTCACCGATACCGGACCAACCTGGCCGGCTGCGGCCGAGTCCGTCACGGTCTGTGTCGCCTCCTGTGCGGCGGCAGGCGCGGCCGTCAGCGCGAGGGCGAGCACGGTCGCCCACAGCGCAGTCGCACTGCGTCTCATTGTCACTCCTTCGTCGCAATCGCTTCGAACTGGGGCCGCGAGTCGTTCGACTCGCGGCGAGCCCGGCCGGTCTAGCCGGGTCGTTCGAGCAGCGGAACGAAAGCCGCCGGCCAGCCCATCACCGGCCGGCGAGGCAGGCGCCGGCGAAGGGCCGGGCCCGCGAGGGAGAGCGTGGCCAGCAACAGCGCCAGCCCGCCAACGGAGAAGGTCGAGGATGCGCCCGAGGCCGGCGAACCGCCGACGGCCCCGGACAGCGGATCCGGGGCCGACGGCAGATCCAGCGCGGCATGGGCGGTGCCGCGCGCCACGCTCGGCGCGCCGTGCGGCGCGCCGGGTAGGTCGGAAGTGAGGCTGGGCGCGGCGGGGGTGAGGGGCGGGGACGGCGCGAAGGGCGCGAAGGCCCAGAACCCGTCCAGCGAGCGATCACCGGAGGCAGCGAGACCCCCCGCGCCGCCGAGAAGCAGGCCCGCCGCGAGGGCGGTCTCGCCGCCGCCGAGGTCGCCGAGATCGCTTGCGAAGCCGCGCTGCAAGGAACCGTTCAGGGGGCCGGCGAGGCCGGCGAGCGGGCCGCGCGCGGTCTCGCCGCCCGCGAGAGCCTCGAGCGGGCCGCGCGTGCTCTCACCGGCCGCCACACCCGCTAGAAGCTCGCGTGTCGTGTCAACGCCACCCGCCAGCTCCTCACGGACCCCCTTCCCACCGGCCGCCAGTCGCCCGCCGTGACCGGAGTCGGCGGCCACCCGGCGCACCGGAGCCGCCATGCCGTCCGCGGCCGCTCGCGCCTTCCGAACGACCCCCTCGGCGGCGCCCGCAACTGGCGCCGCCGCGTTGGTCACACGCTTCGCCACCGACCCCGTGGTGGCAGTCGTTTTCGTTCCGGCGCGGCTCCCCGAGCCCGCCGCGCCGGTCACGCGCGCCACCGTGCCGGCCGTCCGCGTCGCCGCGTCCTGCGCCGGTCCGGCCGGCGGAGCGGCGGCCGTCACGACGTTGTCCACAGCGGCTCCGGCCGAGGCGACGGCGCCGGTGGTGGCACCCGTGACCTGCTGCGTGAGCCCGGAGGCGTCGAGGGCGGACGGCTGCTCAGCCGACGCCCCGGTGGGGGTTGCAAGCCAGCAGATTGAGACGGCGCCGAGCGCCATCAGACGATGCATGCGGCCAGCAGAGGTCGGCGTCCGAGCCCAGTCCCCCATTTGAGCGCTCCTTCCCCACCCGGAGCCAGCCCCGAACCCGCCGCACAGCAAGCAGTCACCTTCGAGGTGGCGATCCTGTGCGTGTCTGCCGCTAGATCACGCGCAATCTGGACGTCTGGACGAGTCGCTGCTCGCCGCGCAAGCGCGTATACACGGGCGGTGCCCCGACAGACACGCCCGGCGTGCGCAGCTTCGCCGGCACGCCCAGCTTCACGCCCCGGTTCCCGGCTGGTCCAGGAAATCGGCCTCGATCAAGCGTTGGCCACGCCGAGTCGGTCGGACGTGCCGTGGCCCGGCCGACCGGTGCTAGTGCCGGTAAGCGCGAGCCCCAGCGAGGCAGACCAGCGGGACAAGGATCAGCGCCAGGGACCGCACGATCCGCACACGCAGCGAGCAGCACTCGTGCTGGTCGATCGACGCGACGAATGATGCTCTCGTGGGTGACGATGCGCTTGCCGCTTCGTCATGC
>DASZJZ010000031.1:0-23655 GCA_035947555.1 Thermoleophilaceae bacterium | reverse complement strand
CAGGCCGGAGTAGATGCCCCAGCTGCCGTTGTCGTTGGCGCTGTTGTTCTTGATGACGTGGCTCGGCTTGGAGACGACGATGCCGTCGGTCTTGTTGTTGTTGGTGACGTTCCCCTCGATCAGCATCCCGGCGCCGGCGGGCGCCTCGTCGCCGACGTAGATCCCGTCGCCGTCGTTGTTGCTCGACTCGTTGCCGACCAGCTCGTTGCTGAACGAGTGCGCCTCGAGCGAGATGCCGGTGCTCTCGGAGTTGCTGGCGTCGTTGTTCTCCAGCCGGTTGCCTGACGACCCCTTGAGGCTGATCCCGTCCTTGTTCGTGCGCAGGTCGTTGTCCTTGACCAGGTTGTCGCGCCCGAACTCGAGCGAGACGCCGCTGTCGGTGGCGCGCCGGACGATGTTGCCGACCAGCTCGTTGCGGTCGGAATGGATGACCTCGAGACCGCCGCTCTCCTCGATCAGGTTGCCCTCGACGCGGTTGTCGTTCGACTGCACGTCGACCGGCGGGGTGTGCGTCACGTCCAGGCGCACGCCGCCGTTGTTGCCCTCGAGCTCGTTGTGGGCCACGACGTTGTGCGTCGAGCCCTCGAGCGACACGCCGGCGCCGCTCGAGGCGTCCATCTCGTTGTGCTCGACCCGGTTGTGGTGCGAGCGCTCGAGCCAGACCGCGTCGTCGCTCGTCGCCGTGAACGAGTTGCCCGTGATGAGCGTGCCCTGGGTGTTGGCCGTCGCCCAGACGCCGCGGGTGTTCCCGATGATCGTGTTGTTCCGGATTATGTTCTCGCGGACGCCCGAATCGGCCGACGGGAACGGATCGGGCGGCTCGACGGGCAGCGCGGGGTCGGGCTCGGCGATGTGCCCGAGGCCGATCGCCGCGTTCTGCGTCATCTCCGGCGTGAGGTTCTCGACGACGTTGCGGCGCGTGCCGGTGTTGAGCGCGACGCCCCAGTCGTAGTCCACGATCCGGCCGTTTTTGATCGTGACGTTGTCGAAGCCCTTGTTGCGCACCCCGGCGCCGAGGCCCTTGCCGTCGATCGTGTGTCCGTCGAGGTCGATCGTGATGCCGTTCGCGTCCACGACCAGGCCGTCGAAGAGGCAGTCGACCACGTCGTTGCGGACGAGGATGCTGTGCTTCACCTTCATGCCGCAGTGGATGAATGTCGGCACCGGCGCGGCGCTGATCGTCCAGTCGTAGGCGGCCGGGGTCGCGTCGACGTTCCCGGCCGGGTCCTTCGCCCGGGCCTCGAGCACGCGGTCGCCGATCGCCACGTTCGTCAGCGCGTACGGCGAGGTGCAGGCGGTCCAGTCGGACCCGGCGGTGTTCAGTTTGCACTCGAACGTCGCGGTGGGGTCGTTGCTGGAGAACGTGAAGCTCGCGTCCCGCTGCACGGTGGTGCGGTCGGGCCCGGAGTCGATCGTGGTCTCTGGCGCGACCAGGTCCGGCGGCGGCGCCTGGATCGTCCAGGTCATCGCGGCCGGCTCCGCGTCTCCGTTGCCCCACCGATCGAACGCGCGCACCTGGAAGGTGTGCTGGCCGGCCGCCAGCGGCGCTTCGCCCGGCCCCGCCCCGTACGTCTTCGGGGTCGCGCAGTCGCCCCACGCGCCGCCGTCGAGCTTGCACTCGTACCGCAGGTTCGGGCCCGGCGTCGTGTCGTCGCTCCCGCTGAACCGGAACTGCGCGGACGTGGCGGTGGTCACGCTGGGCGGGCCGGAGACGATCCAGGTCTCGGGCGCGAGCGTGCCCTGCGGCTCGCCCGCAGGCACCAGCTCGACAGCCCAGTCGTGCGTGGCAGGGGTGATGTCCTTGAGGTCGGCGAAGTCGGTCGCGCGCACCTGGAAGTGATGTGGGCCCTCGTCCAGGTCCTTGAACGTGACCGGGCTCATGCACTCGACCCAGCCCTCGCCGTCCGGCGGGGTGTCGATGTCCGGCGGCTCGCCCGGGTTGGGCGGCTCGAGGTCGGGCTCCTGCGGCTCGGGCTCGGGATCGGGGAGCGGGTCGAGGCGGCACTCGAACTCCATCGCGGTCGGCGGCGAGTAGGCCGCGCCGTCCGGCGTCTGGTCGTGGGCGGTGAACTCGAAGGTCGCGTCTCCGCCCGAGACGGGGCCCGGGTGCTGCGTGATCACGGTCACCGGCGGCGTCACGTCCGGCGGGACGAGCGGCGGTGCCGTGCCCGTGTCGCAAACGACCCCCGTACACTGCTCGGGCTCAGCGTTGCCGCTCGCCTTGTTTCCGCCGCCGTCGATGTTGGTGCCCGGGAACGGGTCACCGGGGATCAACGGGTTCTCGCCGGCGGTGATCCCGAAGCCGGCGTTGTTGTAAGCCTGGTTCGCGCGGATGGTGTGGCCGCCGTCGGCAACCTCGATGCCGCTCTGGCCACTCTGGTCGGTGCGATTGCCCTGGATCAGGGCGCCGCCCACGGGCAGGCCGAGGGCGTCGAAGGCCGCGCCCTCCATGCCGATGCCGGCGCCGCCGGCTCGGTGGACGACGTTGTCGAGGAGGCGGATGCCCACGCCGTTGCCGATCTCCAGCCCGGTCTGCAGGCTGTCCGAGGCGTCGTTGCCCTGGACGAGCAGGTGGTTGGTGTTGCTCGCCTCCACGCCGCTCGGGTTGAAGCGAAGGTCGCTGTCGCGCACCTCGGTGTGGTGCGCGTTGCCGAACACGACGCCGCCGTCCGACTGCTGGTGCGACGTGATGTCGATGATCTTCGTGCGGTCCGAGTCGCCGACGATCACCCCGGCGTCGCCGTTGCGGTAGAAGGTCCCGCCCTCCACGCGGTTGCGGTGCGAGCCCATGTGGATGTTGACCCCGGCGTCGCCGGTGTCGTGCACCGTGTTGCCGACGAGGACGTTGTCCGAGGCGGACTCGAGCAGCACGCCGCCGTCGCTGTCGAGGTTGGGATCGGTCGGGATCCCGTGCATCGTGTTGTTCTCGATGCGGTTCCCGTGCGAGTTGTGGATGAAAACCTGCTCGCCGAGGTTGCCGTGGATGTCGTTGTTCGCGACGACGCTGTTCTCGGAGCCCGCGCCCAGCAGCACGCCCAGCTCGTTGTCCGCGATCGTGCTGTTCTTGATCGTGTTGCCGCTGCGCCCGTCGTCGGCGTCGAAGAGCTCCACGCCGGCGACCGCGTGGCCGGTGCTCCTCACGTCGTCCACCACGCTGTGGGTGGTGCCGGAGCTGAGCAGCACGCCCCAGCCGAACTGGCGCACCGTGCCGTTCTTGACGATCACGTTCGTCCGGCCGCTGATGCGGATGGCCGCCGGGAACCCTTCCTCCTGCCCGGTCGTGTTCTCGATCAGGTAGTCCGGCCCGTCGATCGTGTGGCCGTTCAGGTCGACCACGATGTTCGACGCGCCGATCACGAGACCCTCACCCGGGCAGTTGTCGAGGTCGTTGCCGACGATCGTGCTCTCGGTCAGCACCTGTCCGCAGTGCACCGTGGTCGGCTGGGTGCCCGGCGGCATCGTGGGCGGCGTGGGCGGCGGCGTGCCCTCGGCCACATAGCGGAGCCTCAGCTCGGGCAGTGTCATCTCGGGCGGGTCCTGGGGCGTCTCCCGGCTCGCGAAGCTCTGATCGCCGCCATTCTCCTGATCGCTCTCGAGCGCGTCGCGGATCTGCCAGCCGTGGCTCACGCCGGAGTCGAGCATCGCCTCAACGTGCGCCTTCACGTCCCACTCGCGGTAGCCCTCGCCGGCCTCGGTGGTCGCGGGCGTGGCGTTCAGCGTGTCGGGCTGGCTCATCCACGTCAGCGTGCTCTCACGGAACGGCCCGGCCAGTGGGATCGCCTGTAGGGTCCGGCCCTCGGTCATCCCGTCGGCGTGCAGCCGCAGCGTCGCGGACTCGAGTTCGCAGTCAGGCGCGTCGGTCGGCAGCGGGAAGCGGAGGAGCGTGCGCGCGTTCTGGCCGACGATCGGCTCCGGCGGAACGGCCTCCGGATTCCCCGTCGCGTCCGAGCGGACCTCGAGCTCCTGGTCGAACAGGTAGTTCTCGGCCGGGTTGACCTCGTCGACCCAGCCGTCGGCCGTCGGCGTGAGGGTCACATTGGCGGTGTCGCAGTTGGTCGTCCCGTCCGGTGCCGTCCCCGTGCCGACCGTCCAGGTGTAGCGCGCCGGCGTCGGGTCGTAGATCTCCGCCCCGTCGATCGCCCGCACCTCCAGCGTGTGCTGGCCGCTCGTCAGGTTCGAGTACATCGTCGGGTTGAAGCACTCGAGCCACATCTCGGGGTCGCGGCTGTCGAGCCGGCACTCGTACTCGAGGAAAGGAGCGGGCGTGCCGTTGTCGACGCCCGAGAAGGTGAAGGTCGCGGCGCGGCTGTTTGTGTTGAGCGGCGGCTTCTCGGCGATGATCGTGTCGGGCGGGTTGTTGTCGAAGCCGTTGAAGAGGTGCTGCACCGGGGTCGGGTCCTCGTGCCCGGCCCGGTCGATCGCCCGCACCTCGAAGCTGAAGAGGCCCTCCTCGAACAGCGGGGTCTGCCAGCCGCTCGAGCACGACTGCCAGACGAACATCGGGTCGATCGCCTCGAACGGGCTCTGCGGCTCCGGCGCCTCGGTGAGGTCGTGCTCGATCAGGCGGCACTCGTAGATGAGCTCGTCCGTCGGGGTCAGGTTGTCGGTGCCGGTGAAGAAGAAGGCGTTGGTCTCGAGGCTGTCCTGGACCGGGCCCGAGACGTACTGCGTGTCCGGCGGCTGGTCGTCCGGCGGCGGCGGCGGTCCGGCGAACTCAACCGCGCCGGCGTCGCAGCGGCCGTTCTGGGGACGCGAGACGTGCCGCGCGTCGGTTTCGGGGCACGGGCCCGTGCCGCCGTCGATGGCGAAGCTGCCGTAGCGCGGCGCGTGGGTCAGCGTGGCGCCGCCGTTGTCCGCCAGGGCGTCGAGGGCGGGGTTCGCGCCCTGCCGGTCGCGGACGCCGCCCAGCTGGAGGTCCGAACCCGGCACCGAGATGAAGCAGGTGTGGTGGCCGGCCAGGTTGCCGCCCTCCGAGGTGACGAAGGCGTCGCAGCTGCCGCCGTCGAGGCTGCCCGCGACGATTGTGTTCTTCAGCGTGAGCGGGTTCGGCTGGGGCGGGATGCTCGGCACGAAGTCGGACTCGACGGTGGAGAGCCCGCCGCCGAACGGCGCCGAGTTGCGCCAGATGGTGGTGTTGACGATCTTGAAATCGGCGTCGGCGTCGTGGTACATGCCGCCGCCGCGCACGTTCGAGCTGTTGTGGGAGATGGTGGTGTTCTCCATCAGCCCGCCGCCATCGCTGATGCTGTAGAAGCCGCCGCCGTAGCCGCTTCCCTCCGGGTCCTCGGGATTGGGCGGCCGCTTCGCGCTGTTGCCGGTGATGAGCGTGCGGCGCATCACGAGCGTGCTGTCCGAGGCGTTCGTGAACCCGCCGCCGTTCTGGGCGCGGTTCTCCCGCATCGTCGTGTCGAGCACGGTGAACTCACCGCTCGACGCGTTGTGGATCCCGCCGCCGTCGAGCACGGCCTTGTTGTTGCGGACCATGACCCGCTCGAACGTGACCCCGGCGCCGCTGTTCTCGACGCCGCCGCCGTCCATGAGGCTGGAGTTGCCCCAGACGACGATGTCGCGGACCGTGACGTCCCCGTGGTTGTCGATGCTGAGCCCGCCGCCCTCGCCCGTACCGGTGTTCTCGGAGATCTCGCCGCCCACGATCTCCACCGGGCCGCCCTCCGTGTATACGCCGCCACCGCCCGCGTCGTTGCCCTCGAGGCCGGGTACGCCGGCGCTGTTCTTCGAGAATGTCGTGTTGCGCACGATCTGCGGACGTTCGCTCGCGGTGTAGAGGCCGCCGCCCTCGCTGTAGGCGGAGTTGCCCGTCACCGTCGAGCGCGTCATCAGCAGGCTCGACCGGTCGCCGACCTCAAGGCCGCCACCGGCGTCCTCCTTGGCGTCGTTGTCCTTCAGCTCTACGCGGTCGACGATCATCTCGCCGTCGCCGCCGCTGTGGATGGCGCCCGACGCCGCCCACGCCACGTTGTTCGAGAAGGTCGAGTCGGTGATCGTGATCTTGCTGCGCAGGCCGATGGCGCTGCTGGCCCCGTTCGAGTAGTAGCCGCCGCCGTTGGCGTGGGCGATGTTGTCCCTCACCTTGGTGCCGGCGATCGTGACCCGGCCGCCGTTCGTGTAGATGCCGGCGCCGTCGGCCTCGGTCGTGTTGTCCTCGATCGTGGAGTCCACGACCTCGAGCACGCCGTGCTCCTCCATGTGGATCCCGCCGCCGTCGGCGGGCACGTAGTTGCGCGCGATGAGCGAGTCGACGACGCGGATCGTCCCGATGCCCTCGAACTCGCCCTGGCTGACGATCGGGCTGTTGGCCGGCTCGTACACGCCCGGGCCGGGGACGTACTCGATCGGCTCGGGGTCGAGCGGGTCGATGAACTGCGCCGGGTCGGGGATCATCTGGCCCGGGTTGTCCACTACCTCGCTGTCGACGATCGAGACGGTGCCGTTCGAGACGTTGTTGACGGCCGCGCCGCCCTCGCTGGACGAGTTGCCGGCGAGCTTGGAGCCGGTGACCTCCACGCGGCCGCTCGGGATGGTGGCGGTGGGCGGCAGCGACCCGCTCGGCCACACGTAGTTGAACGGGTCGTCGTTGTTGAGGCCGCCGCCGGCCTTCGCGGCGAGGTTGCGGAGCAGGTGGACGCTCTCGAGCTTCAGCAGCCCGGGCGACCAGTTCTGGATGCCGCCGCCGCCCTCCTCGGAGTGGCCGTCCTGGATCGTCAGCGAGCGGAAGGTGACGTTGCCGGCGCTCGGGTGGATCTCGAACAGCCGGTCGATGCCGCGGGCCTCGACGGGCGCGCTCGGCAGTGGGAACCCGCCGTCGACGAAGGTCGCGCCGGCGCCAGTGCCGACGATGGTCACGCTGTCGACGATGTCGTGGTCGCCGGTGCTCTGCGTGTCCTCGTTCAGGACAGGCGTCTCGAGCTCGTACGTGCCGGCCGGCAGGTTGATCGTGTCGTGGCCGATCAGCGCGTTGGCTTCCTGGATCGCCGCGCGGAGGGTGCACTTGCCGGCGGCCGTGGCGCACACGCCGTTGCCGATGCTGGCGTCAGGCCGGTCGGCCGTGTCGTTCACCGCGATGGGGAATGCGGCGCTCGCGCGCTCTGGCGCCAGCGCGAGGATGGCTGCGAGCGCAAGCGCTGCAGCCAGCGCCGCGGCGCGGATGCGTCGTGTCCGAGGCATGCCTCGGCCAGCGGTTCGGTTGGGGAAGAACTCGGTCATTCGAGCAGGTGGGGGGGCAAGGCCTGCTCGGATGAGGAACTCTCGAGCGGAGGCTCTGGCGGGCTCCATTAGCTCATTGGGAGGGGCCCCCCGCCATCGGACACTCGTCTGATCTTGCGTTCAAAGAAATGAACGTTCCGCATAGGACAATCGGGCAACGGGGGCGCCCAACGGCCCCGTGGAGGACACGCGGCACGCTCTTCCGTCCGCGCTTGGGAGAACCCTCTACCTATACTTGAGCGCTAGCTCGAGAGCGGGGCCCGCGCGAAGTTGACGGAGAAGGCGCGGCACCAGATCACGACCGTCGAATAGCGGCCGAGATCCAAGCCGCGGGGCAGCTCGTACTGCTGGTCGCCCTTGTTCCCCTTGAGGGCGCCGAGGTCCTCGAAGTCGTCGACCTCGGACTCGTCGCGCGCCGGGCCGGCGACCACGTATACGCGCAGATCCGGCCCGTTGTCCACCTCGAAGCCGGTCAGGGTGAGCACCCTGCCGCCGGTCGCGCGGCGGATCGCCGTGGCCGTGCCAGTGACGGAGTGAGCCACCGGCTCGAACCCCCCGCGGGCGAGCAGCACGTTGCGCGGGCGATCGCTCGCCGCCTCGTCGCCGGGCGCGGCCGGCGGCGTGACCCTCACCACGCGCTCGTTGACCTCGTCGTCGAGGATCGTCGACCGGCCCAGGTACGCGCCGACGACGACCGCGGTGATCAGGTACGCGCCCAGCACCGGCACGCGCAGTCCCGGGCGGCGCCACGCGACCAGCAGGCAGCCGGCGGCGGCGATTCCCATCCACACCGCCGTGAGCGCCATCGCGAGCCCGAAGTCGTTGGTGATGAGGCCCCCGCTCACCAAGATCCCGGCGAGCAGCACGACCACCACCGCCACGGCCGCCGCGATCCGCGCGCCCCACGAGGCCCTCGCGCGCGTGCTTCTCATGCCCGCCGCCACCCCCGGAACGCGTCGAGGAGCTCCGCCTCGCGACGCGGGTCGAGCGACGTGGCGGGCAGCTCGCCGAGCGCCTCGATCGTCTGCCGCATCTGGGCGATGTACTCCTCGCAGTAGGGGCACTCGGCCACGTGCTCCTCGAGCCTGACGCGATCGGGCTCGGGCAGGGTGCCCTCGAGGTAGTCGGTGATCACCCCTACAAGCTCCCTGCAGCTCATCTCGTCGTGCCGGCCGGGCGCCATCTGGGAGCAAGGTCCATGAGCGACGCGTGGCGTTACAGCGGATGTGTAACGTCGCCGGGCGCGGCCGGACTCCCCCGGCATGGAGACAAGCGTCATCACCAATCCGGCGTCCCTGGCCGACGCCGCCACGTCGCAACCGGTGGCCAACTACGGGCTGCTGGCCGACTGCAACTCCGCCGCGCTGCTCGACCGCGACGGCTCGATCGACTGGCTCTGCCTGCCGCGCTACGACAGCGACGCGATCTTCGCGCGCCTGCTCGACCCCGACGCCGGCCACTGGTCGATCCGGCCAGCGCGGCCGTACACGGCCGAGCGCCGCTACCTGCCGGGCACGCTGGTCGTCGAGACCACCTTTACCACCGACACGGGCCGGGTGACGCTCACCGACGCGATGGCGTTCGCCGAGGGCCAGCGCGGCCACGACCTGGGCTTCGACGCTCCGCACGAGGTGATCCGCTCGGTGGAGGGCGTGAGCGGCGAGGTGGAGCTCGAGCTCGAGCTCGCGCCGCGGCCGCAGTACGGGCTGATCAAGCCGCTCGTCCGCCGCGAGGACGGGGGCGCCCGCACCTTCGGCGCGGGCCGCATGAGCGTGAGCTCGCCCGTCCCGCTCGAGGTGGAGGACTCGACGATGCGCGCCACCTTCAGCGTCGCACGGGGCGAGCGGCTGGGCTTCGCGCTCCGCTGGGCGGCCCCCGAGGCGCGAGAGGCGCCGCGGCCCATTGCGCCCGAGGCGGTGGCCGACCGCATCGCGGACACGGCCGAGGCCTGGCGTTCCTGGGAGGCCGAGCACGACATCTACGACGGCCCGCACCGCGAGCTCGTCCGGATGAGCTCGCGGGTCCTGAAGGGCCTCAGCTACCGGCCGACCGGAGCGATCGTGGCGGCGCCCACCACCTCGCTCCCGGAGACGGTGGGAGGGGAGCGCAACTGGGACTACCGCTACTCGTGGATCCGGGACTCGAGCCTGACGCTCGAGGCGCTCTACATCGGAAGCTGCCCGGACGAGGCGGAGGAGTTCGTCTCGTTCATGACCAGCTCGGCCTGCGGGCGCGCCGGCGAGGGCTCGCTGCAGATCATGTACGGGATCGGCGGCGAGCACGACCTGTCCGAGCGCGAGCTGCCGCACCTCCGCGGCTGGCGCGAGTCGCGCCCGGTGCGGGTCGGCAACGGCGCGTGGGACCAGGTCCAGCTCGACGTATACGGTGAGCTCCTGAACTCGCTGTGGCTCTACCGCGACAAGCTCGGCGACCTCCATCCGGAGATCCAGGCCTTCGTCGCGGACCTGGCGGACACGGCGGCCCGCCGCTGGATGGAGGCCGACTCCGGGATGTGGGAGATGCGCGGTGAGCCGCGCCACCACCTGTCCTCGAAGGTGCTCTGCTGGACGGCACTCGACCGGGCGGTGAAGCTGGCGCCGCAGCTCGGCGAACACGCCAAGACGGCCGAGTGGGAGGTGGCGCGCGACGAGATCCGCGCGGCGGTGCTCGAGCGCGGCTGGAGCGAGGAGAAGCGGGCGTTCGCGCAGTCGTTCGACTCCGACGAGCTCGACGCGGCGCAGCTCCTGATGCCGATCCTCGGCTTCCTGCCGGCCTCCGACGAGCGCATGCGCTCGACGATCGAGGCGATCGCGGAGCAGCTGACCGAGGACGGCCTCGTGCTGCGCTATCGCAACGACGAGGGCCTGAACGCCGACGGTCTGACCGGCGAGGAGGGCACCTTCGTGATCTGCTCGTTCTGGCTGGTCTCCTGCCTCGCGAAGGCGGGCGAGCTCGAGCGCGCGGAGGGGTTGTTCGACGAGCTTGCGGGCTACGCCAACGACCTCGGCCTGCTGGCGGAGGAGATCGACACGGCGAACGGCGAGCAGCTCGGCAACTTCCCGCAGGCGTTCAGCCACATCGGGCTGATCACGGCCGCGTGGGAGATCGACAAGGCGCGCGAGGCGCGGGCGTGAGCACTCAATACGACGCGATCGTGATCGGGGCCGGGCCGGCTGGACAGCACTGCGCCCTGCGCCTCGCCGAGGGCGGGCTGCGCGTGGCGATCGTCGAGCGCGAGCGCGTGGGCGGCGAGTGCGACTACTGGGCCTGCATCCCGTCGAAGACCCTGCTGCGCCCGGGTGAGGCGCTGCAGGCAGCACGCGAGGCGCCGGGCGCCCGCGAGGCGGTGGATGGGGGCGTCCGTCCGGAGCCGGCTTTCGAGTGGCGCGACTTCATGGTCGCGCGCTACGAGGACGGCGCGAAGGCGGACTACCTCGAGGGGCAGGGCGTCGAGGTGCTCCGCGGCAAGGCGCGCCTGGCCGGACCGGGCTCGGTCGACGTGGGCGGCGAGCTGGTGTCGGCCGAGCATGTGGTGATCGCGACCGGCTCGGACCCCGTCGTGCCGCCGGTCCCGGGACTGCGCGAGCTCGACGGCGTCTGGACCAACCGCGAGGCCACCGCGCTCACCGAGGTGCCGCGCCGTCTGCTGGTGCTCGGCGGCGGCCCGGTGGGGGTCGAGATGGCGCAGGCCGTGCGGCGCATGGGCGCCTCGGTCGCGCTGGTCGAGGGCATGGATCACGTGCTGCCGCGCGAGCCGAAGCCGCTCGGCGACGCGCTCGGCCTTGCTCTCGGGGCCGACGGGATCGAGCTGTGCTTCGGGGAGCACGCCACCGGTGTGCGGCGCGAGGACGCCGAGTTCGTCCTGTCGTTCGACGGGCGCGACGAGCTGCGCGGCGACCGCCTGCTCGTGGCCACCGGCCGGCGCCCGAGCGTGGACGGGTTGGGCCTCGAGACCGTCGGCGTGGAGCCGGACCGCCGCGGCATCCCGGTCGACGAGCGGATGCGCGTGGCCGACGGGCTCTGGGCGATCGGCGACGCGACCGGCGTCTGGCCGCTCACCTACATGGGCAAGTACCAGGGCCGCGTGGCGGCGGCGAACATCCTCGGCGGCGATCGCGCCGCCAACTACGACGCCGTGCCGCGCGTGGTGTTCACCGATCCCCAGGCCGCCTCCGTGGGGCAGCCGGACGGCGCGGTCACCGCCACCGTGCCGCTGTCCGAGGTGCCGCGCACGTCGACCTATACGCGCGCGTACGCGGACAGCCCGGGCTTCATGACGCTCGTCTCGGACGGCGAGCGGCTCACCGGCGCGTACGCGCTCGGTCAGGAGGCCGGCGAGTGGCTCCAGCAGGCCACCGTCGCGATCCGCGCGCGGGTCCCGCTGGACGTGTTGGAGGACGTGATCCAGCCCTTCCCCACGTTCTCGGAGATCTTCCTGAACGCGCTCATGGAGTTGCGCGCGAAGGTCCCGGCACACGCGTAGGTGGAGAATCTCGCCGCCTCGCTGGGCTGGGGCGCCCTCGTCGGGGCGAGCCTGGTGGCGGGCGCCGTGGCGGCGGCGGTGTTCACGCTGCCCGAGCGCACCGCCGCCCTCCTGACCGCGTTCGGCGGCGGCGTGCTGTTCTCCGCGATCGCGTTCGAGCTGGTGCCGGAGGCGGACCGCGAGGCGGGCGTGGGCCTGACGATCGCCGGGGTCCTCGCCGGGACGCTCGTCTACGTCACGGCCGACGCGTGGCTCAGCCGCGACGAGGAGATGGATCGCATGCGCCGCTCCGGACACGCTGCCGCGGCCGGCCAGCCGATGCCGATGCGCAGTTCCGACGAGGCGCGCGGCGAGTCGATCGCCGCCGGGCTGTTCGTGGACGGCGTGCCGGAATCGGTTGCGCTCGGATTGACCGTAGCGGAGGGCGAGATCGGCGTGGCGCTGCTGGCGGGCATCGTGATCGGCAACGCCGTGGAGGCGTACGGCGCCGCACAGCCGATCGTGGCGGGGGGGCGCACGAAGCGCTTCGCGATCATGCTCATGGCGGCGATCGGCGCGTCGCTGGCGCTGGCCACGGTGCTGGGCGGCACGACGCTGGCGGATGCGAGCGGCGAGCTCGTCGGCACTCTCCAGGCGGTCGCCGCAGGCGCCGTGATGGCGGTCGTGACGATCGCGATCGTGCCGCACGCGTTCGAGGAGGTGAGCCGCCGCGTGGCGACCGCCACTGTGCTGGGCTTCCTGCTCGGCTACGTGCTGTCGTAACGGACGCTCCGTCCGCGCGACTGCGCGGTGTGAGCCAAGCGATCGCGCAACTCGCCCACGTGATCGACGTGGATGCCCACGAGGGTCCGGTGTACGAGCCCGGCGAGGAGGCGCTGTACTTCACCACCCTCCCACAGCCCGGGCCGCGGGTGGACATCAAGCGGCTCGAGCTCGATGCGCTGACGGTGTCCGTTGTGCGCGAGGACGCCGGCGCGGCGAACGGCATGGCCCTCGACGCCGAGGGCCGTTTGGTGGTGTGCGAGCAGCTCGGCGGCGCGCTGACCCTCGTCGACCGCTCCAGCGGCGACCGCACGGCGCTCGTGGACGGCTTCAACTCCCCCAACGACGTGGTGGTGAAGAGCGACGGCACGATCTGGTTCACCGACCCGAGCTACGGCTGGCTCCAGGGATTCCGCCCTGCACCACGTCGTCCCGACGGCGTCCACCGCTACGACCCCGGCACGGGCGAGCTGATGACCGTCGCCGAGTCCCTCGACAAGCCGAACGGGCTCTGCTTCTCGCCGGACGAGTCGGTGCTCTACGTCACCGACAACGGCGCTGGCCGGCACATCAAGGCCTTCGACGTGCTCGACGGCGCCCGCCTAGCAGACGAACGCGTCTTCGCGGAGTTCGAGCCGGCGCACCCCGACGGCATCAAGGTCGACTCGGACGGCCGTGTCTACGCGTCCTTCCCCGGCGGCGTGCGCGTTCTCGATCCGACCGGCGAGCCCTGCGGCGAGATCGAGCTGCCCGGCGCCGTGAACTTCTGCTTCGGCGGTCCCGACCGGGACGTCCTCTTCATCACGGCCGACACGGCGATCTACGCCGCCCATCTCCAAGCGAAAGGACCCTGAGAATGGCCCTCGTCAGAACACGCAGGATCGTCGACGACGCCGGCGCCTCCGCCGTCATCACGGCGGCCGAGCAGTACGCGCTCGCGCGCGGACAGCGCGTGGTGATCGCTGTGGTCGACCCGCACGGCGAGCTCATCGAGCTGCGGCGGACACCGGGCGCGCAGATCGCCTCGTCGCGCGTGGCCGTGGACAAGGCCCGCACCGCGGCGATCTTCGTGCGGCCGAGCCGCGAGATGGAGGAGCAGGTCACGAACGGGCGCCTCGGGGCGCTCGCCCTGCACGGCGCCTCGGCTTTGATCGGCGGCATCCCGCTGCGGGTGGACGGCGAGGTGGTGGGTGCGATCGGCACCAGCGGCGAGACGCCGGACGAGGACGAGGCCATCTCGATTGCCGGGGCGTCGGCTGAGTTCTCGGTCGTCGACGTGCCCGCGCTGACCTACGAGGGCGCCCGGCTCGCCGCCGAGGCAGCCGGCGCGGTGGCGGCCGAGCGCGGCGTGGCGCCGGTCATCTCCGCGGTGGACGCCGGCGGTGCGCTGATGTACCTGGTGCGCCCGGACACGGCGCAGGTCGCCTCGGTCGAGGTGACCACAGACAAGGCCCGCACCGCCGCGATCTACCGCCGCCCGAGCAAGGACTTCGAGGACCAGGCATCCGGAGGCCGGCCGTCAGCCCTCCACCTCGCGCGGGCCGTGCCGCTCCAGGGCGGCGTGCCGATCGCGGTCGACGGCGAGGTGATCGGCGCGATCGGCGTGAGCGGCGCCACGGACGCCGACGAGGACCGGGAGCTGGCGGAGATCGGCGCCCGGGCGCTCGAGGCGGCCGTCGCCGAGGTGGCTGCGTAATGGCCACCGCCCTCGCTACAGAGCTGGCTCCTCCCCCCGGGCCTCCCGAGCTGCTGCCCGGCCGGCCGGACGCGATCGTCGACCTCCAGACGGAGGCCGGAGTCGCGCTGGTCGGCGGGCAGTGGCGCTACTCGGACGCGCGGGTGGAGGAGGTCGAGTTCGTGGAGCTCGGCTCGGCCGAGGATCCGCTCGGCCCGGGCACCGTGCCGAACCGGACCTTCGAGGTGCTGCCGCACGCGGAGGCCGCGGACTTCGACGACTCGTCGTGGACGGCGCTGGCGCCGGCGGAGACGATGCGGCGGCTTGCCGACGGGCGGGTCTGCTTCAACTGGTACCGGATCGAGGTGACGCTGCCGGAGCACGTCGGCGACGTGGACGTGACGGGCGCCACGGTGGTCTTCGAGGTGGTCGTCGACGACTACGCCGAAGTGTGGGTGAACGGCTCGATGCCTCACGCCCTCGGCGACACGGGCGGGCCGGTGGTGGCCGGCTTCAACGCGCCGAACCGCGTCGTGCTGACCCGTGACGCGCGGCCGGGTGACCGCTTCACGATCGCCGTGTTCGGCATGAACGGGCCGATCTCCGCGGCGCCCGCGAACTACATCTGGATGCGCACGGCGACCCTCGACGTGTACGCGGGCGGGGCGCCCCGTCCCGCGGTCGAGCGGGTAGCCGGCGGTTTCGAGTTCACCGAGGGGCCGGTCTGGTCGCCGGACGGCGCGCTGCTGTTCTCCTCGCCGAACACGAACTCGATCTACCGGCTCGACCCGGAGCTGCGGACGGTGACCCTGTTTCGCCCGAAGAGCGGCTACACCGGCGTGGACATCGGGCGCTACGTGCAGCCGGGCTCGAACGGGCTGACGTTCGACCCGGACGGACGCCTGGTCATCTGCCAGCACGGCAACCGCCGCGTGCTGCGGGTGAACCCGCACGGCGACACGACCGTGATCGCCGACTCGTTCGAGGGCAGGCGGCTCAACAGCCCGAACGACGTCGTGTGCCGCTCCGACGGGAGCGTGTGGTTCACGGACCCGCCGTTTGGGCGCCCGGGCATGGCGGACGACCCCGACCGCGAGCTCGACTTCAGCGGCGTGTTCCGGGTGTCGGCCTCGGGTGAGGTCGCCGTCGTCGACGCGGAGCTCGAGGGGCCGAACGGGATCGCCTTCTCACCCGACGAGCGGACGCTGTACGTCGGGAATTGGGATCCGGCGGCGAAGGTCGTGGTGCGCTACGAGCTGTCGGAGACGGGCGAGGTGCTCCACCGCGCGGTGCTGTTCGACATGACGGACGCGCCCGGCGAGGACGCCATCGACGGGATCAAGGTCGACGTGGACGGCAACCTGTACGTCTGCGGGCCCGGCGGGATCTGGGTGATCTCCCCGGCGGGCGAGCGTCTCGACCTGATCGAGCTGCCTGAGGCGCCGCATAACCTGGCCTTCGGCGGCGAGGACGGGCGTGACCTGTACGTGACCGCGCTGACGAGCGTGTACCGGCTGCGGCGCGAGGTGCCCGGGATAACGCCTTTCACGGAGAGGAGCGAGCGATGAGCAAGGGCCTCGAGCCGGGGATGACCTTCCCGGACCTGACGCTGCCGGACGAGAACGGCGTACGCCACCGGCTGTCGACGCTGCAGGGCGACGACGTGCTGGTGCTGCACCTGAGCCGCGGCGAGCACTGCCCGCGCGAGCGGATGCACCACCGCGAGCTGCTGCGCTTCCACGAGTGGTGCGCGGTGGCGTTCACGCAGCTGGTGAGCATCCTTCCGAACACGCTGCACGACACGTACAAGCTGAAGATCTCGACGGGCGCCCGCTGGACGTTCCTGGCGGACGAGGAGCTGGAGGTCCGCGACCGCTTCGAGATCGACGAGTACACCGACGGCCACCACGACAACGCTGTGGTGCCCCACACGCTGATCCTCTCGCCCGGCCTCGTGATCGAGAAGGTCTACGTGGGCTACTGGTACTGGGGCCGGCCGACCCCGGAGCAGCTCTGGGCGGACCTGGGGGAGATCCACGCCCGGATAAAGCCCGACTTCGACCCGACCGCGCCCGAGCCGCGGGCCGAGTGGGAGGCGCGGCTCGTTCGCGCGACCTGAGATGATCCGCCGATGGGCGACTTCGTGGTGGTGCGCAACACGACGACCAACCAGGTCGCGTTCGAGCTGACCCCGTCCGCGGGGGCCTCGCGCGGATGAAGGCCGCCGCCGAGGGCGGCGGAACGGCCCCGGCGAAGTAGCGCCGCTCCGGGCGTGTCCTGCGCGAGCGGAGCGGTACCGTCCGTTCGTGGCGAGTGACGATGCGGAGGTCCTCGAGGTCGACGGCCAGGAGGTCCGGCTTTCGAGTCCCGACAAGGTGCTCTTCTCCGAGCGTGGCGACACCAAGCGCGACCTCGTGGACTACTACCTGCGCGTCGGCGAGCCGCTGCTGCGGACGATGGGCGGCCGCCCGGTGCTCATGCAGCGGTTCCCGAGGGGAGCGGGTGGGCCGTCCTTCTTCCAGAAGCGCGTGCCCGAGAACGCCCCGGAGTGGCTGCGCACCACGACGGTCACGACGGTCAACGGCACGCCGTCGCGGGCGCTGGTGATCCACGACCTCGCCCATGTGGTCTGGGCGCTCAACCTTGGTTGCCTCGGCTTCCACGTCTGGCCCTACCGCGCCGGGAAGCCCGAGTTCGCCGACGAGCTGCGTCTCGATCTCGACCCACAGCCGCGCACCGACTTCGACGACGTCCGCCGCGCCGCCGCGGAACTCAAGAGCCTGTTGGACGAGCTTGGCGTGGCCGGCTACCCGAAGACCACGGGCAACCGGGGCCTGCACGTCTACGTTCGGCTCGAGCCGCGCTGGGACTCATACGCGGTGCGCTCCGCTGCGGTGGCGGTCGCCCGAGAGCTCCAGCGCCGCCGCCCGGACGTGATCACGGCCGCTTGGTGGAAGGAGGAGCGTGGAGAGCGCATCTTCATCGACTACAACCAGAACGCGCCGCACAAGACCGTCTTCGGCGCCTGGGCGGTGCGCGCCCGGCCGGGCGGACAGGTCTCGACGCCGCTGAGTTGGGATGAGGTCGCCGAGCTCCACCCGGACGAGCTCACCCTGGCGACCGTTCCCCGCCGCCTCGACCGGCTCGGCGACCCGTGGAAGGACATCGACAGGGACCCGCAGTCGCTCGAGCCGCTGCTCGCCATGCACGAGCGCGACCGGGCGGACGGCCTGCTCGACGCCCCCTGGCCGCCGGTTTATCCCAAGATGCCCGACGAGCCCCCGCGGGTGGCGCCGAGCCGCGCCCGAAAGGACGCCGCCTCGTAGGACCCGCGCCTACCCCTCGCGCGGTGCCGTCTCGAGCTGGCGCTCGAGGTTGTCGAAGAGCTTGCCCCAGCCGTCCTCGTGCGTGCGCACGGCCTCCTCGTCCCATAGCCCGCTGTGGGTGAATCGAACCGTGGTGACGCCGTCGACCTCCTCGAACTCGACCTCGATGAGCTGGCGCTTCGAGTCGCCGTCCCAGATCCAGGTGAAGGCCAGGCGGTTCGGCGGGTCGATCTCGGTGTAGCGGCCACCGCCGCCGTACTCGACGTCCTCGTGGGGGTTGCGCATGACCACTCGGATGGTGCCGCCCACCCGCAGGTCGACCTTCGCCTCGGGCGTCTCCCAGTCGTTACCGGCGTGCCACCAGCGCCGCAGCACCTCCTCGCTGGTCCACGCGTCGAAGACCGCCTGGGCGGGCGCCTGGAAGGTGCGCTCCATGCGGAGCGTCGTCCTGCTGTCGATCACGCGGTGTCCCTGTAGGCGTCGTTGTAGTTCCACCAACCGTACGGCGGGGTCTGCGGATAGCCCTCCGGCGAGTCCTCCCACTCCTCCTGGCGCCCGAGCGCCGTGATGTCGAGGTAGCTCCAGGTGGTGCCCATCGCCTCGTCGCCGCGGGCGTCGACGAAGTAGGTGCGGAAGATCTTGTGGCCGTCGCGGATGAAGGCGTTGGTGCCGTGCCACTCGTCCACGTCGAAGTCGGCATCGAAGTCGTCCTTGATCGAATACCAGGGGATCAGCTCCCAACCCATCCGCTGCTTCAGGCCCTGAATCTCCGACTGCGGGGCGCGCGAGACGAAGGCCAGCGAGGTGTCGCGGCCACTCAAATGGGCCGGATGAGCCACCTGGTCGGCGACGAAGGAGCAGCCGACGCATGCCCGCTCCGGATATGCGCCGCCCTCGGCATAGGTGGTGACTTCCGGCCCGTAGAAGGCGCGGTAGACCACCAGCTGGCGCCGCCCCTCGAACAGATCGAGCAGGCTCGCAGGCCCGTCCGGGCCTTCGAACGTGTACTCCTTCTCGACGGCCATCCACGGCATGCGGCGGCGCTCGGCGGCGAGCGCGTCGCGGGCACGGGTGTGCTCTTTCTCCTTGACGAGCAGCTTCTCGCGGGCGGCCGTCCACTCCTCTCGCGACACAACGGGCGGGGTCTTCATCGGGGCTTGTCCTCCTTGAGGTACTCGTCGACCACGTCGAACAGGCGCCCCCACAGGGCGCGCTGGCGATCCATCCAGTCGGCCGCCTCGCTGAGCACGTCCGGTTCGAGCGAGAGCCGGTGCGTCCGGCCCTGGACAACGCGGGTCACCACGCCGGTGTCCTCGAGCACCTTCAGGTGCTTGGAGATCGCCGGCTTGGAGACGCCGAACCCGGCCGTGGCGTCGCCCACGGTCGCCGGACCTTCGGCGAGCCGCTCTACGATGCCACGACGGATCGGGTGCGAAAGGGCCTTGAACGGATCGTTAACCACGGGGTTAACGATACCAAAGCGGAAGCTCGCCGGCTCGACGCGCGCTTACACGCCGCGACCGTTCCGCCCGTCGATCAGCTCGTACGCGATCCCCGTCGCCGCCGCGTAGACCGCGTGGTGGAAGGCGTCTATCGCGATCTCCTCCTTCGGCCAGAACACCGACGGTGGGGCGACCTCCAGGGCGGGCAGCGTCACCTGGGCCGCTCCGTAGATCGCCGCGCCGTGCGCCGCGGTCGCTCGCCGCGGCGGCAGTCCCGCCGCCGCCAGCAGGCCGCGCACTATTCCCCACGTCGTCCCGTAGCCCCAGTGCGACAGGTCGTTGAAGCGGGCCGCCGCCCGGGCGTCCTCGAACTCCTTGATGCCGAGCATCTTCGCCGTCGCTCGCGCCGGGGCGGAGCTTGGTGCGCGGCCGCGGAGCTTTGCCTCGAGCGTCGATGAGATCGTCATCGCGGCGGTGCCGGCCAGGCCTGCTGCCAGGCCCTTGCCAACAGCGGCCGCGACATTGCCGATTGCGTTCATGCCAGCACCTCCTCGGGCTCGCGGGTCTCAACGGCCGGCGCCCCAAGCCGTTCCAGCAGGTGGTCGCCCACTCGCAGCGAGTTCGCCATCGCCGTGAGCGCCGGGTTCACCGCGCTCGACGACGGGAAGAAGCTCGTGTCGACCACGTACAGGTTGTCGAGCTCGTGCGCCTTGCAGTTCACGTCGAGCGCCGAGCTGGCCGGGTCGTCGCCGAAGCGGACCGTTCCGCACTGGTGCGCCACGCCAGCGAGAGGGATGCGCTGGTCGAGCACGAAGCGGCTCGGGATCGGGCTCTCCTGGCAGCCCAGCTCGCCCAGCAGCCCCTTCAGCTTCACGAGCAGCCGCCGGTGGGCCTCGAGGTTGTAATAGCGCTTGTACACGTGGATCTGCCCGGCCCGGTCCACCGTCACGCGGTTGGTCGGGTTGGGCAGGTCCTCGCTCGTCAGCCAGAAGTCGATCGCGTGCTTCGCCAGGTAGTCGAGCGCGAGCTTGGGCGCGAACCAGGGCGCTCCCTCGCGCAGGATATTGCGGTCCGACTTGGCCAGCATCTGGATGTGGCCGAGCGGCAGCTCGGAGTCGGCGGCGCCCCAGTAGTAGTCGTTCACCCCGAGCGTCTTCTGGAACTTCGTGGTGTTCGGCGTCTGTGAGATCGCGATCACGCCCGAGTTGATGTGGGCCATGTAGTTGCGGCCGACCACGTCGGATCCGTTTGCGAGCCCGTTCGGGTGCAGCTCGGACGCCGAGCGCAGCAGGAGCGCCGCCGAGTTGATCGCCCCGCACGCCACTACCACGATGTCGGCGCTGTAGGTCTCGGTCCTGCCGCGCCGATCGACCACGACTTCGGTGACGGAGTGCCGGTCGGCCGCGAGCCTATCCACGCGGGCGTGGGTGAGCAGCGTGACGTTCTCGTGACGGATCGCCGGCCGCACGCACAGCACGTGGGCGTCCGCCTTGCCGTCGGTCAGGCAGGGGAAGCCGTCGAAGCGGTCGCAGCGCACGCAGCGCCCGGCCTCGGGGTTCGCCTCGTCGAGGTCGATCCCCACCGGCAGGTGGAACGGGTTGTGGCCGGTGCGGGCGAAGTCGTCGGCTAGCTGCTGGATGCGCGGCTCGTGCGAGACGGGCGGGTGCGGGAAGGGCGCCGAGCGGAACGGCTCGGTGGGGTCCTCGCCGGCCTGGCCGTGCACCAGGTAGAGCCGCTCGGCCTCGGCGTAGTAACGCTCGAGATCGGCGTACGAGATCGGCCAGGCGGGCGACACGCCGCCGTAGTGGGCCACCTGCTCGAAGTCGCGCTCACGCAGCCGGAACAGGATGGCGCCGTAGAACTTGGTGTTGCCGCCCACGAAGTACTGCTGGTGCGGCTTGAACGGCTGGCCGTCGTGGTCGTCGATCCAGTCCTCGTCCGGGAGGTAGCGGCCCTTGCCGAAGACCTCCTCGCTGTCCCAGTTCTCGGGCTCGCGCGGCAGGTAGCCGCCGCGCTCGAGCACCAGGATGCGCTTGCCGGACGGGGCCAGCTTGTGGGCCAGCGTGCCGCCGCCCGCCCCGGTTCCGATGATGATCACGTCGTAGTGCTCCATCGCGAGTCCTCCTATACGAGGGCGATCGGGGATGTCCAGGCGCCGGTGGCGCCGCGCAGCTTCGGGTGGGTCAGGACGAGGCAGAACTCCCGAACGCCGGCCGCCGCGAGCGCGGAGGTGTCCAGGTTCTCGACGATGAAGACGCCGTGCTCGACGTTGAGGGTCTTGGGGACTTGAAACGGACGCGATGGATCTTCTGGAGGAACGGGTCCGAAGCTCCACGTGTCGGCACCGGTGAGAGCGACGCCGCGTTCCGCGAGCCACAACGCGACGTCCATACCCGGACCTGGTTCGGCTGAGAGGTAGCGGTCGGGATCGTTCCAGTGCCGACCCCAGCCGGTGTGGAAGAGGACGGCATCCCCTGGCCCCGGATCGATATCGCCGACCTCGTCGATGACGTGCCCGGCCTCCGACGCGTCCACGAGCCACCCGCGGGTGACCACCTGCGGCACGGTCTCCACGCCCAGCCGCTTCACGCCCGCGGTGCCGGCGAGCTCGGCGACCGTCCAGCCGTTGTAGCCCCGGTCGCCGATCTGGAGGTGGCTGAGGGCGTCGAGGTGCGTGCCGAGCTGCATCGTGCCCGCCACCTGCTCGGTGATCCAGCTGCCGCCGTCATGGTGGGCCGTCGTCACCAGCGTCTGGCGGAAGTAGCGCCCCGGGAAGGTCGGGATGTCCTCGTCCAGGATGCGGCCCAGGTCGAAGAGACGCCCTTCCCGGACGAGGCCCAGCGCCTCGCGGCGCTTGGCCTCGTCCACGTGCCTCAGCATGCCGAGCTCGACGGTCATTCCGACGACCACGGGGTCAGGAAGCTCGGGTAGAGCGTCAGGCCGCCGTCGACGAAGATCGTCTGCCCGGTGATGTAGGCCGCGTCGTCGGAGGCGAGGAAGGCGGTGACGCCCGCCATCTCGTCAGCGTCGCCGGCCCGCCGCATCGGGATGTGCTCCTCCACCTGGCGGCGCTTCTCCGGGTCGTCGATCCAGGCGCGGTTGATCGGAGTCACCGTCGCCCCTGGCCCGACCCCGTTCACGCGGATGCCGCGGCCCGCGTACTCGAGCGCGAGCGTGCGGGTGAGGTTCTGCATCCCGCCCTTGCTGGCCGAGTAGCCGAGGTAGCCGGGCTTCGGGATCAGCTGGTGGACGCTCGAGATGTTCACTATCGAACCCGGCTTCTCCTCGGCCAGGAAGTGCCGGATCGCCTCGCGCGCGCACATGAACGAGCCGCGCAGGTTGACCGCCAGGACGCGGTCGAAGTCGTCGCTCGAGAGCTCCTCGGTGGGGCGCGAGATCTGGATTCCTGCGTTGTTGACGAGCACATCGACGCCGCCGAGGCCGTCGACCGCCTCGCCCACCATTCGCGCGACGTCGTCCTCGTTCGAGACGTCCCCGCGGACGAGCACGTCGCGCACGCCCTTGCGCCGGACCTTCGAGACGCAGGCGTGCACCTGCTCCTCGGTGCCGGCGGCCTCCTCCGGCTGGCGCAGGTAGTTGATTGCCACGTTCGCGCCGTACTCCGCGAACCGCACGGCGATCGCCTGCCCGATGCCCGAGCTCCCCCCGGTGACGAGAACGTTCCTTCCCTCGAGTCCCCGGAGTCCCTTCGTACGCGGGCTCGCGGTCGCCGCTGCCTGTGCCATGTCCGACCTCCTCCTGACTGGGTGTCTGGGGGTAGTGCGCGGAGCGGCTGCGGTGTTACACGCGGGGCAGCTCGCGGGCGACCAGGCGGGCGATCAGGTTGTAGCCCTCGGTGCGCAGGTGGATGTCGCGGTAGGCGCAGAAGTACGTCAGCTCGCACGCCCGGGCCACGGCCACCGGGACGGTGCCGTACGGGAGGAACGTGGTCGTCCGCTCGAACGGGATGTAGGCGCCCGATGCGGCGGTCACGTCCACGAACCGGGCCCGGCCGGCCTCATAGCCCTCCCGCAGCGCGGGGTTGATGAGGCTCCTGAAGGCGACGATCGAGAGCGACGCGAGGTTGCGCTCCTCCTCGGTGCCGCCGGCCCACAGCCCCAGCAGCACGTTCGGGTACGTGGTGCCCACGATTCGCACCCGCGGCCCGGCCGCGCGGCGCAGCCGGCGGGCGATCCTCGTCACGTTCCGTTCGATCCGCACGACGGTCCTGGTCACACAGGCCACAGGATCGGCCGCCTCGACGCAGCCCGTCACGTCGTTGCCGCCGATCGACACCGTGACCAGCGCCACGCGGTCGCGCCGGGCGCGCAGGAAGCGCACGGCGGCCTGCAGCTGCGTCCGCCGGTCATACGAGCGTCCGCCAGGGCCGAGCGCGCGGGGCGGGCAGCCACGCCGGTTGATCAGCGAGCTGGTCGTGGCGCCTCCGCAGCCGAAGTTCACGAGCTTCAGCCGATGCCCACGCTCGCGCGCGAGCCGGGGCACCTGGTAGGCGAATCCGTTCCGCGTGTTGCGCAGTCCCGTGGCGGTGACCTGGGCGCCGGAGGCGTACGAATCGCCCAGCGAGACATAGAGCCGCTTCGCCGGGGCGCCCGCCGCGGCGGACGCCGGGAAGGCGAGCGCGGCGGCGGCCGACGCGCAGAGCAGCGTCCAGACAAGGCGCGACATCGACGAGGCACCCTAGCGGTCGGCAGGCGCGCGAGCGGTGTTTAGTGGCGGACGGCC
>DASZJZ010000030.1:0-20024 GCA_035947555.1 Thermoleophilaceae bacterium | reverse complement strand
CGGACCCCATCGTTCGTCCACCGCCTCCCCCATTTGGGGGGACGAGGCTCCAGCCTTGGTGCCGAATTTCGACCCTGGGCCGTTGCGCTTATAGATCATCCGTCGATATACGTTGAACCGGCCCCCGGGGCAAGCTAACTTCTTCCCCCCAGGAACTGGCCTCTTTCCGGGGAATTTCCCATGGAAGCTCGCGTTCCACTGGTCAGCGACAACTCCCGTCCCGAATCCGCCTCGATGCAAGGCACGCTCACCGTGCTCCTCGCAGACGACCATCCGGCCGTCCGCGCCGGCGTGCGAGCGGCGCTCGAGGCGGGCGGCCTGACCATCTGCGCGGAGGTCGGCAACGCGGAGGACGCGATCCAGGGCGCGGTCGAGCACGAGCCCGACGTTTGCCTCCTCGACGTGCGAATGCCGGGCGGCGGCATCTGGGCGGCGAAGGAGATCAGCGAGCGGCTCGACGAGACGATCGTCGTGATGCTCACCGTCAGCAGCGCCCAGGAGGAGCTGTTCGAGGCGCTGCGAGCCGGGGCGTCGGGCTACCTGCTCAAGGACATGGACCCGAAGAAGCTGCCGTCGCTGCTGCGCGCGGCGGTGGTCGGCGAGGCACCGGTGCCGCCGGCCCTGGTGGCGCGTCTCGTCGACGAGTTCCGCACGCGGGGGCGGCGGCGCTTCCTGGCCCTCCCCCAGCGTCGCAGCGTGGAGCTGACGAGCCGCGAGTACGAGGTGCTCGAGCTGCTTCGCAAGGGCCTCACGACGGCGGACATCGCCGAGCGGCTGTTCATCTCGCGTGTCACGGTCAAGCGGCACATCTCCTCGGTCATGCAGAAGCTGGACGTCCGGACCCGGGCGGACGCGGTGCGCCTAGCCGGCGGTTCAAGAATCTGAACCACCCGGTTCACGCACTTGACCTCAGAATGATCCGTCGCGCCCATGGTCGAGAGGCACGCATCCTGGGAAGCTCCTCTCGTGGCTTGGGGGACCAACGGCGGGGGAGCATCGAACTTCGGTGAAGCCCACTTTGACCGGTCCCCTCTGAGACCTTCCGAACCGGTCCGGACAGCCGCAGGCACTCGATGTCCGTTAACGCAACTAGCGGCGACCCCAAGGTCGAGCGTCTGGGGACGGAGACTGGCAGGGAGCAGATACAGCGGGGCGCAGGTGGCGGCAGTGTCCGCCACCGGCGACCCCCGTTGCTCCGCCTGAAGGTCCGCTCTCGTGAAGGTCCGCACTCCTCAAGTGAGGGTTCGCACTCCTCCAGCCGGGTTTGGCCCCATCGTGGTCCTGGTCGCGTGGGTGCTGACGGTGGCGGCCCTCGCCGCGCTGGCTCTCAGCAGCTGACCGACTGAGACCGCGCCCCATCGAGAGCGTTACGCTCCGCCATGGAGCGACACGAGGAGCGGAGCGATGAGCGAGAACCTGGCCACGATCCTTACCGACACCGCGGCCCAGCACGGCGACCGCACGGCCTTCAAGCTCGACGACGTCGAGCTCAACTACTCGATGCTCGACGGCGCGAGCGCGCACATCGCCGGCCTGCTCAAGTCGAGGGGCCTCGAGCCGGGGGACCGCGTCGGGCTGATGCTCCCGAACGTGCCGTACTTCCCCGTCATCTACTACGGCATCCTGCGCGCGGGCGGAATCGTCGTGCCCATGAACGTGCTGCTGAAGGGCCGCGAGGTCAAGTTCTACCTCGAGGACAGCGGCGCCAAGTTCCTGTTCGCCTGGCACGACTTCGGCGAGGCCGCCGAGCGGGGCGCGGAAGAGGCGGGCGCCGAGTGCATCCTCGTCAAGCCGGGCGAGTTCGAGCAGCTCGTCGGTTCCCAGGAGCCCGACACCGACGTCGCCGACCGCGCTGCCGACGACACCGCCGTGATCCTCTACACGAGCGGCACCACCGGCACGCCGAAGGGCGCCGAGCTCACTCACTCCAACCTGCGCCGGAACTGCATGGTCGCGTCCAAGGCGCTCGGCGACTTCGGGCCCGACGACACGTTGCTCGGCGCGCTGCCCCTGTTCCACTCGTTCGGCCAGACCTGCACGATGAACTGTGCGGTCCTCAACGGCGCGCGCGTGACGATGCTGCCGCGCTTCGATCCGGAGAAGGCGCTCGAGATCATCAACCGCGATCGGGTGACCGTCTTCCAGGGCGTCCCCACCATGTACAACGCGATGCTGCACGCCGGCAACGCCGATTCCGTGGACGCCTCCTGCCTGCGAGTGTGCAACTCCGGCGGGGCGGCCATCCCCGTAGAGCTGATCCGCGGCTTCGAGGACAAGTTCGGCTGCGCGATCCTCGAGGGCTACGGGCTGTCCGAGACCTCACCGGTCGCGTCGTTCAACCATCCCGACAAGGAGCGCAAGCCCGGCTCGATCGGCACCCCGATCGAGGGGGTCGAGATGCAGGTTTGGGACGACGACGGCAACGAGGTCCCCCAGGGCGAAGTGGGCGAGATCGTGATCCGCGGCCACAACGTCATGAAGGGCTACTGGGACCGCCCCGACGCGACCGAGGAGGCCATCAGCGAGGACGGCTGGTTCCGCACGGGCGACATGGCCAAGGTGGACGAGGACGGCTACTTCTTCATCGTCGACCGCAAGAAGGACCTGATCATCCGCGGCGGCTACAACGTCTACCCGCGCGAGATCGAGGAGGTGCTGTACGAGCACCCCGCGATCCAGGAGGCGGCGGTGGTCGGCGTGCCCGACGAGTCGCTCGGCGAGGAGGTCGGCGCCGCCGTGGTGCTGAAGAAGGGCGAGTCGCTCGACCCCGACGAGATCAAGGCCTACGTCAAGGAGCAGGTGGCCGCCTACAAGTACCCGCGCAAGGTGTGGTTCGAGGACGAGCTGCCGAAGGGACCGACCGGCAAGATCCTGAAGCGCGAGATCGAAGTGCCCGAGAAGGTGGCGGCTGGAGCGTCGTGATCGAGGAGTCACCCCGCTGGGTCCGCGGCCGTCTCGGCGGCGAGACCGTCGTGGACAGCAAGCGGGTGAAGCTCCTCTACGAGCAGGGCAAGCAGCTTCCGGTCTGGCTCTTCCCGGAGCAGGACGTGCGGCTCGAACTCGTCCCGGAGGAGGCGGTCAGAAGGCACGGCACCCTCGTGCACGTGGACTTCGACGCCCTCGACGAGTGGTTCGAGGAGGACGAGCCGCAGATCGGCCACCCGCCCGACCCGCACCACCGGATCGACGTGCGGACCACATCCCGGCGCGTGCGCATCTCGATCGGCGGCCGCGTGGTGGCGGACACCACCAACGCGAAGGCGCTGTTCGAGACCGGCCTTCCGGTGCGCTGGTACCTGCCGCGCGCCGAGGTGAAGGCGCCGCTCGAGCCAAGCGAGCACCGCTCCATCTGCGCCTACAAGGGCCACGCCACCCACTTCGACGTCGCCGGGGAGCGCGCCGTGGCCTGGAGCTACGAGGAGCCGCTCCACGACGGCCTGCCGGTGAAGGACCTCGTGGCGTTCTACAACGAGCGCGTGGACATCGAGGTGGACGGCGAGCCGCAGGAGCGGCCCCGCACCCAGTGGTCCGTCCACTAGCGAGCCGACCTCTTCATTAGGCTTCGGCGGCCGGTGAGCCTGACTCGCAGAGGACTTCTTGGTGCCGGCGCGGCCGGAGCAGCCGCATTCGGTCTGGGTGCGTGCGGCGACGACTACTTCGAGCCCTCCACCGAGCACTCCGACGACGCACCCAATGCGGTCCTGATCTTCAGCGATTCCACGCGGCCCGACTACCTCGGCGCCTACAACCCGGACCCGCGCAACAAGACCCCGAACCTCGACGCGCTCGCGAAGGACTCGCTGCTGTTCTCGCAGGCCGTTCCCGAGGCGATGCCCACCGGGCCGGTCCGGCGCGCGCTCCTCACCGGCGTGCGCTCGTTCCCGTTCCGCAACTACGTGCCGACCAAGGGCCTGCCGGTCGGGCCCGGCTGGACCCCGATCCCCGACTTCCATCCGATCGTGACCGAGGTGCTCGGCGAGGCCGGCGTCGAGACCGCTTACTGCACCGACAACCCGTTCCTGATCGGCCCGCGCTTCGGCAACTTCCGCCGCACGCTCGACTGGGCCCGGCCGAGCTACTCGCAGGGCGCCTACCGCTTCCTCAACAAGCCGTTCAAGCGGCCGGCCACCCGCAGCACGATCGAGCGCTACCTGCTGCCCGACCTCTCGAACAGCGTCGAGGTGGGCCGCCTGCGGGCCATGGCGGGCTGGAACTCGATCTACCGCGACAGCGACCGGCAGTACCCCACGGCGCGCGTGATCCGCTCCGGCATGAACCTTGTGGACGACCTCAAGGAGCGCCGCCCGTTCTTCCTCGGCGTGGACGCCTTCGACCCCCACGAGCCGCTCGACGCGCCGCGCGTCTACCAGATCGACGCCGGCAGGCCGAAGGGGATGGAGCTCGACGGCATCATCCCGATCCAGCCGTTCGAGACCCCGTACTCGTGGGTGATCGACGTGGACGTCGACGACGACACCATCGAGCGTGTGCGCGAGCTGTACGCCGCCGAGATCACGTTCCTGGACGAATGGATCGGCCGGCTGATGAACACGCTCGCCGACGAGAACCTGCTCGACGAGACGGTCGTCTACTACATGTCCGACCACGGGCTGACGCTCGGCGAGCACGGCATCCTCGGAAAGCACGCGGCCCGCTGCCACTGGCACATCTACCACGTGCCGTGCATGATCCGGCACCCCGAGGGCAAGCTGGCCGGCGAGACGAGCGACTACTTCGCCTCCACCCACGACATCCCCCGCACGATCCTCTCGTTCATGGGCGTGCGGGCGCCGGGACTGATGAACGGCGAGGACCTGTCCGTGCTGTTCGACGGCCGCGAGCCGCCGGACCGGCGCTGGTTCACCTCCTGCTACGACGACCACGTACTGGCCGGCGACGAGGACTGGTTCATGCTCGCCGACAGCGAGGGGCGGCTGAAGCGGCTGTACGACCGCCGCAGCGATCCGCAGGAGGTGCGCGACGTGGCCGCCGAGCATCCGGAGATCGTGGACGCGCTCTGGAAGGTGCTCGAGGACGACGCTGGCGGCACGCTCCCGCAGTTCGGCACGTCGGCCGGAAAGGCCGTGATCGGCGGGTGAGGCTCAGGCGGCGCACGCTGCTCGGCGGAGCGGTTGCCCTCCCCGCACTCGGTCTTCCTGCGAAGGCCGCCGCCCAAGACCCCCGTCCACGCGCGGTACTGGTCGTTCTGCCGCTTGTTCGAAAGGACTACGTGGCGGACTCGGGCACAGATACCCCGAACATCGAGGAGCTGCGGGGGAATTCCTTGCGGTTCGATCGCGTCATCCCCGAGTGCATGCCCGCCTTACCCCTGCGCCGCACTCTAGTGACCGGGATGAGGTCCTTTCCCTTCCGGGACTGGAGGCGGACAGAGGGAATGCCGGCAGTACCCGGCTACAACCCAATCTGGGACTGGCAGCCGGTGATGATGGAGACCATGCAGGCGGGCGGCTTGGACACGGTCTACGTGACCGACAACCCGATCGTCGACGGGCCTCGGTTCGGCAGAGTGGTGCGTCCGCGCGGCCATGAGGAGACGGCCGGCGGAGAGACCATCCAGGACGAAATCGCTGCGATCAGACGCCAGACGAAGGCGGTCGAGCGTACGTATCGCGCGGGACTGCGCGAGTTGAGGGACTTCTCGGGTTTCGTCGGAATCGACCCCTTCGATCCCGTCGACGCCGTGCAGGCGCCGTCGATCTACATCAAGCCCGACGAGGTCGAGCGCGAGGGCATCGGGGAGATGAATGGGAGATTGAGGGAGATCGACTTCGACGGCGTGGACGACCTCCGCTCCGCCTACCGCGACCACGTCGAGGCGGTGGACGAGTGGTTCGGGCGGGTGATGGACGCCGTCCCCGACGACGCCTTCCTGTTCGTGCTCGGCGACATCGGCATCGCGCTCGGCGAGCACGACTATGTCGGGCGCGGCACGCCCACGTCGCACCGCGAGTCCTACGAGGTGCCGTTCATGATCCGCGACCCCGACGGCCGCAAGTCCGGGGACGACGTGGACTGGTATGCCTCCACGCACGACGTGGCGCCGACGATCCTGTCGTACCTTGGCCTGACCATCCCGGGGAAGATGTGGGGCGAGGACCTCACCGCGCTGCTGGAGGACGTGGACGAGGACGACCTCTACCACCGGCCCTACTCGATCACCGCGAGTGGCTCGCTGATCGTGGTGCGCGACAAGCGCTGGCTGATGGTGGCGGACCGCGAGGAGATCGAGCGGCGGATGTACGACGACGACGAGGAGGTCGAGGACGACATCACCCGCTTCCAGGACATCGCCAACGAGGACACGGGGCAGCTGACCGAGATGTCGCAGGTCGCGCTGGCCGTGGCCGGCGGCACGCTCCCCGAGTTCGGTCCCGATGGCGCCCTCCGGCCTCCCCCCGAGCGCAGCGACGACGACACCGACGACGACGGCATCCCGAACGACTTCGACGCGGTCGACAACGACGAGCCCGACGACAACGACGACCGCGAGGCGCTGCAGTACGACGGGCGCGATCCCTGATGGCCGAGGAGCGCCGCAACCCGCCTCCCGAGTTCCTCCACGCCCACAAGTGGCGCATCTTCGGCGTGATGATGATCGGCTGGGCGATGACCCTGCTCGACATCTCGATCGTGAACATCGCGATCCCCGAGCTGCAGGACGAGATGTCGACCGACGTGGGGACCGTCACGTGGGTCATCAACGCCTACAACATCGTCTTCGCCGTCCTGCTGGTGTCGATGGGGCGCCTGGCCGACCAGTTCGGCCGCCGGCTCTTCTTCGTGATCGGCCTGTCCGTCTTCACGATCGGGTCGGCGCTCTGCGCCGTCGCCTGGTCGGTCGAGTGGCTGATCGGCTTCCGGGCGGTCCAGGGCGTCGGAGCCGGCATCCTGGCTCCGCTGGGCTTCGCCATGACCGTGCTGGTGTTCCCCCCGCACCAGCGCGGCCGCGGGCTGGCACTGATCGCGGTGGTGGCGCTCGTCTCGTCGGCGCTCGGGCCCGTGCTCGGCGGCGTGCTGATCGAGATCGCGAGCTGGCACTGGATCTTCCTGATCAACATCCCGTTCGGGATTCTCGGCGTGGTGCTGGCGCTGCGCTGGTGGCCGGAGACCTGGGACCTGAGCGCGGGCCGCGAGGTGGACGTGAAGGGCATGGTCCTCCTCGGGCTCGCGGTCTTCTGCCTGCTGGTGGCGCTGGTGGAGGCCAACCCGTTCGGGGGCAACCTGCCGCTCTGGCTCAGCCTGATGCAGGCGGCGATCCTGCTCGGCGTGGCGTTCGTGATATGGGAGCGGCGGGCGCCCAATCCGATGCTCAGACCGGAGCTGATGGAGAACCGGCAGTTCCGCAGCGCGAACATCGGGATGCTGTTCTTCGCGGCGGGGGCCATCGGCAGCCTGCTGCTGCTGTCGCTCCTGTTCCTGAACCTGTGGGGCTACGAGCCGATCGAGGCGGCGCTGGCCATCCTGCCCGTGCCGCTCTGCGGCCTGATCGTCTGGCCGTTCGTGGGCCGCGCGGCGGACCACAAGGCGCCCGGCGAGATCGCAAAGCCCGCGCTGATCGTGATGGCGATCGGCCTGCTCTGGATCTCGTTCCTCCCCGCCACCTCCGACAACGCCTTCTCCTACCTGCGCATCCTGCCTGGGCTCGCGATGCTGGGGGTGGGAATGGGCATCGGCTTCCCGGCGCTGAACGTGGGCGCGATGGGCGCTGTGGCGGGGCCGATGCTGGGCCTCGCCTCGGGCGTGCTGAACACCGCCCGCCAGCTGGGCGCCGCGATCGGGGTGGCGATCCTGATCGCCACTTTCGGCGGCGCGCTGCACGCGCACATGAGCTGGTTCGCCGACGAGGAGATCGAGGACATCGTCGACGAGTGGGAGATCCCGCAGCCCGAGGCCGGCGCGGTGATCCAGGCGACGCTGCACGACTACGCGGGCGGCACGGAGGACCGCTTCGAGCCGGGGCCGGGCTTCGACGAGGAGATCATCCGCCAGACCGCCGGCTCGGCGCGCGAGGGGTTCGCCTGGGCGTTCCGGCAGGCGGCGCTGCTGATCCTGTCGGTGCTGCCGCTGATGGGGGCGCTGAGGCGCACGCCCGCCCAGGCCCAGGCGGAGTTCATGGCCCAGATGAGGGCGAACGCGCCGCCGGAGGGCGGGCCGCCTGAGAGCGCGGCCTCCGCCAAGGGCGGCGACGGCCACGGCCAGCCGAGCCCGCCGCGGCCGGCACCCGCCGAGCGCTGAGCACTACGCTCAGATTGCCGTGTCCCACGTCGTCAGCGCGCAGCCGAGCTGCCCCACGTGCGGTGCCCGGGCGAGCGCTCGGGCGGAGGCGTGCGCGGAATGCGGCTATCGCTTCGTGGAGGACGCCCCGCACAGCCCGCGCCCGGCGCGCCCGGGCAGCCGGCGCGCGGGCGCTGTGGCGCTGGCCGCCATCGCGATCGCGGGCCTCGCATACGTGGCGGGCTCGCTTGTGACAGGGGATGGACAGGAGACGAGCGCCGCCGGCCCGGACGAGCGAGGCGCCGCTGGGGGCCTCCGCGTGGGCCTGGACGTGCTCTCCAGCCATCCCCTCTCCACCCGGGCCGTGGAACGCCGCCTGGAGGCGCGCTTCGCCCAGCCGCACCACGACGGCAGCGCCGATGCCCGATGCTCGGGGCTTGAACCCCGCCCGGCCCACGCGATCCGCCGCTGCAACATCGACCACCCCGGCGGCGGCGACAGCTTCGTGGTGGTGATGACCAACCCCCACGGGCAGGAGGTGCTGGTCGACCGCTGGAGCGCTAGACGGCGGCGCTGACCGGCGCCGTGCCCACCAGCCGCTCCTCGATCAGCGCGATCAGCTTCGCGGCCGACTCGGAGGGGCTCTCCTGCTCCGTGTCGAGCAGGAGCTCGGGCGAGCGCGGCTCCTCGTAGGGGTCCGACACCCCCGTGAACGCCTGGATCTCCCCGGTCCGCGCCTTGCCGTACAGGCCCTTCACGTCGCGCCGCTCGCACTCCTCGACCGACGCGCGCACGTACACCTCGAGGAAGCGCTCGCCCATCCGCGCCCGCGCCTCGTCGCGCGCGCCGCGGTACGGCGACACCGCCGCCACGAAGGTGATCACGCCGTTGCGGGTGAGCAGATCCGCGACCCAGGCGATGCGGCGCACGTTCACGTCGCGGTCCTCGCGTGAGAAGCCGAGGCCTGCGGACAGGTTCTGGCGCAGGTCGTCGCCGTCGAGCATCTCCACGCGGTGGCCCAGGTCGCGCAGCTCGCCCGCCGCGAGCCGCCCGATCGTGGACTTGCCCGACCCGGAGAGGCCGGTGAGCCAGATGCAGAGACCGTCTCCGCCGCGCGACGGAGCGGCGAGCGTGCCGTGCGCGATCGGGCCCAGGTTGGGCTCGCGGCCGTACAGCTCGAAGGCCCGGAAGCGGCTGAAGAGGCGGTGGTCGGGGCCGTGGTAGTCGGACGACCCGGTGGCGAGCATCCCGAGCTCCTCGCAGCGGTCGGCAAGCAGCTGCGTCTGGTCGCGCGTGTGCGAGACGTAGAACACTTCGACGCCGTCCAGCCCGGCGGCGCGATACCGGTCGATCGCGGCGAGCACCTCGTCGTCCGGCTCGATGTCCCAGAACGGGTGGGCCCACACCGCCACGCCGGCGGCGTCGTGGATCCAGCCGATCGCCTCCTCCACGGTGGGATGGGTGCGCGCCACGTAGCCGGGTTTGCCCTGGATCAGGTAGGCGGGGATGAATGAGGAGACGTCGGCGTGGCCCTCCTCCGCGAGGCGCTCGGCGTTGGCCGGATGCGCCAGCACCGCGCCGGCGAGGTGCGGCCGCCCGACCGGCTTGCCGGCGGCCTTGCGCGCCTCGATCGGCGCCGGGTCGATCTCGAAGCCGAGCTCGTGGAGCCGCCCCGCCATCGCGTCGGCGCGACGCTCGCGGTCGCCGCGGGCGTCCAGCAGGCGCTCGTTCAGCAGCGCGCTGCGGTGGTCGATCCCGTAGCCCAGTACGTGCAGGTCCTCGTAGGGGCCGTCCACAGCCGAGATCTCGGTGGCGGGCACCACGCGCACGCCGTGCAGCGCGCCCGCCGCCAGCGCCTCGTCCACGCCGGCCACCGTGTCGTGGTCGGACAGCGCGAGCAGGCGCACCCCGGCGGCGGCGGCGTTCTCCACCACCTGGGCGGGCGAGAGCTGGCCGTCGGAGTGGAGCGAGTGGGATTGCAGGTCGAAGCCCAAGGCGCCGGAGAGGTTAGTCACTCGACCGGAATGCCATGGCGCATCGTGTTCTCCGTCACCACCCTCGGCTCGACGAACTGGAGCAGGTAGTCGGGGCCGCCGGCCTTGGAGCCGATCCCGGAGCGGCGGTTGCCGCCGAACGGCTGGCGCCCCACCATGGCGCCGGTGATTCCGCGGTTCACGTAGAGGTTCCCGACCGGCAGGAGGGCTGACACCCGCTCGACTGTGGCGGGGCTGCGCGAGAACAGCCCGCCGGTCAGCGCGAAGGGGAGCGAGTCGACGATCTCGATCGCATGGTCCAGGTCGCGCACGGCCGTGACGGAGAGCAGGGGGCCGAAGATCTCCTCGCGGTTGACGGGGGAGTCCTCGGGGAGGCCGGCGACGAGCGTGGGCGGGCAGAAGTAACCGGGCGAGGAGCCGGGGTCGGCGGCCGGCGTGTCCGCCTCCGCGACCACGTGACTTCCGGCCAGCTCGCGATACCGCAGCACCCGCTCCTGAGCCTCGCCCTCGATCACGGGCGGGACCTCCGTCGCGAACTCCTCGGCCTGGCCCACCCTCAGGACCTCGACGGCCCCCGCCAGGCGCTCGACCAGCGTATCGGCGATCGCCTCGTGCACCAGCACGCGGGCGGCGGCCGAGCACTTCTGGCCCGCGTAGCCGAAGGCCGAGTAGACGATGCCGGGCACGGCCTCGTCGAGGTCGGCGTCGGCGTCCACGAGCACGCAGTTCTTGCCGCCCATCTCCGCCACGACGCGCTTGACGTGCGGCTGGGTGTCCGGCGTATCGGCGGACGCCCGCACGATCTCGAGGCCCACCGGGGCCGAGCCGGTGAAGGCGATCACGTGCACGCGCGGGTCCCGGACCAGCGCGGCGCCGGCCTCGCCGAAGCCGGGCAGGAGCGCCAGCGCGTCCGGGGGCACGCCGGCCTCGTGCAGCGCTTCCACCAGCGCGCCCGCGCTGCCGGGCGACTGCTCGGCGGGCTTCAGGATCGCCGCGTTGCCGGCGGCGAGGGCGGCTGCCGTCATGCCGCAGGGGATCGCCAGCGGGAAGTTCCACGGCGCGATCACGGCGGCCACGCCGCGCGGCGCGTAGCGCATCGTGTTGCGCTCGCCGGGTGCCTGCACCAGGCCGCGGCCGCGCTCCAAGTCGAGCGCCTCGAGCGCGTAGTACTCCAGGAAGTCGATCGCCTCGCACACGTCGCCGTCGGCCTCCGGCCAGGGCTTGGCGCACTCGCGGACCTGGAGCGCGGCCAGCTCGAGGCGGCGCTCGCGCAGCCGGGCCGCCGCGCCCCGGAGGACCTCGGCGCGGTCGGCGGCGGAACGGGAGCTCCATTCGCGGAAGCCGCGCTGGGCGGCCTCCACTGCGGCGGCGGCGTCGGCCTCGCTCGCGCGCGCCGCGCGGGCCACGAGGCGGTCAGGGCTTCCGGGGTCCGTGGAGAGGACGCCGTCGCCCTCGGAGCGCTCCCCGCCGATGCTGATCGGCACGGACAGCGGCAGGCGGGCGTCGAGCGAGCGGAGCGCCTCCAGCAGCGAGTCGCGGGCGGGAGCGCGGCGCAGCTCCAGGATGGGCTCGTTGCGGAAGCCGCAAGGGTGCTCGGCGAAGCGGCGCCGCTCGCCGCAGAGCCGAGCCCGCTCGCCCCCGACCCGGCCGCTGGCGGAGAGGCTCCCGCGCCGGTCGTCATGGCGCGGCCAGCAGCTCCTCGAGCGGGACGCCGCGCTGCTGGTCGCCCAGGAAGGACTCGTTCGACGTGTTCTCGAGCAGGCGGCGGACCAGGTAGGCCATTCCGGCCACCATGTCGCCCACCGGGCAGTAGATGCGCACGCGCATGCCCTTCGACGCGAGCGCGGCGGCCAGGTCGTCGCCAAGGCCGCGCAGCACCTGCAGCTCGAGGTCGCGATCCTCACGGCCGGCGGCGCGGTTGGCCGCCACCGCGTGGGCCACCGAACGAAGGTTGTGCGAGGCGATCGCCGGCCGCAGGTGCGGCCACGCCTCGAGGAGGCGCACCGTGAGCGCTTCGAAGTTGCGGTCGGAGTCGGCCTTCTGCTCGAACACCGGCGGGGTCCAGCCGTGCTGGCGGGCCTCCACCACCTCGTGGTCCCAGTAGGCCCCCTTCACGAGCCGCACCACCAGCGGCGGCCGGCGCTTGCTCGCGCCCGCCCACTCGATCACGCGCTCGAGCTGCTCGGGCGACTCGCGCAGGTAGGCCTGCATCACCACGCCCGTGGAGGGGCCGTCGCGGAGCTCCGGCTCGTCGAGCAGCTCCACGACCAGGTCCAGCGTGGCCTCGAGCGTGTCGACCGACTCCATGTCGATGTGCAGGTGGGCGCCCAGCTCCTTCGCGCGCGCGAGCAGCGGCCGCATCCGGCGGGCGGCGTCGTCGCGCCCCACCTCCGGCGCCTCGGGACGCAGCAGCGGGCTCAGCGCCGACACCTTCACCGACAGGTTCACGCGCGGGAGCGGGCCGAGCGAGTCGGCCTCGAGGGCGGGGCGCGCGGGCCAGCTCGGCGCCGCCTCGGCCAGCGTCTCGAGCGCGTCCATGCAGCGGGCCGCGTAGCGGTCGGCCTCGGGCTGGGTCACAGTCGCTTCACCCAGCAAATCGAGTGACACTGCCGCCCCGCGCTCCCATAGCTGCCGGATCCTCTTCAATGCCGCCTCCGGCGTCTCACCAACGATGAAACGGTGCGCCATATGGCGCACCCCGGCGGCAGCGGCGGCGCCAAGCGCGGCCCTGCCGGTCCTCGTTCCCGACATGCGCATCGCGGCCTCGATCGGGGGCGGCCGCTCCCCCACCTCTTCCAGATAGGCCGTCAGATGCCGCGCCAGATCGTCCAGGTTCCTGCAGGCCGGGGTCACGTCGACGAACCGAAACAGCGCCGCTCGCAACTGCTGATCCTGCGAAGCCATCCCCATGGCCTTCTCATCGAGCGCGCGCAGCGGATGACGGCTGCGGCCGGGCATGGCCTCGTATATCGAGCGACCGACGCGCTGCAGCTCAGCTTCCACGGCGAGGAAGGCTACGCTCCCGCACGATGCCTGAGCTAGTACTCGGTCCGCTCCTGCGCTACGTCGGAGAGACCGAGGCCGTGATCTGGGTCGAGACCGACGGCCCGTGCGAGGTCGAGGTGCTCGGGAGCACCGACCGCACCTTCTGCGTCTGTGACCACCACTACGCGCTCGTCTGCTGCGGTGGGCTCGAGCCCGGCACGTGGCACGAGTACGAGGTGAAGCTGGACGGCGAGACGGTCTGGCCGGTGGACGACGGCTTCCCGCAGAGCGCCTTTCGCACCTATCCGAAGGAGGGCGCGCTCGAGGTGGTGTTCGGCTCCTGCCGGGTGGCCGCGCCGCACGTGCCGCCCTACTCGCTGCGCAAGGACGAGGACCCGCGCGGCCGCGAGATCGACGCCCTGCACACGCTGGCCCAGCGCATGCGCAACCAGCCACGCCAGGAGTGGCCGGACGTGCTGCTGATGCTCGGCGACCAGGTCTACGCCGACGAGGTCTCGCCCGCCACGCGCGCGTTCGTCGAGACGCGCCGCAAGCCGTCGGACCCGCCGGGCGAGCGGGTGCTCGACTTCGACGAGTACACCGAGCTCTACCGCGAGAGCTGGGGCGACCCGACGATCCGCTGGCTGCTCTCGACCCTCTCGACGGCGATGATCTTCGACGACCACGACGTCCACGACGACTGGAACATCTCGGAGGCGTGGCTCGAGGAGATGCGGCGCCACGACTGGTGGAACCGCCACATCCTGGGCGCGCTGGCGTCGTACTGGGTGTACCAGCACCTGGGCAACCTGGCGCCCGGCGACCACCAGGAGGACGAGCTGCTGAGCCGCGTGAAGGCCGCCGACGATGCCGAGGACATCCTCGAGGAGTTCGCGCTCCACGCGGACCGGGAGACGTCGGGCGCGCGCTGGAGCTTCTGCCGGAACCTGGGCCGCACTCGTCTCGTGGTGGTCGACTCGCGCGCCGGCCGGCAGCTTCGGGAGGGGCGCCGCTCGATGCTCGACGAGAACGAGTGGGCATGGGTCGAGGAGCAGCTGACGGGGGACTTCGACCACCTGCTCGTGGCCACGTCGCTCCCGTGGCTGCTCGGCCCCGGCATGCACTACGCGGAGGCGTGGAGCGAGGCCGTAGCCGGTGGCGCCTGGGGCGGCGCGCTCGCCCCGCTGGCCGAGAAGGCGCGCCAGCTCTCCGATCTCGAGCACTGGTCGGCGTTCCGGGAGTCCTTCGCGCGCCTGGCCGAGCTGCTGCGCTCGGTGGCCGCGGGCGAGCGGGGGCCGGCGCCGGCCTCGGTGGTCGTCCTCTCCGGCGACGTGCACCACGCCTATCTGTACGAGGTGGCCTTCCGGCGCGGCTCGGGGGTGCGCTCGAACGTGTACCAGGCGGTCTGCTCGCCCTACCGCAACCCGCTGGCGAGCAAGGAGCGCATGGCGATCCGGCTGGGGATGTCGCGCGGGTTCAAGGCGTTCTGGCGGACGCTGGCCCGCTCCGCGGGGGTCGACGACCCGGACGTGCGCTGGCGCATGATCGGAGACGGCCCGTGGTTCGACAACCAGGTCGCGACGCTCCAGATCGACGGCCGGCGGATCGACATGAGGCTCGAGAAGGCGGTGCCGGTGGACACCTCGGCGGCGCGGCTCGAGTGCGTGCTGGAGCACCGGCTGGCCTGACCGGGGGCGAATCGCCTCCGCCGGCGGCTGCAATCATGTGTGCGCCATGAGCACGGCAACCCGCATGACCGCCGAGGAGTACTTCGCCGTCTCGGTGGAGCGCGACTTCACGGAGCTCATCGACGGAGTGATGGTCGTGGATGAGCCGTTCCTGCTGCACAACGTGGCGCAGGGCGGGATCTACGCGGCCCTGAGGAACTGGACGGACGCCGCCCCGAACCGCGGATTCGCGGGGCTGCCGGCCAGCATCCCCGTCGACCGGCACAACGTCTTCTCCCCGGACGTGCTGTGGATCTCCGAGGAGCGCGTGCCCAAGCGCCTCGACGCGCCCCTCGAGCACCTGCCCGACCTCGCGGTCGAGATCCGCTCGCCGTCGACCTGGCGCTACGACGTAGGCAAGAAGAAAGCCACCTACGAGCGCGCCGGCCTGCCCGAGCTGTGGCTCGTGGACACCGCTTCGTACACGGTCATCGTCTACCGGCGCTCCGCACCGGAGAAGCAATCGTTCGACATCGAGCTCGAGTTCTATTGCGAGGACGAGCTCACTTCGCCGCAGCTGCCCGGCTTCTCCCTGCCGGTCGAGCGCGTCTTCACGCGCTGACGTGACACACCCCCGACCGGCCGCCGGGCACGCCGATATCGTGGCCGCGGCATGAGGTACCCGGTCGAGACCTTCACGCCCGAGGAACGGGAGACGCTGGCGCCCCACTTCACCAACCTCGACCGGCCCGTCTTCGCGCTGGTCAACCTCCCCGAGACCGTGAAGGGCGCCATGTTCGCCCGCTACTCCCGCTACCAGGGGACGCTGCGGCGGATGTACCTGGACGAGTTCGCGGGCGAGGGTCGGGAGGCGGAGCCCTTCGACGGCCAGGAGGGCGAGCGGGCCCGCCAGCTGTACGAGCGCATCTTCCTCGGCTACGGAGACGACTCGGTGGCCCAGCTCGGCGGCGCGCACATCGCCTGCGAGTGGGTCTCGAACATGATGACGAAGCTGCTCCAGCGCGGGCGGCTGGCGGCCTACCTCGAGCAGTCCACGCGCTACATCCCCTACCACGCGCCGATGGGCGAGGGACTCGGCTACCGCTACTGGCGCCACCCGTCGCTCGGGCCCGAGTACGGGGTGGCGATGGACTTCCTGTTCGACGCCTACGCCGACGCGCTGTCGCGCGTGGAGGGCTGGGCCGCCGAGCGCTTCCCGCGCCCCGACGGCGAGCCCGAGGGGGCGCACCGGCGCGCGGTCCGCGCCAAGGCGCTCGACCTGCTGCGCGGGCTGCTGCCGGCCGCGTCGCTGTCGCACATGGGCATCTTCGCCACGGGCCAGGCGTACGAGCAGCTGCTGCTGCGGCTGTACGCGTCGCCTTTGCCTGAGGCGCGCGACTACGCCGACATGATCCTGACCGAGCTGAAGGCGGTGATGCCGAGCTTCGTGGCGCGCGTCGAGCGGCCGGACCGGGGCGGCGAGTGGATCTCGTATCTCTCGCAGCGGAGCGAGGCGGCCGAGCGCTGGTCGCGGCGGCTCGGGCTCGACCGCGCCGGGCGCGAGGAGGCCGGCCCGGCCGTGCGCCTGCTGTCGGTGGAGGGGGGCGAGGACGAGCTGCTGGCGGCGCTCCTCTTCGAGGCCGCCTCGTGCTCGGAGGACGAGGCGCGGAGCGCCGTGCGGGCGCTGCCGCCGGACGAGCGGGCGACCATGCTCGCCGAGTTGGTGGGCGAGCGGCGCAACCGGCGCCACCGGCCGGGGCGGGGCTTCGAGGCGCTGCGCTACCGCTTCGAGATCGTGTCGGACTACGGCGCGTTCCGCGACCTCCAGCGCCACCGCATGCTGACCGTGCAATGGCAGACGCTGGGGCCGGAGCTGGGGGCGGGCGTGCCGGAGGAGCTGGGCCATGCCGGGGTGGCGGACTCCTACCGGGAGGGGCTCGAGCGCTCCCGCGCCGAGTACGAGCGCATCGCCGCCGCCGGGCAAGCGGAGCTGGCCCCGTACGCGCTCTGCCTCGGCTACCGGATCCGTTACGTGCTCGACATGAACGCGCGCGAGGCGATGCACCTGATCGAGCTGCGCTCGGGGCGCGAGGGGCACCCCGCCTACCGCGCCGTGGCCCATGCCCTGCACGCCGAGATCGCCGCGGTGCACCCGGCCGTGGCGGCGGCGATGACCTTCGTGGACCGGGACACGGAGCCGCGCCTGGAGCGGATCCTGTCGGAGATCCGGGCGCACGCGAAGCAGGCCGCGCGGGCGTAGCCGTGCTGCTGCGGGTAGCGCCGTCCATCCTCGCCGCGGACTTCTCGCGGCTCGGCGAGCAGGTCGAGCAGGTGATGGAGGCGGGGGCCCGCGTCATCCACGTCGATGTGATGGACGGCCATTTCGTGCCGCCGATCTCGATCGGCGCGATGGTCGCGAAGTCGATCCGCGACCTCGTGCACGGCCGCGAGGGCATCCTCGATGTTCACCTGATGGTGGAGCGGCCGGAGCGGCGCGTGGAGGAGTTCGCCTCCGCCGGCGCCGACACGCTGATCGTGCACTGGGAGGCCACGCCGCACGTGCACTACGCGCTGAAGGCGGTGCGGGACGCCGGCCTGCGCGCCGGACTGGCGATCAACCCGGCCACCCCGCCGGAGGCGATCGCCGGGCTGGCCGAGGCGTTCGACCAGCTGCTCTGCATGACCGTGAACCCGGGCTGGGGCGGGCAGCCGTACATCGAGACCTCCACCGCCAAGGTCGGGCGCCTGCGGGAGCTGCTCGGCCCCGACATGCCGATCGAGGTGGACGGCGGCATCGACGCCGAGACGGCGCGCGAGACGGCCGCAGCGGGCGCGACCCTGTTCGTGGCGGGATCGTCGATCTTCGGCGCAGACGATCCGGCGGAGGCCTACCGAGAGATCGCGGAGGCGGCGGGAGCCGTCTAGGACACCGGCCCCTCCAGCGGGGGGTCCGCCGGCCTCACCCGGCACCGCTCCACGTCGTTGATCCGGGCCGGGTTCACCGGCACGTGCGCGTGTGGGTCGAGCGTGTTGCCGTCGGTGTCGGTGAACGGCCACCGCTCGTCCTCCCTGGCGACCACGCCGCCGCCGCCGTCCAGACACTCGACGACCACGGTCGCGCGACCGCCGGCGCGCTCGGGCGTGTTGGCGTCGGGGGTCAGGAACACGAGCATCTCCGGCAGCTCGGGTGAGCGCTCCACCCGTAGGGCCGAATCGTCCTCGTCCTCGCCGCCGCCGCTGCCCAGGATCGCGACGATCGTGAGCGGAACCGACACCGCCAGCAGCACCACGAGCGCCACCAGACGCGTGCGCGCAGGACCCTCCATGGGAGCGGGCATGCTAGTCCCTCCGATCGTGTACGGTGCCGAACCGGGAGGTGTCCGGTACGGTCCGGCACCGGCAGGGACAACTCGACTTCGCTGGTTGGCACGGTGCACGCGGGGCCATGCCCACGCGTGCTCGACCCGGCCGAGCCCGCCGGTGGAAGCTGCGGCGGGGGCGCTCCGCAGGGGACGCTCCCGCCGTCAGCGTCGCTTGCGCTTCCGCTTCCGCGAGCTGGGCCGCTCCGGGACCGGCTCCGACTCGGCCGGCGCCGGCTCGCCGCCGTTCCGTCCGCCCGCGTCCTCGGGGTCCGCGCGAGGCGTCGCCAACCCGCGCCGCTCTGCCGCTGTCGGCCACGGGTCGGCGTTCCCGGTCTCCCAGGCCGGCCCGCGGCCGCCCGGCCAGTTGCCCAGGAACAGCGCCCCGATCGCCCCCAGCCAGAAGGCCTGGATCACGATCGGCACCACCGGCACCAGCTGCAGCACCAGCAGCACCCCGGCCACCACGCCGAGGATCGCCATGAACGGGCTCAGCAGCCCGGCACGGCGCGCCCGCAGCGGCACCATGACGTACATGAAAGCCACCAGGACGGACCCCAGCAGGCTCGGCAGCGCCGTTGCGAAGCTGGCGTTGTCCGCCAGCAGCTCCTGGGCGCAGTCGTCACCCAGCTCGCTGCGAATGGCCGGACACTGCTCGGCCAGCCGCTCGGGATCTGTGTCCTCGAGCGTGTAGTCCTGGGCCGCGAACATCTCCGCGACGTCGATGCGCTGCACGGCGCCCAGCACCTGCGCCACCGCGTACAGCACCGGGCCGAGGAAGAGCAGGTACACGAACCAGCGCGGCATCTGCGGGACGCGGTGGATCGTGGCGCGGAACAGGTAGTAGAAGACGGGAATCAGGCAGAGCGCGGCCAGCCCCTGTACCACCGACTGGAGGATCAGGGAGCCGGGCGAGTCGTCCACGGACAGCAGGAAATCGGCCAGCGGCTCGACGTTCTCGCGGTCCTCCAGCGTGGCCTGCAAGATCACCGTGGCGGCCAGCAGAAGCAGGCCCGCGGCGAACGCCGAAAGGCCCGCCGGGCGGGCGAAGCGGGCCTCCCACTGGAGCTGCTCTTCTGTGCTCACCTGCGCTCGGGCGCCGTCTCGGCGCCGCGCGTGACGCGCGGCGGGTAGTACTCGACGTCCTCGGGCTCCACCACCCGCGAGATGCGGTCGCCGGCCGCCAACACGAGGTCGAGGGCGGGGGCCATCAGCCGGATCAGGCTCTCCACGCGCCGGCGGGTGCGGACCTGGTCGGGGGTCATCGGCGCCACCGTCAGCCGCCCCGCTGGTGGAAATAGAACTCGGGCAGCGCGGCGCGCGCCACCTCGGCGGTGATCTGCTGGGCCTGGTGGAGGTCCCCCGCCCGGACCGCGAGGTCGTCGATCGTCACGATGCCGACCAGCTCCTCACCCTCGGTCACCGGAAGCCGGCGGATGCGGTGTTGGATCATCAGGGCCACCGCCTCCTCGATGTCCATTTCCACCTCGCCGGTCACGAGCGGCCGCGAGGCGTGCGAGCCGGCGGCGTCGCCGGCGTCCACGCGGTCCGCCACCACGGCCAGCGCGAGGTCGCGGTCGGTGATCACGCCCACCGGCCGGCCGTTGTCGCAGACGACCACCGAGCCGACGTTCCGGTCGCGCATGAGCTCGCCGACCCGGCGCAGGCTGTCGCCGCTCTCGGCGGTCACGACGCCCTGAGTCATCACCTCCGCGATCCGCACGGAGGGCGACAATACACGCCAGACCACGCCCAGCCAGGTGCCAGCGGGGGCCCGGGGGCGT
>DASZJZ010000029.1:0-23814 GCA_035947555.1 Thermoleophilaceae bacterium | reverse complement strand
CTACCTCATCGCCGCCGCCTTGGCGGTCCCCTTCGCGCTCGCGCCGGTGGCGGCCGCTCACGTGACGCTGCAGCCCGAGCAGGCGCCCGCGGGCGGCTTCACACGGCTGGATGTCCGGGTACCTACTGAACGTGACAACGCCAGCACCACCAAGGTCGAGATGCGGATGCCGCCCGGCTTCCTGTCCGTGTCGTACGAGCCCGAGCCCGGCTGGGACGTCGAGCTGACCATGCGGAAGCTCGACGAGCCGGTCGAGCAGTTCGGCGAGCGGGTAACCGAGGAGGTGGGCCGCATCACGTTCACCGCGCAGGGCGAGGCGAACGCCATCGGACCCGGCGAGTTCCGTGACTTCGGGCTCTCGGTCGCGGTGCCGGAGGGCAGGCCGGGGTCGATGCTGAGCTTCCCGTCGCTGCAGACCTACAGCAACGGCGAGGTGGTGCGCTGGATCGGTCCGCCCGACTCCGAGGAGCCCGCTCCGCAGGTCGAGCTGACGGCCGCCGAGGAGGAGGCCGCCGCGCCGCCCCCCGCCGAGCAGCAGCGTCTCGTGGCGGAGAGCGAGGACGACGACGGCAACGGTCTCGCGATCGCGGCGCTGATCGTCGGCGCCGCCGGCCTGGCGGCCGGTCTCGCGGCGCTCCTGCTGCCTGGCCGGCGGGCTCGCGTGGGGGCCGCGTAAGGGGAGCTATGCGGGTCGTCCGGCAGCTGATCCTGGTGCTCGGGGCGGCGCTGCTCGCCGGCGCCGCCCTGGCCGCCCCGGCGGCGGGTCACGCGAAGCTGCTCGAGTCGCGGCCCGCCGCCGGCGAGGTGCTCGAGCGCTCGCCACGCGCGGTGGTGCTCGTTTTCGACGAGGCGATCGATCCCGAGTTCGTGCGGCTGCGTGTGGCGGACGCCGCCGGCCGCCGGGTCGACCGGGGTGGCCCCTACCACCCCGGCGGGCGCGACGAGCGGCTCGCGGTACGGCTCCGGCCGGGGCTGGCGGGGGCGTACGCGGCCTCGTACCGGGTCATCTCGGAGGACGGGCACCCGGTCGTGAAGCGCACGGCGTTCCGGGTGCGGGCGCCCATGCCCGAGCGTGGCGAGGGCGCGGGCGGCATGGGTCCGGGGAGCGGGGGCGGCTCGGGGTCGGCGGCGATGCCCGAGGGTCGCCGCGGCGAGCACGCGGCGCTCGAGGTCGGCGCGGTCACCGACACCGCCTTCGCGGTCACGCGGGGCCTCGGCTACCTCGCGATGGCGCTGGCGGTCGGCGGCGCGCTCTTCCTGTTCGCGGTCTGGCTGCCGGCGCTCGCGCACGTCGCCGGCGGTGGACGGGGATGGGTGGCCGCGTCGGACAGCTTTGCGCGGGTGGTGAGGGGCGTCGTGGTGGGGGCGGTCCTCCTCGGGCTGGCGGCCACGGCGGGCGCGATCGTGTTTCAGGCGGCGACCGCGACCGGGACCTCGTTCTGGGCGGCGCTCGACCCCGATGCCGTCGACGCGGTGTCGGACACGCGGCCGGTGCGGGCGTGGGGCGCCCGCCTCGGCGTGTGGCTGCTGCTGGGGGCGACTCTGCTGGTGGCGTTGCGGCCGCGGCGCGTGCCGGGCCTGCGACCCGCGGCGCTGGGGGCGGCCGGGAGCGCGCCGGGTCCGCCGCTGTCGCGGCCGCTGACGCTGCTGCTGGGAGGGGCGATCGTCGCGCTCGCCTTGACGGCGCCCATGGCGGGGCACTCCGGGACCGAGTCGCCGCGCGGGCTGCTGACCGTGGCCGACACACTCCACGTCCTGTCCATGAGCGTCTGGCTGGGAGGCCTGGCGCTGCTGCTCGTGGCGGTTCCCATCGCCGTGCGCGCGTTGCACCGGCGCGAGCGGATCCCGCTCCTGGCCGCCGCGGTCGGGCGGTTCTCGCGGCTTGCGATGGTCGCGGTCGGGTTGCTGCTGCTCAGTGGAACCGTGCAGTCGGTTGTGCTCGTGGGCGCCGTGGACGCGTTCGTCGAGACGGCCTACGGGCGCCTCGTGCTGGCGAAGATCGCCCTGTTCGTGGGATTGGTCTCGCTTGGCGCGTACAACCAGCGGCGCCTGCTCCCGGGCCTCCGCAGGGTGGCGGACGGCGACGAGGAGCCCGAGCGCGCAGCGGCGCTCTTGCGGCGTTCGGTGGCCTGCGAGATCGGCCTCGCCTTGGTCGTGCTCGGACTGGCGTCGGTGCTCGTCGTGACCGAGCCGGCGGCCGGCGTTTGAGCGCCAGGCCCGCCCAGCTTGCGGCGCTGCTAGCTTGGGGTGCCATGCTGCGCAGCGGCCGGGAGTCCGCTCGGTGAGCGGCGGTCTGGCGGAGGGCACGCTCCTCTGGGAGCCGCCGGAGGAGCTTCGCACTGGCTCGAAGCTGGCCCGCTATACGGCGGAGCGCGGCTTCTCCAGCTACGACGAGCTGTGGCGCTGGTCGGTGTCGGACCTTGACGCCTTCTGGGGGTCGATCTGGGACGCATACGGGCTCGGACCGCGGTCGGGGCCGGTGCTGGCGCATGACGCCATGCCCGGAGCCGTTTGGTTCCCCGAGGTGCGGCTGAACTACGCCGAGTACCTGCTCGGGATGGCGCGGCCGGGGGAGACCGCCATCGTCAGTGCGTCCGAGTCCGCGCCGCTCGCCTCGATGAGCTGGGACGAGCTGCGCGACCAGGTGGCCCGCTGCGCCGCCGGGCTGCGGAGGCTGGGCGTCGAGCGCGGCGACCGCGTGGTCGCCTACATGCCGAACGTGCCCGAGACGGTAGTGGCGTTCCTCGCCTGCGCGAGCATCGGCGCGATCTGGTCGAGCTGCGCGCCGGAGTTCGGCACGCCCACGGTCGTCGACCGCTTCAAGCAGATCGAGCCGAAGGTGCTGGTCGCCACCGAGGGCTACCGCTACGGGGGCCGCGACTTCGACCGCCGGCCCCGGGTGCGGGAGATCGAGGCGGCGATCCCGTCGTTGCAGCACACCGTGCTGGTGCCGTCCGACTGGGAGGGCCTGCTCTCCGAGCCGGCCGAGCTGTCGTTCGAGCGCGTGCCGTTCGACCACCCGCTGTGGGTGCTCTACTCGTCCGGCACCACGGGCTTGCCGAAGGCGATCGTGCAGGGCCAGGGCGGCATCCTGGTCGAGCACCTGAAGAAGGCGAACCTGCACAGCGACCTGGGGCCGGGCGACCGCTTCTTCTGGTTCACGACCACCGGCTGGATGATGTGGAACTTCCTGGTTGGCGGGATGCTCGCGGGCGCGGCGATCGTCTTATACGACGGCCAGCCCGATCCGCACGGACTGTGGGAGTTCGCGGCCGAGGCGGGCGTGACGTGCTTCGGCACGAGCGCAGGTTTCATCGGGGCGAGCATGAAGGCGGGGGCGTCGCCGCCGGAGATGCCGGCGCTGCGCAGCGTGGGGTCAACCGGCTCGCCACTCCCGGTCGAGGGCTTCGAGTGGATCTACGACAAGCTCGGCGACGTGTGGCTCTTCTCCACCAGCGGCGGCACGGACCTGTGCACCGCCTTCGTGGGCGCCGCGCCGGTCCTGCCGGTGTACGCCGGGGAGCTGCAGGCGCGCTGCCTGGGCGCGGCGGTGGAGGCGTGGGACGAGGAGGGCCGCGCGCTCGTGGACGAGGTGGGGGAGCTCGTCATCACACGCCCGATGCCGTCGATGCCGCTGTTCCTGTGGGGCGACGGGGACGGTTCGCGCTACCGGTCGAGCTACTTCGACATGTACCCAGGCGTGTGGCGCCACGGCGACTGGATCAAGATCACCTCACGCGGCACGGCGGTGATCTACGGGCGCTCGGACTCGACGATCAACCGCGGCGGGGTGCGGATGGGGACGAGCGAGATCTACTCCGCGGTCGAGGGGGTCGACGAGGTGCTCGACTCGCTTGTGGTGGACGTGGACGAGCGCATGCTGCTGTTCGTAGTGCTGCGGGAAGGGGTGTCGCTCGACCCGGCCCTGGTCGACACGCTGCGGAGGCGGCTGCGCGAGCACTGCTCGCCGCGGCACGTACCGGACGCGATCCACGCGATCGACCAGGTGCCGCGCACGCTCTCGAACAAGAAGCTGGAGGTGCCGGTGAAGAAGATCCTGATGGGCAGCGACCCGACGCGGGCCGCGAGCCGGGACTCGCTGGCGAACCCGGCGGCGCTCGACTGGTTCGTCGAGCGGGCTGGGGAGCTCAGTCCTCAGCCTCGCTGAGCACGGTCTCCTCGGCGGAGGCGCCGAGCTCGGGGCCGACCTCGGCGTCGAGGCGCCGGATCAGCTCGGCGCAGAACCCCTCGGCGCGCTCGATGGCCTCCGGGTCCACGCGGTCGGGCACGTAGTCGAGCCGGCCCCGACAGCCGATGGTGATCGCCGGGAGGCCGGCGGAGCGGACGGCGTAGCCGTCGCTTGGCGAGCGGTTCACGATGGCGCGGGCGCCGAACGCGCTCTCGTCCTCGTCGTCCTCGGCGATCGCCTGGCAGAGGGCGACGAGCTGCGGGTGTGACTTGACCGCGAGCAGGGGGCCCTCGCGACTCGTGTAGCGAACCGTCCCTGAGCCGACGGCATCGATGTTCAGGACCACGGTGCGCTCGCCGGGAAGGTCGCCCTTGTGGCGCTTCAGGAAGGCGCGGGAGCCGGCGGCCAGCGCCTTCTGGCCGCCGGTAAGGAGCACGTGGACGTCGAAGTGGTCGAGCCTGCCGCCGCCGAAGCGCTCGGCGAGGCGGAGGGCGAGCGCGGCGCCCGTGGCGTTGTCGTTCTCGCCGGCGCGGGTGGGGGCGAGGGCGATGTCGAGCAGCAGGGCCACGGCCACGATCAGGAGCACGGTCGGGATGAACTGAATGAGGGTGAAGAGGAAGCCGCCCAGGCCCACGAGCCGGAGGACGCAGCAGACGAGCACGGCGAGCTGGGCCCAGAAGAAGGGCTCGAGCGGGCCGATCGGGCGGCGGATGAGGTTGCCGAAGGCGGCCCGCCTGGCCTGGGCCTTCTGGCCGAGGGCGATGCCCCCGCGACCGGCGTCGTAGTGGGCGACGAGGACGAGGAGGCCGGGCTTGTCGCGGCCGCCCCACGACACGACGTTCTGGGAGGCGCGCCGGCCGAGCAGGCGGCGGACCGTGGGGAGGAGGACGCCGCCGTCGAGGAAGGTCATGAGGGTGGCGAGGAGCGCGAGGGCGGCGCCGAGGGCCGGCAGGGAGACGGACAGCACGCTGCCGAGGACGCCAAGAGCAGCGAGGATGGCGTAACCGAGCGGCCAGCCGGGCCACACCTCGAAGCTCTCGAGCTCGGCTTGGCGTCCGAATCCCTCGAGCCGCCGCTTCAGGTGGGCGGCGGCGCGCCGCTCGGCATCGCTCCCGGGAGCGCGCGGGCCGACCGCGACGAGGGCATCGATCTCAGCTCGGAGGTCCATCGAGACCTAGAGGTGCCCGGGGTGGGATTCGAACCCACACGCCCTTGCGGGCAGGGCCTTTTGAGGACCCAGAGTCTGCCGTTCCTCCACCCGGGCTGGCGCTTCCAATCGTAGGGCCGCGTGGGGCGACCGGTCAGGCCGGCTGGACCTGCCCAGCCTCGCGGTCGCCGCGGCGATAGCGCTCGGCTTCATCGCGGCTCACCTCGACTTCGACGTTCCACTGCTGCTGAAAGCCGCGCATGGCGAAGGCGATCAGCAGGAGCTGGACCGGAACGAGGATGATCGTCAAGAGCCCGAGGATGGACGGCTCGAGCGTGGGGTCGTCGAAGCCGGCCTTGTCGCGCTCGAACCAGGCCGGGCCCGCGACGGCGGCTACGACGGCGAACAGGATCGCGAGCCCTGCTGCCACGGGGAGGACGCCGCGATTCCAGCGCGCAACGAAGAACGCCATGGCGACGTACGTGATCACGTAGGCGAACGACACCGGCTCGGCACCCTGGAGCTGCGACCAGCCGCCGAGCGTGACGATGAGGATGAGCCCCGCGCTGGCGAGAAGAAGAAGGATCACGCCGATCCGGGTGGCCTTGGACTCCGCCTTGTCCCGGTTCGGATGGATCAGGACCCTGTCGGCCATCGCGGTGACAATACCCTGTGTAAGACCGGCTTGCGCCGGTCTTCACGCGGGCGTGCTGGAATTGGAAGACAGTCCAGGTTTAGGTCCTGGTGGCCGAAAGGCCGTGGGGGTTCGAGTCCCTCCGCCCGCACTCCGTACGTGGGTGGCGCCTGCGATCGCTGGCCATGAGGGGGGCTGGCTACAACGAGTACGGCGGCCGGACCGCGCCGAGCGCCGCACGCATACGTGCGCCGTCTTCGCACGATATGAGCCGGGTCGTCGGGTCTGCGCCGGGACGGCCCATCGCTAGTTCGAGGACCGCCTCACGTTCCCCAGCGAGCAACGCTTCGTGCTGAGTCACAGGCTGAGCCCGCAGCAGCACCGCTACTCGCGATCGATTACGTTCGTCGACGGTCGGGCGGGGCTTTCGGGCCGGCATCGCACCGGAGTTCGACGCGCACGGCAATACGCACGCCGTCACAGATCGGCGGCGCGGGTCGGCGACCCCGAGGTGGCGGCCGATCTGACCGCCGAGACCTTCGCGGCCGCGCTTGCGGGCGCCCATCGCCTCCGGCCGCGGAAGGGGCCGGCGGCGGCCTGGTTGTTCGGGATCGCGCGCAACACGCTGGCGATGAGTCGGCGGCGGCGAAGGGTCGAGGCGCGGGCACGCCGAGCACTCGATGCGCCCGTCCTGGTGGAGCTCAGCGGGTCCGGCTGAGGACGGTCAGTGCTTGGGCCCGACGAACTGTTCGCAGCGATAGCGGCGGCACATGCTCGGGATACGCCCAACCGCTTTCCGTCCGAACTCACGGCTACCATCCTCACAGGGGGCAGTAGCTCAGTTGGATAGCAGCGCCGGTCTCCAAAACCGGAGGTCCCAGGTTCGAGTCCTGGCTGCCCCGCCTTCAGAAGCGTGCTGTGATTGGCGCCCTTGCCCCCGGGGAATGATCCGCCCGTGGGCATCGTCGCGTACCTCGTCTTCTTCCTTGCCGGCCTCGGCTTCGGCTACGCGGCGTCCGGCAAGTGGAAGTGGCTTCCCATTGCGTTTCCCGTTGCCCTCGCGCTCGGCGCCGCCATCTCTCAGGGCATAGACGGTGCCTGGGTCCTGCGCCTGATCATCGCCCTCGCCGTCACCGTCGGCGGCATCCTCCTCGGCGCCATGCTCGACGCCCGCGGCAGTCGCGGCGAGCGGGCGCGGTACGCCTAGGCGCGCGCCGGCGCAGGTAGCTTTCTCGCCCGGTTCGCCCATCGGGGAGGAGATCTGCATGCCCACAGTCGAGACCGTGAACGGGCCCGTCGACGTCGACGACCTCGGCCTCACGCTCATCCACGAGCACTTCCGCACCATCGACGAGGCCGGTCGGGTCCAATTCCCGCACCTCTACGACGAGCGGGGCGAGTGGGACGCCGCCATGCACGACGCCAACGCCGTCAAGGGCCACGGCGTGAAAACCGTCGTCGAGCCGAGCGCCATGTTCCTCTACCGCGACGCCGCCTTCAGCAAGCGCGTCGCCGATGAGAGCGGGCTGCAGGTCGTGCTGGCCACCGGCGTCTACACGTACGACCACCTCCCGCAGTTCCTCCTCAACCGCGACGAGGACGCCGTGGCCGCGATCTTCCTCCACGAGATCGAGCAGGGCATCCAGGGCACCGGCATCAAGCCGGCCTTCATCAAGTGCGCCGCCGACGAGCCGAGCGTGACGCCGAACGTCGAGAAGATCCACCGCGCCGCCGCCCGCGCCTCGCTCCAATCCGGCCGCCCGATCATGGCCCACTCGCGCCCGGCCAGCGGCACCGGGATCGATCAGATGCGCATCTTCGAGGAGGAGGGGGTGAACCCGGCCAAGGTGCAGGTGGCCCACACCGGCGACACCGATGACCTCGACTACATCGAGCGCCTCCTCGACACCGGCTGCTGGATCGGCATGGACCGCTACGGCCTCGACATCTTCCTTCCCACGCAGCAGCGCCAGAAGACCGTCCTGGCCCTGCTGGAGAGGGGCTACGCCGACCGCATGTTCCTCTCCCAGGACTATTGCTCGACGATCGACTGGTTCCCGCTCGAGGTCCAGGACTACCTCAAGGCCAACGAGGTGCCGAAGTGGTCGATGACCTTCCTCTTCGAAGAGGTGATCCCGGAGCTGAAGGAACGGGGAATGACCGACGACCAGCTCGAACAGATGATGGTCGAGAACCCGAAGCTGTGGCTAGGATCGTGAGACCCTGAAGGGATCCGCGGGCGTGGTGTAATGGCTGCACAAGAGCCTTCCAAGCTCTTAGTACGGGTTCGATCCCCGTCGCCCGCTCTTCGCGATTGGTTTCCGCGCGGCCGTTGGTCCCCTGGTGCACAAGTTTCTCGCCCGGTGCTGAGCGGGAGTGAGAGAAGTCTCATCCCCAGCTTACGCTCGCCTCATGTGCGTTTGGCATCACAGCGCCTCGCTCCCGATCCCCGGAGACTTCGGTGACTCGCACATGGACGCTGTGCCTGAGCCGGCCACGCGGATTTCCGGCGTCGGGAGAGCCAACGCCACCGAGCAGGGTGGCGAACCAGGTCCGCGGCGAAGCCGTGGGCCGTATGCGCAGCGCTGGTCGGTGGAGGCATTGAGGCCGGTCCCGGGGGCGACGTAGGCCCGGCATTCACCGGCCAGCCGCTGCGCGGCAGGCGGGCACGCCGAACTCAAGCTAAGATCGACCCACCCTCGGGGCGTGGCGCAGTCTGGTAGCGCATTCGGCTGGGGGCCGAAAGGTCGCTGGTTCAAATCCAGTCGCCCCGATTGGCAGGGCCTTATCCGAACCGCCGCCTGATGAGGCGGCGGTCTGGTTGGTCGCGGTGCCATTGAGCCGGCGAGAAGCTCGGGGTCGGTGGGGGCGGCGAGGCCACGTGCGGCACGCGGCCGGCGGTCTGCTGAACGCGCCTTCGTATGCTTGGCCTTCTGCTCGCTCGCCTCCACCGCTGGTTCGATCGTCACCCGTTTGCAGGCGATCGCCTGGTCGCCGCGGTCACGGGGCTGCTCGTGGCGGGCGAGCTGATCTCGGGCCGGCTTCTCTCCTACGACACGTCGGTCGCGCCGACCACTGAGGAGGTTGTGGTGTCGCTGGCGCTGGTCGCGCCGCTGGCGTTCGGGCCGCGGGCGCCGGTCGCGGTTTTCGCGGCCGTGATGGCGACCTGCCTGGTCCAGCTCGCGGTCACCGAGCACGTGCTGGTGGCCGACCTGGCGCCGCTGGTGGCCCTCTACTACCTGATCGTGCACGGGCCGAGCCGGCTCAAGCCGATCGGGCTCGGGACCACGCTCGTGGGCGCCGTCGCTATGTCACTGCGAGCGTCGTTTCCCGGCGTGCTCGATGGCTTCGTGCTTGGGACCGCCGTCGTCACCACCTATGTGCTGGTGGCCGCGCTGCTCGCCGAGCGGCGGGTCGCCAGCCGCGCGCGGCTGGCGGCGCTGGAGGTCGAGCGCGACCAGCAGGCGGAGCTCGGGGCGGCGCAGGAGCGGGCCCGGATCGCGCGCGAGCTGCATGACGTGGTGGCGCACTCGCTGGCGGTGATGGTCGCCCAGGCCGACGGGGGGCGCTACGCCGCGCGTGAGGATCCCGAGGCGGCGATCCGAGCGCTGGCGCAGATCGCCGAGAGCGGCCGGGACGCGCTCGCCCAGATGCGCCGTCTGCTGGGCGTACTGCGGGCCGGCGAGGAGGGCGGCGACCTGCCGGGCCTGGTGCGCCGCCTGGCCCGCGCGGGCCTGCCGGTCGAGCTCGAGGTCGAGGGCCGGGCGCGCGAGCTGCCGGCCGAGCTGCGGTTGTGCATTCATCGCGTAGCCCAGGAGGCGCTCACCAACGTGCTCAAGCACGCGGACTCGCCGCAGCGTGTCGAGGTGGTGCTGCGCTACCTCGATGTGGAGATCGAGCTCAGCGTCCGCGACGACGGGCGCCCGATCGCCGCCGGCGACGGCCAGGGCCACGGGCTCGCCGGGATGCGGGAGCGCGTCGCGCTGCATAGCGGCACGCTGCACGCGGGACCGCGAGCGGGCGGCGGGTACGAGGTCCGCGCGCGGCTGCCGGCGCCCGCGGGCGAGGTCGCGGAGCTGCGGGCGTGACGAGTGGCTTCCCGGTCGGCTGCCGGCGCCCGGGCGCGGTGAAAGGCCTGGGGGCATGACGCGTGTCTTCCTGGTCGGCTGCCGGCGCCCGGGCGCGGTGAGATGCCTGCGAGCGTGACCCGCGTGTTCCTGGTCGACGACCAGGCGCTCGTCCGCGCCGGTCTGCGGATGGTGCTCGACTCCCAGCCCGACATGGCCGTGGTCGGCGAGGCCGAGGACGGCCGCGAGGCGCTCGAGCGGCTCGCGGTCACCACCGCCGACGTCGTTCTGATGGACGTCCGCATGCCCCGGCTCGACGGGGTTGAGGCGACCAGGCTCCTGATCGAGCGCGACGGCGCCGCCGCGCCGCGGGTGCTCGTCCTGACCACGTTCGACCTCGACGAGTACGTGTTCCCCGCGCTGCGCGCCGGCGCCAGCGGCTTCCTGCTGAAGAACGCCGAGCCGGAGGAGCTGCTGGCGGCGATCCGGGCCGTCGCATCCGGCGACGCGATCGTCGCGCCGACCGCGACGCGCCGGCTGCTCGAGCACGTCGCGAGCACGCTGCCCGACGCGCCGGTCGACGACTCGCGGCTCGCCAGCCTGAGCGACCGCGAGCGCGCCATCCTGCTCGAGGTCGCCCGCGGACGCTCAAACGCCGAGATCGCCGCCACCCTGCACATCGCCGAGCCCACGGTCAAGACCTACCTGGGCCGGCTGCGCGCCAAGCTCGACCTGCGCGACCGCGTGCAGCTGGTGATCTTCGCGTACGACAGCGGGCTCGTGGCGCCCCGCCGATGAGCGGCGCGCCGTGTAGTCCCTCGGGACTACACACAATCGAGACCGCAGGCCGACACCCTCACGCCCAAGCGCCCCTAGCTTCCGGAGCATCATGAGACTCCCAAAAACCGCCCACACCTCCCGACCCTGGCGCATCCACGAGATCGCGCCCGACTTCCAGGTGGAGGACGTCTGGGCGCTCCCGACGCCCGGCGGCGCGGACGACTTCCCGCGGCTGATGGGGTTCGTCACGGATCGCCCAGTCGAGTTGAACGCGCAAGGTAAGTACGTGGGCGACGGGTCGCACGGAATCGTCTCCCGCGTCTCGCGCGCGCTCTTCGAGCTGCGCTGGAAGCTCGGGGAGCTTTTCGGGTGGGATGATCGCGATTCCGGCGTGGGCCGCCGGGTGGCCACGCTGCGCGACCGGTTGCCCGCCGATCTGCGCGACGCTCCACGCGGACCGGACCCCGGTCCGGGGGTCCCGATGACCTCGCTCTACCTGACCGAAGACGAGTGGGCCACGGAGATGGCCAACCGGACGGTGCACTCGGTCATGCACCTCGGCTGGGTCCCGGACGGCACGGGTGGCTACCGCGGACAGATGGCCGTCCTGGTCAAGCCCAACGGCCCGTTCGGATGGGCGTACATGGCCGCGATCAAGCCATTCCGCTACCTGATCGTCTACCCGGCACTGATGCGTTCGATCGAGAGCTACTGGCAGAGTAGGAGAGCATCCTCCTCCGACGCCACCGACCCCTCGCCGCGCGAGAGCTTGGCGATGAGGGCATAGACCTCGGGGAGAAGGTCCCCGGGGCATGGACCGTTGCGAGCGGGCCTCAGTCTGAGCGAGACTGGCGGTCGTGGCTGGGAACGGACGGGCCGCGGCCGGCATGACCAGGACGATCCCTGCGCTTCCCGTCCGGGACGTGGGAGCTGCAGTAGCCCACTATCGAGATCGGTTCGGGTTCCGGGTGCCGCAACTTCGGGACCCGCGAGTTCGCCACCCTGGATCTCGACGGCAACCTGCTGACCTTCTTCCGCTGGGAACAGAGCCCCTGAACGAGCATCGCGCGATTCGTCAAGGAATCGGGCCCAGCGCCGATCTTTGAGGTGTGGGGGATAAGGGAGTGCTTGCGCCGGTTCCGGCTCCGGACGGTGCGGGCGCGCCTCGGGTGGATCGCGAGTCCGAGGCGGCCGCGCGCGCCATGCACCGAGCGGAGACCGCTCTGCTCGACTTGCTCGAGGCCGATCTTCGCGATGGCGCGTCCGAGGGGCTGCGCTCGGTCCTGCGCATCGCCGGCGCCACGGCGGGCGCCCACCGCTTCGACGACGTGATCGAGCTGGTCGCCGAGGAGGCGCTGGTAGCGCTGCGCGCGGCATCGTTCTCCATCAGCCGCTGGGAGGGCGAGCGAGGTGTCCTGCGCACCCTCATCAACGCCGGCGAGCTTGAAGAAGCCGCGGAGCGCTTCCCGAGCGACGAGGTCCACCCGCTGTCCGGCTACAACGGCGCCGGCGACCTGCTGCTGCGCGGCCGCCCCCACCGCTCGAGCGCGGACCACGCGTCGGAGCTCGGCGTGCCGATCCTCTACGAGTCAGCCATGTGGGGCGAGCTGCGGGCCCACGGAGGGGCGGGACGTCGCTTCGACCAGCGCGACGTGCGCCTGCTGCAGGCCATCGCGGCCCAGGTTGCCTCGGCGATCGGCCGCACGGAGCTGTTCGAGCGGGTCTCGCGCTGGGCCTTCGAGGACCCGCTCACCGGACTGGCCAATCGACGCCGGCTCGAGGAGCGTCTCGACGAGCTGGTCGAGACCGACGGGGCGGACGGCGAGGTGGTCGTGATCATCTGCGACGTCGACGGGCTCAAGCGGGTGAACGACACCGCCGGTCACGCGGCCGGGGACGAGCTCCTGCGCAGCGTGGGCGCGTTGCTCGGGGTGGAGGCGTCCGCCTACAGCCGGGCACTGGTGGCGCGGCTCGGCGGCGACGAGTTCTGCGTGCTGCTGCCCGGCCAGCCGCCGGCCGCCGCCGCCGAGTTCGCCAAGGCGGCCCTGCGGGCGGTCACGAGGGAGCTCGGCAACCCGATCACCCTGTCGTGGGGGGCGACCGCCCGGACCGGACGCCGCGTGGACCGCTCCACGCTGCTGCGCGAGGCCGACGCGGCGCAGTACGCCGCGAAACGGCTCGGGGGTGGACGCTTCAAGCTGGTCTCCGACCCGGACCCGGCGGCCCAGCACGGAAAAGGTGGCGGGGAGCGGCGGACGCTCCGGGCCGGCGAGCAGCATGCCGACCAAGAGCTGGTCGCCGCCGTCCTGGGCAGGCTCGACGCCGAGCGACCGACCACCGCGCTTGCCGCCCTCGAGGTAGTGGCCCACGAGCTATGCCGCATCCTCGACGCCGCCGCCTGGTCGCTGTCGCTGGCCGATACGGACCTGGCCGGGGTGCGCACGGTCCGCGGGTTCGAGAGCGAGCTCGACCGCAGCTCCGGCCTGCGGCTGGTGGCCCCGGTCGACGACGAGCGCTACATGCTCGCCGACTACCCCGAGACGGCCCGTGCCGTCCGCGAGGGCGGAGCCTTCACGGTGGAGGTGGACGAGCCCGGCCACGACCCCGCCGAGATCGCCGTGCTGCGCGACCTCGGCTACCAGCGGATGCTGGCCGCGGCCACCGCCACGCCGGAGGGCCGCTACCTGCTCGAGATCTACGGGGACCACAAGAGCGGCAGCTTCTGCTCGGCGCTCCCCACGGCGCGCGTGCTCACCGCCTACTGCGCTCACACCGCCTGGGCCCGCGGCTAGTGGTCGCCTCTGTCGGAGACCACTAGCGGGATCGCCCGAGCGGGTCCCACGAGGCGGCCCCGCGCCCGGTGCCGTAGAACCCCGGGTCCATGCAGCAGGCAAATCCGTCAGTGCCTTCGCGGATCGGGCTCGTCGTACATCCCCGGCGCGGCATCGAGGGCGCCCTTTCGGCGACCCGGGCATGGGCAGAGGCGCACGGCGTCGTGCTCGGACAGGTGCCGATCTCGGGTCAGGCGCGCCGGGTCGCGGACCCGATCGACGTCGCGTCCTGTGACCTCGTGCTCGCGCTCGGCGGCGACGGGACCGCGCTCGCCGCCCTGCACATGGCCGCGCCGGCCTCGCGCCCTGTGCTCGGGGTGGCCTGCGGAAGCATCGGGGTGCTCACCTCGGTGCCGGCGGACAGGCTCAGCGCCGCCCTCGACGCGCTGCGCGCGGGGGAATGGACGCCCCGACCGCTGCCGGCGCTCGAGATCGTCGCCGGCGAGGCCCAGCCGCGGTTCGCCATCAACGACTTCGCCGCCATCCGGAACGGGACCGGCCAGGTGATCACCGCCATCCGGGTCGACGACGAGCTGTATGCCCGGGCGGCCGGCGACGGGCTCGTCGTGGCCACTTCGCTCGGGTCGAGCGCGTACACGATGGCCGCAGGGGGTCCCATCCTGGCGCCCGGCGTGCAGGGGATCGTGGTCACGCCGCTGGCACAGCACGGCGGAGTCACTCCGCCGCTGGTCGTGAGCGCCGACAGCAGGCTGAGCCTTTCGGTCGAGCCCGGCTACGGTGGCAGCCGCTTCGAGATCGACGGCCAGGAGGTGCCCACCGCCGGCTACGAGGTGACCGTGACCCTGCGCCCTGAGTACGCCTCGCTGGTCACCCTGCGTCACCAGGAGCCGGTGCTGAGCGGGCTGCGCCGGCGCGGCCTGGTGGCGGACTCGCCGCGCATCCTGGTCCACGACGCACGCATTTGAAGGCGCCGCCCGCACCGGCCCGTGGGGGCGGACCGGCGCGGGCGTTGGGGAGAGGAGGGGGGCCTACTCGGCCCCTGGTGACGTGGTTGGCGAACACGTCGAGCGCCACTGTGGCCGGACCGCGTTGCAGCGGGGTTGCAGTCAGGTTGCGGCCGTAGCCGGGGCCACCGGCTTCGGTTCGCCCGCGGCGCGCCGGGCCAGCGCGAACAGGGCGGCCGCGCCGAGGATGAGCGTGGCCAGAGCCCATGGCAGCGACGTCGCGCCCGCGAGGAACCCGATCAGCGGCGGTCCCGCCAGGAAGCCGAGCGATCCCATCGAGGACACCGCCGCGATGGCCGGCCCGGGCGGCGTGTCGCGCTGCCGCCCGGCGGCGCTGAACATCAGCGGCACGCCGTTCGACACGCCCAGCCCGATCGCGAACAGCCCGATGAGGGCGGCGCCCGGCTGCGCGATCAGGAGCATCGCCGCGAGCGGGATCCCGGTCAGCAGCGCGCCCAGGCGCAGCAGCGCGACGGGACCGACCCGCTCGTTCACCCAGTCGCCGACCAGCCGCCCCACGGTCATGCCCGCCGTGAAGAAGGCGAACGCAAGCGCTGCCAGGGCGGTCTCGGTATCCAGGTCCTGGCTCAGGTAGAGCCCGCCCCAGTCGGCCATCGCGCCCTCCGTGAGCATCACCAGCAGGCACAGCACGGCCAGCAGCGCGACCCCGCGCGAGGGGAGCCGGAAGCGCGGTGCCTCCGCGCCCTCGGCCACCGAGCCAGGCCCGATGCGGCGGGCGCTCGCCAGGAACGCGGCCAGCATCAGAGCGGAGGCGAGCGCCACCGCCGCGCGCGGGTCCACGCCCAGCGCGGACATGAGCGCCGCAAACGACGAGCCCGCCATCCCGCCGAACGCCCAGCCCGCGTGCAGCGACGACATGATCGGCCGCTCGAGGCAGCGCTCGACGCCCACGCCGTGGCTGTTCATCGAGACGTCCATCGTGGCGCTGGCGCCGCCCAGCACGAACAGGCCGGCCGCCACCAGCACCGGGTGCGGCGCGAGCACGGGGAGGTTGACCGCGAGCGCGGTGCCGATGCCGCCCAGCCAGATCATCCGCTCCGAGCCGTGCTTCACGATCGCCTGACCGGCAATGGGGAAGACGAGCACCACAGCGAGCGACATGCCGGCGATGACGAGCCCCATCGCGCCCTCGGACAGATCGAAGCGCTCCTGGATCCAGGGGATCTGCGCGACCCAGGTGCCGATGGCGGCGCCGTTCACGAAGAACACGCCGGTGGTCGCCCACCGGGGGCTCACGAGGCGGTGCCTGTACGGGCCACCTCACGATTCTGGCGGGCGGACGCGCCCGGCCGTGTGGAGCGGCACGCGGCGAGGCGGGGGCGGGCGGACGCGCCCGCCGTGTCAGCCGTCGCCGCCGGCACGCACCCGCGCTGCTAACGCGTCGAGCCGGCGGCGCGCCTGCGCCCGGCTCGTGACCGCGTGGAAGGGCTGGCCGGCGCTGGCCGCCCACGGCATGAGCACGTCGAAGTCGAGCTCGCGCAGCAACTCGAGGCTCTCCAGGTACGCGGCGCGGTCGCTCGAGTCGAGCACCGCCCCGACCCACTTCCCGTCACGCAGGAAGACCGTGTCGCCGGTGAACAGGAAGCGGTGCTCGCCGCTGTCCCACAGGTAGGCGGTTGCGCCCGGCGTGTGGCCCGGCGTGGGGATCACCTCGAAGTCGTCGTCGAGCAGGTGGCGCCTCGAGAAGGTCGCGCGCACGTGCGCCTTGCGCTCCACCGACGGCCGATCCGCCTCGTGGACGAAAAGCGGTGCGGTGACGGAGTCCGAGAGGAACATCGCCTCGTGCCCGTGGTTCAGGTACCAGCGCGAGACGCCCTCCATGTCCTGGAGCGTCGCCGTGCTGTAGATGAGCACGTCTCCCCGGGAGCGCTCCAGTACGAACGCGCGGATGTGGAGCGAGGGAGCGAACGGGAGCGGCTGCGGCGCCGAGGCGCGCAGGCCCGGGATCTCGATCTGGGTGGGTGCGGTGGCGGTCATGCGTCGAGGCTACAAGTTCAAGTAAGCTTGAAGTCAATATGCCGGAGCTGCTCACCATCGGCGAGGTGTCCCGCCGCAGCGGCGTGGCCTCATCGGCGCTGCGCTTCTACGAGGAACGCGGTCTTATCCAGTCCGAGCGGGCGGGCTCGGGTCATCGCCGCTACTCCCGGCCCGTGCTGCGGCGAATCGCCTTCATCGTCTTCGCCCAGCGGGTCGGCCTGACGCTCGAGGAGATCGGCGCCGAGCTCGCGAAGCTGCCCGCGAACCGGGCCCCGAACCGGCGCGACTGGTCGCGCCTGTCGAGCAGCTGGACCGACAGGATCGACAACCGCATCGCCGAGCTCGAGCGGCTCAAGATGGGCCTGACCGAGTGCATCGGCTGCGGCTGCCTCTCGCTGGGCCGTTGCCAGCTCGCCAATCCGGGCGACCGCGCGGCCGGGCTGGGCCCGGGCCCGCGCTACTGGATCGGGGACAGGCCGCTGAGCGGCTGAGCCCGGGGAGCCGGGTTCCGGCGGGCGTCTGCGCTCTCTTGCGCCCGTCGCCTGCGCTCAGGCGGTCACGCCCTGCGCCTCGAGCGACGCCTCCACCGCCGGCTCGAACTGCTCCCGCACCGCCGTGGCGGCCGCCCGCTCCTCGGGCAGGATCCGGTCCGCCAGCGCGACGGTCTCCTCGTCGCCCGCCCGCTGCGCCACGCGCTTCAGCTGCTCGTAGGCCCCGATCTCCAGATGCTCGAACGCGAACGCGAAGCCCGCCAGCTTGGCCGGCGTGTCCGGCTGTGCGCCGAAGAACCCGCCCACGTTGACCCCGCCGCCGCGCAGGGCCACGTCCTTGAAGCGCGACGGCCGTCCTCCGCGCAGGCGCAGCCGCTCGCGCACGGCCTCCTGCTGGGCGCGCGTCTCGTCGAGGTGGCGCGACAGCACCGAGGCGAGTCCCGACTCGCCTGCGATCTTCGGTCCGAGCGACAGCAGCTGCAGCGCCTGCGATTCGATCGCATGGGCGTCGGCGAGGTACTTGTTGAGCTGCTCGCCCAAGTCGCTCGGGTCGACGTCGCGCAGCGATGCATCCACCGCGCGGTCGAAGCGAGCGGCAAGGCGGTCGCCCATCGCGGCCTCCTCCTCGCGGATCGAGCGGGCCATCTCGACCGTCTCCTGGTCGCCCGCCCGCTGGGCCACCAGCGCCAGCAGGTCGTAGGCGGCCAGCTCCATGTGCTCGTAGGAGTAGGCGTGGGAGGTGAGCTTGCCGGGCGTGTCGGGCTGGGAGCGCGCGAAGAGCACCATGCCCACGGCGCCGGCGCGGGCGACGAGGTCCTTGACCTTCGAGGGGTCGGCGCCGCGGGCCTCGAGGCGCGCGCGCACGCGCCGCTCGTGCTCCTCGGTCTCCCCGATGTGCTCGCGGAACGGCTGCGCGAGCTCGGGGTCGCGGGCGAGCCGGGGAGCGACGCGCATCTGCTGCAGCGCCTGCTCCTCGATCGAGTGGACGTCCGTCAGGTGCTTGTTCAGCTGTTCGTCGATCGTCTCGGGCATGTTTCTCGGCTACCCGGTGGATGGCGATGCATGCGCAGCGGTAGGGTCGTGGCGCGATGCTGCGCACGCGCGTCACGGAGCTGCTCGGGATTCACCACCCGATCCTCCAGGCGCCGATGGCGAGCGCCGCCACGCCGGCGCTCGCGGCCGCGGTGAGCGAGGCAGGAGGGCTCGGCGCTCTCGGCTCGGCGATGCTGCCCGTGGACGAGCTTCGCCGCCAGACCGCCGAGCTGCGCGAGCGCACGCAGCGGCCCTTCCAGCTCAACTTCTTCTGCCACGAGCCACCCGAGGTGAGCGGCGACATCGCGGCGCGTGCGCGTGAGTACTTCGCCCCGCTGTACGACGAGCTGGGCCTCGGCGAGCCGCCGCAGCCGAGCACGCCCGCGGTGCACTTCGACGAGGCCCGCCTCGAGGCGCTGCTCGAGCTGCGGCCACCGGTGGCCTCGTTCCACTTCGGGCTGCCGCCGCGGGACGCGGTGGACGCCGTTAAGGAGGCGGGCATCCTGGTGCTCGCCTCGGCCACGACGGTGGCCGAGGCCCGCCATCTCGAGAAACACGGCGCAGACGCCGTGATCGCCCAGGGCGCCGAGGCCGGCGGCCACCGCGGCAGCTTCCTCGTCGATGGAGACGACGGGCCGGTGGGTGGGCTCGCCCTCGTGCCGCAGGTGGTGGACGCCGTGGGCGTGCCGGTGATCGCGGCCGGCGGGATCGCCGACGGCCGCGGCCTGGCGGCCGCGCTGGCCCTGGGGGCAGGCGCCGCGCAGATCGGCACTGCCTTCCTGCCCTGCCCGGAGAGCGGCATCTCGGCCGCCTACCGCGAGGCCCTCCGCGACGCGCGCGCGGACGGCACGATCGTGACGCGCGCCGTCTCCGGTCGCCCGGCGCGCGCGCTGAGGAACCGCCTGACGCAGGAGCTCAGTGGCGTGCTGCCGTACCCGGCCCAGCTGTCGCTCACGAGGCCGCTGATCGAGTCGGAGGCCGCCGCCGCAGACTTCCAGCCGATGTGGTCGGGGCAGGGGGCGGGGCTGGCGTTCGAGGCCCCGGCGGCCGACGTGGTGGCGGCCATCGCGGCGCGCGCCGAGGAGATCGCCGGCCGCTGAGGCGCCGGCCCGCCGCCCGAGCCGGCGGGCCCGGGTAGCGTGGCGGGCATGGAGATCGTCCTCGCCCGCCACGGCGAGACCGAGTGGAGCCGCGACAGGCGCCACACAGGCCGGACGGACATCCCGCTCATCGAGGACGGGCGGCGCCAGGCCGCCGCGCTGCGCGCCGCGATCGCCGGCCGCCGCTTCGAGCGCGTCCTGTCGAGCCCGCTCAGCCGCGCCCTCGAGACGTGCCGGCTCGCGGGACTGGGCGACCAGGCCGAGGTCACGGCAGATCTGTGCGAGTGGGATTACGGGGTGTACGAGGGAATCACGACAGCGGAGATCCGCGAGCGGCGCCCGGGGTGGAACCTGTGGCGCGACGGCTGCCCGGGCGGCGAGACGGCCGCCGACGTGGGGCGCCGGGTGGACCGGGTGATCGCGCCGCTCGAGGGCGGCGAGGGCGACGTGGCGGTGTTCGCGCACGGCCACGTCCTGCGCGTGCTCACCGCCCGCTGGCTCGGCCTCCCGCCCGAGGCGGGCGCTCTCTTCAAGCTCGACACCGGAACCTTGTCGTTCCTCGGCTACGAGCGCGAGACCCGCGCGATCACGCGCTGGAACGTGCAGGTGGCCGCCGCGGCGCCAGCGCGCCGATGAGGTGACGGCCGTCTATGAGCCGGTCCACCGGCGGCGAGCGTACCCTGCGCGATGATGCTCGACGGAGCACTCGGCGGTCCGGTCGAACAGGAATACCTGCTGCAGGCTCGCCAGATGCAGGCGATGTCGTTCATGGTGCACATCCCGCTGGTGTGCTTCGGAATCGCCTTCCCGGCGATGGTCCTGTTTCTCGAAGGGCTGTGGATGCGGACCGGCGACCCGCTCTACAAGGGGCTCGCCAAGCGCTGGTCCAAGGCCATGCTGATCCTGTTCGCCTGCGGGGTCGTGACCGGGACGATCCTCTCGTTCGAGATGGGCCTGCTGTGGCCGGAGTTCATGGCCACCTTCGGCGAGGTGTTCGGCCTGGCCTTCGGGATCGAGGGGTTCTCGTTCTTCATGGAGGCGATCTTCATTGCCATCTACGTGTACGGCTGGGACCGCCTGCCCGACCGCGTGCACATGGCGGTGGGGATACCGATCGTGCTGGCGGGGATCACCGGCTCGCTGATGGTGATCTCGGTGAACGGCTGGATGAACTCACCGACCGGGTTCCGCGTCGACAACGGCGAGGTGGTGGACGTGGAGCCGCTGGCGGCGCTGTTCAACGACCACCTCTGGCACGAGCTCGTGCACATGTACCTGGCGGGGATCATCGTGGCCGGCTTCCTCGTGGCTGCCGTGTACGCGTTCGCGTGGCTGCGCGGGCGGCGCGAGCGGCGCCACCGAGTCGGGCTGGTGGTGGCGCTGAGCTTCGCGGCGCTGGCGTCGCCGGCGCAGCTGCTGGTGGGCGACTGGGCTGCGCGCACGGTGGCCGAGAGCCAGCCGGTCAAGCTCGCCGCGTTCGAGGGGCTCGAGGAAACCACGGAGGGCGCCGGCTTCGACGTGATAGGCGGGATCGAGATCCCCAACCTGCTCTCCCTGCTGGCCTTCCACGACCCGAATGCGGTGGTGCAGGGCCTCGACAGCGTGCCCGAGGACGACCGGCCGCCGACCGGGATCGTCAAGGCCTCGTTCCGCGTGATGGTGGCGATCGGCACCGCGCTCGCCGCGCTCGGGGCCTGGTTCGTGTGGGCCTGGTGGCGGCGCGGTGAGCTGCCGGGCTCGCCGTGGTTCCACTGGGCGGTGGTGGCGGCGGGACCGCTGGCGACCCTCGCCCTGATAGCGGGCTGGGTGACAACCGAGGTGGGGCGGCAGCCGTGGGTCGTGTACGAGGTGATGCGCACCGAGGAGGCGGTCACGGGCGCCGGCGGCATCCCCGTCGGGTTCGCCTCGCTCGCGCTCGTGTATGCGGGCCTGATTGCGGTCGCCGCCGTGATGCTGAGGCGCCTGGCGAGGCAGCCCTTCCATGCTCCCTGAGCTGGCCCTCGCCTTGACGCTGGTCGGGCTGACCGCCTACGTGGTCCTGGGCGGCGCCGACTTCGGCGGCGGGTTCTGGGACCTGACCGCCGGAGGCGCCGAGCGCGGCGCCGCGGTCCGGGCGATGGTCAAGCGGGGGATGTCGCCGGTGTGGGAGGCCAACCACGTCTGGCTGATCTTCGTGCTGGTGATGCTGTGGACGGCGTTCCCGGAGGCGTTCGGGTCGATCACGTCGACGCTGGCGATCCCGCTGTTCCTGGCCGCGCTCGGGATCGTGCTGCGCGGCGGGGCGTTCGCCCTGAAGGGCGAGGCCGCCACGATCGCCGAGGCGCGCGCGCTCGGCGCGACGTTCGCCATGTCGTCTGTGCTCACGCCGTTCTTCCTCGGGGCGGCGGCGGGTGCGATCGCCGCCGGCGAGGTGCCGGTCGGGAACGCCGCCGGCGACGAGTGGGGCAGCTGGACCGGGCCGCTGCCGCTCTTGACCGGCGTGCTCGCGGTGGCCACCGGCGCGCATCTGGCCGCGGTGTTCCTGGGGGCCGACGCGCGGCGCGCCGGTCGTGAGGAGTTGGTGCGGGCGTTCCGCGCGCGTGCGCTGGGGTCCGGCGTGGTGGCGGGCGCGGTGGCACTCGCCGGGTTGGCGGTGGTGAACTCCGACGCGCCTGACCTATACGACGGGCTCGTTTCCGGGATGGGCCTCGTCTGTGTGCTCGGCTCCGCCGTGTTCGGGCTGGTCACGCTGTGGGTCGAGTGGCGCGGGCGCTTCGAGCTCGCCCGCTACACGGCGGCGGCCGCCGTGGCCGCGATCGTGGCCGGCTGGGCGCTCGCGCAGGAGCCCTACCTGCTGCCGCCGGAGCTGACGGTGGAGGAGGCGGCGGCCTCGGACGAGGCGCTGCTGGCGCTGGTGGTCGCGGCCACGATCGGCATGGCGCTGCTGGTACCGGCGCTTGTGTGGCTGTTCCGGCTGGCGCTCAGCGGGAAACTCGCCTACGAGGAGGAGCCCCGCCCGTGAACCGCCTCGCCGTGGCGACGATCGCCTGCTTCGTGGTCGGCGCGGGGCTGCTGTTCCCGTTCGAGCACACGGTCACGATCGCGGCGGGGGTCGCGCTGCTGCTCGCGTTCATCGTCTGCGGCGTGTTCCTGCTGGCGAGCCCGGAGCGGCTCGAGCGCGACTGAGGGTGCGGCGTCTGGCGCGGCGCGGCGTGCGGCTCGCCCGCCGCTCAGCGCGCGACCTGCTCGCGGCCGAGCCAGGCCACCAGCGCCTCCAGATCGGTGCCGACCAGCTCGCGCTCGATCGCCGCGTCGAACGGGGGCCGCTCGGCGACGATGCCGTTCGCGGCGACCGTGTAGACGGCGTCCGGCTGGAGGTCGGACGGTCCCGAGACGAGCAGGCGTGGCTGGGCTGCGATCGCCGCCGTCAGATCGGCGCCTCGCATCCGCAGGCGCCACACCGGATGCTCGTAGGCGTGCACCTCGAAGGCCTCGGCGTACGTGATCGGCCCGTCCTCCAGGTCGGAGCGGGTGTTGCCGGTGTTGAGGAACGCGATGTCGGCGCCGGCGAACGCGCGCTGGGCGTCCACCGCGATCCGGTCGACGGCGTGGGTGTCGAGGTGGTGCGGCGCGTGGCCGACCACGCGGTCGCCGAGCGGCGCGACGCGCTCGGCGTAGGTCTCGACGAGCTCCGCGATCTCGCGGTCGGGCTCGATCCCTTCGTGCAGGGCGGGGAGGACCCGGCCGGTGGCCGCGACGACGTCGCCGGTCTTGCGGTCGGCGGTGAGCACGACGCGGTCGAACGCCACGCCGTAGGAGAACGCCTCGATCACGAGCTTGCCGTCCACCATGAGGTCCAGACGGGAGTGGGTGTGGCCGGCGACGATGGCGTCCACGGCGTCGTCCATCTCGCGCGCCTCGTCCACGATCTCGCCGGCGGCGGCGCCGGGGCCATGGGGGAAGGCGCCCGCGTGGGCGAGCACCACGATCGCCTCTACGCCCTGGCGGCGGAGCTCGGGCACCCAGCGGTTCACGGAGTCGGACAGGTCGAGCCAGCGGTACTCGCGCGCGAACTCGGACAGCAGGAAGAAGGGCGTGTCGATCGTGGTCACGCCGATGAAGCCGACCCTCACGCCGTCCCGCTCGACGATCTCGTAGGGCGGGAGGATCAGCTCGCCGCCGTCGCGCGTGACCGTGTTGGCGGCGACGTATGGATAGTCGGCTCGCTCCACCAGGCGCAGTGCCTCGGCGCCGCCCTCGTCGAACTCGTGGTTGCCGAGCGTGCCGACGTCGAACTCCATCCGGTTCGTCGCCTCGATGGTGGGCTCGTCATGGAAGTGGCTCGACACGAGCGGCGAGGCGCCCACCATGTCGCCGGCGTGCACGCGAATCGTGCGGCCGGGATGGGAGGCGGCGCTGCGGTCGAGCCAGGCGCCGAGCCACGCCGCGCCCCCGATCCCGGGCTCGGGCGGCTCGAGGTGGCCGTGGAGGTCGTTGACCCCGAGCAGCTGGAGGTCGACGAAGCGCTGGCGCTTCTTCTCGGCTCGGGGCGCCTCGGCGTCGGCGTCGAGGCCGAGCAGCGCAATGAGAAGAGCGGCCGC
>DASZJZ010000028.1:0-1873 GCA_035947555.1 Thermoleophilaceae bacterium | reverse complement strand
GCCAGCCACTCCTCCATGGCCGGCACGTCGCACGAAAAGCGGAGCAGCTCCCCGGAGCGCAGGCCCCGAAGGAGCACGTCCTCCGGCGCCGGGCAGATCGCCACCACCGCACACAGGGACGGGTCGTGCGCCGCCGCGTGGATCGCCTGGAAGCCGCCCATGCTCGACCCGCGCAGCGCCACCTCGTCGACGTGCTCGCGCAGCAGCGCCACCATCGCGGCCACGTCGTCGATCGCTCCCGGCCCGAAGCACCCCCCGGAGCGCCCGTGGCCGCGGGCGTCGTACGCGAGCGCCGCCAGCCCGTCGGCGCGGCATCCGCGGGCGAAATCGAAATGGGACTCCTTGGCCGACCCCGCGCCGTGCAGTATCACGACCCCCGCGCGCGGCGAACCGTCCGGCAGGAACAGCGCATAGGAGAGCCCGTCGAGCTCGCCCAGCTCGGGTGGCGTAGGGACGGGATGCTTCATCCTCGGCCGCACCGATCATCGCAGGGCGCGGTTGCGAAATTCGCAATGCGGAAATCGCCCCCTCATAATCGCCGCCCAATGGCGGCGGTGGCGGTCTCCCACGTGTATCCCCTCGGCTCGCGCCTCAACGAGCAGGGCCGGCTCGAGGTCGGCGGCTGCGACGTCGTCGAGCTCGCCCGCGAGTTCGGCACGCCCGCCTACGTGTATGCCGAGGACGACATGCGCGCCCGGGCGCGCGCCTACCTGGAGGCGTTCCGGACCCGGCGCGAGCGCTTCGAGGTCATCTACGCCGGGAAGGCCTTCCCGGCCACGGCGGCGTTCCGGCTGTTCGCCGAGGAGGGGCTCTCGGCCGACGTGGCGAGCGGCGGCGAGCTGCACCACGCGCTGGCGGGTGGAGTCGACCCGGCGAAGATCTACATGCACGGCAACAACAAGACGCCGGCCGAGCTGGACAGGGCGCTGGCCGCCGGTGTCGGCCACATCGTGGTCGACTCCTTCGACGAGATCGAGCGCCTGCGCGGCCGCGGCGCGACGGCGATGCTGCGGGTGACCCCCGGCATCCGCCCCGCGACCCATTCGTACATCCAGACCGGCCAGGAGGACTCGAAGTTCGGTTTCGGCCTGGACGACGTGCCCCGCGCGGTGGAGGCCTGCCGCGAGGCGCAGATAGAGCTGCACGGCCTGCACGCCCACATCGGCTCGCAGATCTTCGAGCTCGAGGGCTTCGAGCGGCTGGCCGAGGTGCTCGCGGGGATGGGCGACTGGCCGCTGCTCAACCTCGGCGGGGGCCTCGGCATCGCCTACACGGCCGAGCACAGGCCCCCCTCGATCGAGGACTACGTCGAGGCGCTGCTGCGCGGCGCGCCGGAAGACGTGACCGTGCTGTGCGAGCCCGGTCGCTCGCTGGTGGGGAACGCCGGGGTGACGATCTACACGGTCGGCACGGTGAAGCGCATCCCGGGGGTTCGCACCTACGTCTCCGTGGACGGCGGCATGTCCGACAACCTGCGCCCGATGCTCTACGGCGCCCGCTACGAGGCCGACATCGCCTCGCGCTTCGGCGGCCACCAGGCATACACGATCGCCGGCATGCACTGCGAGTCAGGCGACATCCTCGTGCGCGACGCGAGGCTCGACGACCCCCGTCCCGGCGACGTGCTCGTCATCCCCGCCACCGGCGCCTACGGCCACGCCATGGCGAACAACTACAACGCGCTGCCGCGTCCGCCGGTCGTCTTCTGCCGGGACGGCGACGCCCGCGTGGTGGTGCGCCGCGAGACCTACGACGACCTGACCGCGCGCGATGCCTGAGTTCCGGATCGGGCTGCTCGGCCACGGCACGGTCGGGTCGTCCTTCGCGAGGCTGCTCGAGGAGCGCGCGGACTCGATCGAGGCCGAGGTCGGGC
>DASZJZ010000027.1:0-16880 GCA_035947555.1 Thermoleophilaceae bacterium | reverse complement strand
CCCGGGAAGCGGGCGAGAGCGCCCCAGTCGAGCGAGGTGACGGGGTCAGCCTCGTGGCCGGTCACGAAGGCCACCGCCGACGCCATGTCGCGGTGCGTCACGGGGATTCCCGCGTACGCCGGTGCGGCCACGCCGGCCGTGACGCCGGGCACGATTTCGAAGTCGACGCCGGCTGCGGCCAGCGCCTCCGTCTCCTCGCCGCCGCGGCCGAACACGAACGGGTCGCCGCCCTTCAGCCGGACTACTCGGCGGCCGGAGCGGCCCAGCTCCACCAGCAGGGCGTTCAGCTCGTCCTGCTCCATCGCCGGAGCGCCCGGTTGCTTACCTACGTATCTCAGCTCCGCCTCCGGGCGCGCGCCGTCCAGGGCCCCGGGCGGGATGAGGCGGTCGTAGAGGATCACGTCGGCGGCGGCGATCAGCTCCAGCGAGCGCCGCGTCATGAGCCCGGGGTCGCCCGGCCCGGCCCCCACCAGATACACCACGCCCCCGGACACGGCGCGAACGCTACCCCGCGGCGGCCACCCGCTCGGCCTCGGCAAGCAGTTCGCGCGCGCCGGCGGCCTCGAGACGGGCGGCAACGGCCCGGCCAAGCGCGGCCGGATCGGCGGCATCGCCGTCGAGCTCGTCGCGGATCCAGTGCGAACCGTCGGGCAGGCCGACGAAGGCGATCAGCCGAAGCGCGTCGCGCTCGGCGCCCGCTTCCGGCCCGCGGCGGGCCCACGCCCCGATCGGCGTGTTGCAGGTCGCCTCCAGGGCGGTCACCAGCGCTCGCTCCGCTGTCAGCGCTGCCAGGGCCTCGCCGTCCGTCAATGCGGCGGCTGCCTCGCGCACCGCTTCGTCATCTGACCTTCCCTCGAGCACCAGACATCCCTGCCCCGGCGCCGGGACCAGCTCGCTCAGGGCCGTCCCCTCGTCGCCCCTCCCCAGCCGCACTAGCCCGGCCCGAGCCAGCACTATCGCGTCGAACTCGCCGTCGGCCAGCCGCCGCAGGCGCGTGTCCACGTTCCCGCGGAGCTCACGCACCTCCAGGTCGGGGCGCAGCGCCAGCAGCTGCGCCCGCCGCCGCACGCTCGCCGTTCCCACCACCGCGCCCTCCCCCAGGGCATCGAGCGACGAGGCGCCGCACAGCGCGTCCAGCGCATCGGCCCGCGCCGGCACGCCCAAGATCGACAGCCCCTCCGGCAGCTCCCCGGGCACGTCCTTCGCCGAGTGCACCGCCAGGTCCGCCGAGCCGGAGAGCAGCGCCTCCTCGATCTCCTTCACGAAGCGGGACTTGTCGTCTCGCGAGCCCCGATCTCCCGACGTCGTGATCGGAACCAGACGGGCCGAGGGCAGCCGGTCGGCGACGAGCTGCGCCTGCGCCAGCGCCAGCGCGCTAGCGCGCGTGCCGAGTCTGATCACGGAGCGGCACGACCTCCGCGACGGGCTCCTCCGGGTCGAGCCCGAACAGCTCCCGGATCGTGTGCAGGTAGTGGTACGACGAGCGGTCCTTCAGGCGAACCGTCGGCTCGTGCAGCAGCCGCGACACCACCGCGCGCGCCATCACCTCCACCCGCTCCCGGTCGGCCGGCGACAGCGACTCCCAGCGCGACTCGTTCTCCCGCAGCACCTGCGCCACCACTTCGTCGGCCCGTCGGCGCAGCGCCGAGATCGTCGGCACCACCTCGAGGCTCGCCATCCACTCCTCGAACCGGGCCACCTCCTCGCGCACCAGCACGAGAGCCTCGGCGGCCTCCGCCTCCCGGGCGTCCATGTTGCGGGCCACGGCCCGCTGCAGGTCGTCCATGTCGTACAGGGCGATCCCCGGGCAGTCGCGCACGCTGGGCTCGATGTCGCGCGGCACGGCCAGGTCGATCAGCACCAGCGGGCGACCCATCCGCGACGCCGCCACGAACTCGAGCTCCTCGCGCCCGAGGATCTGGTGGGGGGCGCCGGTCGAGGTCACGACGATGTCCGCGGTCTCGAGCTCCCGCGGCATGTCGTCGAAGGTCACCGCCCGGCCGCCGAAGCGCTGCGCCAGCCCGAGCGCGCGGTCGTAGCGGCGGTTGGCGACGAACAGGGTCTCGACGCCACGGTCGCGCAGCGCCCGGGCGGTCAGCTCGGCGTTCTCCCCGGCGCCGATCACCAGCACGCGCCGCGCCGACAGGTCCCCGAGGAACTCGCCGGCGAGCTGCACGGCCACCGTCGAGACCGACACGTTCGACCGCGCCACGCCGGTCTCGCTGCGGACCCGCTTGCCGGCGGCCAGCGCGTCGCGGAACAGCCGGTTCGACACGGGCCCGCTCACGCCCTCCACCAGCGCCATCTCGTAGGCCCGCTTCACCTGGCCCTGGACCTCGGCCTCGCCGACGATCATCGAGTCGAGGCCGCCCGTGACCGCGAACAGGTGCTCCACGGCCTCCCGGCCGCGCAGCGAGTAGAGCGAGCCGAGCAGCTCGGTGGGCCGCAAGCCGGCCTGACGCGAAAGGATCGCGAGCGCCGCGTTCTCCGCCTCCACCGCGTCGGCGGTGATCAGGTAGAGCTCGGTCCGGTTGCAGGTGAAGAGAGCCACGGCCTCGTGGATCGCCTCGTGATCGGTCAGCTCGGCCAGCACCCGGGCGGCGCGCGCGGTGGGCAGCGCGATCCGCTCGCGCAGCTCCAGCGAGGCGGTCTTGTGCGACGCGCCGAGCGCGAGCAACTCGCCCGTCACTGCTCCTCCTCCGACACCAGCTCCGTGATCTCCCGGTCGATGCGCGCGATCTTGGCGCCGATGATCGCCACGTAGACCACGATGAGAGTCAGGAACACCACGTACGCGCCCGCAACGTACTTGCCGGCCTCGTCGAGCGGCAGGGCCGGCATCAGGCGGTCACCGCCTCGCGCTCCGCCAGCCGGCGCTTCAGCTTCTTGAGCTGCATCGAGGCGTGCTTGGCGGTCAGCTCGAGCTTCCAGAGCGTCACGAACAGCAGCGTCATCGCGAGCAGGGCGACGAGGAAGGTCAGCCGCATGTCGCCGGGCAGGCTGCCGCCGGTCTGAGAGAGCACGCGCGGGTGCGTGTAGGACTCGGCCAGCCGGACCGCGGCGAAGTTGAGCGGCACGAACGCCCCCGCGACGATGGCGAACACCGACGAGTAGCGCGCCTGCCGCTCCGGGTCCTCGATCGAGAAGCGCAGCGGGTAGTACACGCAGTAGAGGAGGAACACCACCAGGAACGAGACCAGCACCGGCTCGTCCCAGACCCACCAGTGTCCCCACGAGGCCTTGGCCCAGATCGAGCCGGTGGCCAGCACGCCGACTCCCAGGATGATCGACAGGTGGATTGCCACGTACGAGCGAAGGTCCCAGGAGGGGTCGCCCGAGCGCAGATGCCTGATCGCCATGATCCCGCCGGCCACGAAGCCGCACAGGGCCACGATCGCCATCGGCACGTGCACGTAGAAGATCTTCTGGACGAAGCCCTGGTCGGCGTCGAGCGGCGCGTAGAAGAAGACGAGCCCCATCGCCGCCGCGAGCGTCACGACGGTGGCGATGGAGAGCGGCTTGAGGCCCTTCGAATACATCAGTCCTCGAGCAGGTAGTCGAAGACGGCGACGGAGAGAAGCACGAACACCACATCGTAAAGAGTGAGAAGCGCGAGCCAGCGACCCAGGTTTTCCGGGCCCTGGTCCGGGCGCAGGAACGGCTCGCTGGCCTGGGCGCAGGAGATCAGCAGGGGCACGAGCAGCGGGAGGAGGAGCAGGGGGACGATCAGCTCGCGCGCGCGGGTTTCTGCGGCCAGGGCGGAGACGAGGGCGCCCACCGAGGCGATGCCGAGATTGCCGAGCAGCAGCACGAGCGCGAGCTCGGGAAGCGTGCCGCCGAGCCCGGGGCCGAGCAGCAGGAGGGCAAAGGCGGGGAGCGCCACCAGCTCCACGGCCGTCAGGAAGAGAAACAGGGCGGCGGCCTTGGCGAGGAACAGTGCCGTGCGATCCACGGGGGCGAGCAGGAGGGCGTCGATTCCGCCCTGCTCACGCTCGGCGGCGAACAGCCTCGTCACGCCGATCACCGCGGCGAGGAGGAGCGTGACCCACAGGACGCCCGCGGCGAGCTCGCCGTCGAGCGAGTCGCGGTCGAGCCCGAAGTGGAAGAGGACGTAGACCGTGAGCGTGAAGAGGGTCATGGCCGGCACGGACTCCTTGGTGCGGAGCTCGAGCAGGAGGTCCTTGCGGAGGATCGCCCGGGCAGCGCGAATCACCGGCGTGTGTCCTGGCCCGGGATCGCGCGGGCGGCGCCGATCGCGGGGCGCGCCGGCGTCGGCCGGGCGGCTCCCGTCACCGGTAGAGCTCCTCGTCTTCCCCCACCGGGCGGCCCCGCTTCAGCCGCAGGACGGCGTCCGCCTCGGCGAGCGCGCCCTTCACGTCGTGGCTCACGAGGACCCGCGTGCGGCCGGAGGCACGGCCGATCAGCGGCTCGAGCCGCTCCGCCGCGGCGGGGTCGAGGTTCGCGCGCGGCTCGTCGAGCAGGAGCAGGGGCGGATCGTGCAGCACGGCTCGCGCCACGGCCAGGCGCTGGACCATGCCGCGGGAGAGCTCCCGCAGGGGATCGTCCGCGCGACGCTCCATGCCCACGGCGGCGAGTAGCTCCCCCACGCGGCCGGCGTCGAGGCCGTGCAGCCGGGCGTGGTAGCGGAGGTTCTCGCGCCCGCTCAGGTCGCGGTAGAGAAGGGGCTCATGGCCGAGGTACCCGACCCGGCCCGGCAGCTTCCAGCGCTCCGCCGGAAGGACGGCGCCGAGCACGCTCGCGCGGCCTCGATGGGGGCGCAGCAGGCCGGCCAGCACGCGCAGCAGCGTGGTCTTGCCGGCGCCGTTGCCGCCGAGCACGGCAAGCGTCTGCCCCTCCTCGACCCGCACGCTGACACCGGCGAGCGCGACCCGCTCGCCGAACCGCCGCTCGAGGCCGTCGAGCTCGATCGCCGCCACGCAGGAAGCCTAGGCCGCAAGCGCCCGGCTCGGCCGGGTGCGCGCGGAGTCTTATCCTGAGGCTGTGGCGCGCCTCGTCGGGATCAACCACGTTGTGCTCGAGGTCGGCGATCTCGAGGAGGCGCTCGCGTTCTACGGCCGGATCTTCGAGTTCGACCTGCGTGGCCGTGTGCCGGGCATGGCCTTCATCGACATGGGCGACCAGTTCCTGGTGCTGGCGGAGGGCCGCTCGCAGCCGCCGGACGGGAAGCGCCACTCCGGCCTGGTTGTCGACGACCGGTCGCAGCTGGCCGAGCGCGACTTCGTCGATCCCTGGGGGAACCGGGTCCAGGTGGTGCAGTACTCGGACATCCAGTTCTCGAAGACCCCAGAGGTGCTGGCCGGGATGGGCCTGGACGGGCTCGCCAAGAGCGAGTCGGCCCTTAGAGAGCTGCGCGAGAAGGGGCTGGCCTAGCTGGTCGAGACGCGCCTGATCGGGCCGCTGCTGCTCGCCCGCGATCCCGGCCACTTGTCCGCGGCGAGCGGGGTCGTACGCCTCGGCGACCGGCTCTACGTGGTGGCGGACGACGAGCCGGCGATGGCGGTGTTCGAGCTCGAGGGGCGGCCGCTCACGGGCGAGCCCCGGCCGCGGGCGGGCGATCCGGAGCCGCTGACGGGCGACCTCATCCCGCTCGACGAGACGGAGCTTCCCACCGGCCACGCCGAGCGCAAGGCCGCCAAGCCCGACCTCGAATCGCTCTGCCTGCTGCCGGACGGCACGCTCTTCACGCTTGGGTCCGGGGCAACCGAACGGCGCGAGCGTGGCTGGCTCCTGCCGCCGGACGGCGAACCGTGCGAGGTCTCGCTCAGCCGCCTGCACGCCGCCCTCCGCGAGGAGCTGGCCGACCTCAACATCGAGGGCGCGGCCGTGGCGCGCGAGCGGTTGTGGCTCGCCCAGCGCGGCAACGGCAAGGAGGGCGAGAACGCGCTGATCGAGCTGGACCTCGACCAAACCCTCGCCGGCCTCGGCGAGCACCGGGCGATCGATCCCACCGCCCTGCGAGGAATCACCCGCCACGACCTCGGCGACGTCGAGGGCGTCGAGCTCACCTTCTCGGACCTCTGCCCGCTGCCCGGCGGCCGGCTGCTCTTCTGCGCGGTCGCGGAGGCGGGCGAGAGCACCTACTTCGACGGCGACTGCGTGGGCGCCGCCCTCGGAGTGCTCGACGACGGCGGAGTCAGCCGGCTGGACCCGCTCGCGGAGCCGTACAAGATCGAGGGCGTGAGCGTGGCGAGGGGGAGCGACCTGCTGCTGGTGGCCGACGGCGACGACCGATCGACCCCTGCGCCGCTCCTCGCCGCCTCACTGCCGTTCTAGCGTCTGCGCCGCGTGCTCCAGCGTGGGCTCGACCACCGGCCACGACTGGTCGATCGCCTTCGGGTTGCCCGGGAAGTTCACGATCAGGGTGCGGCCGCGGACGCCCGACACGCCCCGAGTGAGGATGCCGAGCGGCGTGTGCCCGCGGGCGTCGCTCCGGATCGTCTCGGCGTAGCCCGGCGCCTCGCGGTCGATCACGTCGCGGGTGGCCTCGGGGGTCACGTCGTCGAGGGTGAGCCCGGTCCCACCGGTGGTGAAGACGAAGCGCACGCGCTCCTGGTCCACGAGCCGCTTCAGCACCGCAGCGATCGCCTCGCGGTCGTCTGACACCGTCTCGTGCGTCACCTCGAGTCCCGCCGCCTCGCACAGCTCCACCAGCCGCGGGCCGGACCGATCCTCGCCCTCGCCACGAGCGATGGTGGTCGACACGGTCACTACGGCGGCCCTCACTGGCCGCGCAGGCTAGGGGTTCAGCGACCGCGACTGGGCCTACGCAGCCAGTTCCTGCAGCACCGCCCCGCGCTCGAGCTCGCCGCGCAGCCGGGCGAGCGCCCGCCCGCGGGTGGGGCCGATGCTCCCGATCGGCATCCGCAGCGCGGCTCCGATCTCCTCGTAGCTGGGCGGCGAGTCCGTCACCAGCATGAGAAGCAGCGCCTGGTCCCGCGACGGCAGCTGCTGAAGCGCCGTACGCAGCGCCGCGTCGCGTTCCGCGTGGAGGAGGGCGTCGTCCACCGGAGGGCTGGGCGTGTCCATCGCCTCCGGCGGCTCGGGTTCCGGGCGTTCGCGGGTCGACGTCCGGAGGGTTCGCAGGCATTCCCGCCGCGCGGTGGTGGCGAGCCACGCGCCGACCCGTGCCGGCTCGCGGAGGCGACCGAGGTTCTCGGCGAGCCGCAGCCACGTGGTCTGCACCACGTCCGCGGCGTCGGCGTGACAGAGCCGGTGCCCGCGGGCGATCGCCCAGAGCATGCCCTCGCACTCCTCGACGAGCTCGCTCCAGGCCCGGGCATTCCCCGAGGCGGCGAGCCGCACCCGGGCGGCGAGCCACTCAGGCGAATGCCGTGTCCCGTCGGACGACTCTCGGACAAGCTCTGCTGGGACTGCACGCATCCTCTTCACCTCGGCCAGTTGTGAATGCGACTTGCGGGCAGGATGCGAGGCGCCCGTTGCGGCGAGATTGCGACGACGTTGCAGCGGCCGGACGGCTTCGGCGGACCGGCTCGGCGGCTGCCGCCTACACGGGGGTGGCCCTGGCCGCGACCGCGGCCTGCAGCGCGTCCGCGCGGGCGCTCACGTCGACGAGATCGAGAGCGCCCGCGGCCGCCCTGGCGCGAGCCAGCAGCTCGGAGGCCTGCGGGACGTCACCGACCGCGTCCCTCCGAAGCAGCATGGAGGCGTGGTTCAGGCGCGTCCGGGCGAGCAGCGGGGCGGAGCCCATCTCCTCGTGGCGCCTCGCCGCCCGCGCGAAGTGCTCCTCCGCGACGTCCCAGTCCCCGCAGGCTGTCGCCGCGAGCCCTACGAAGCGTGAGGCTGAGCCCCAGAAGCTGTCCATTCCCACCTGCACGCAGCGATCCGCGTAGGGGGCGAGCAGCCGCAACAGCACCGCGGCCGGCTCGGCGGCGTCGTCGAGGTGTGCGCAGGTCTCGGCCAGCAGCGCCAGGGCGTACAGCCAGAAGACGTCGCGCGGGATCGCGCCCGCGTCATCGGCCAGCAGCCGCTCGAGCTGCTCGCGCGCGCTCTCCGCTCTCCCGGCCTCGGCGTCCGTCAGCGCCAGCAGGGCCCACCAGGCCGGGATCTTGGGGTTCTCGATCGCGCAGTGCTCGATCGCCTCGCGCAGGCCGTCCAGCTGCCCCTGCTCGCGGTAGATCGCGGCGCGCTTGTCCACCCGCGACATGTGCGCGTCCTTCGCCGACGTCCCGACCGCGATGTCGAACGCCGCGTCGGCGGCGCGCTCGGCCTCGTGGAGGCGCCCGTGCAGCTGCGCGAACACGCACTCCCAGTGCCGCGCGTACGAGACGTAGAGCGGCTGCCGGAGCTGGCCGGCCAGCTCGGCGAGCTCGACGTACTGCTCCTTGGCGGAGCGCAGGTCGCCCAGCTCGCACGCGTCGTAGATCGAGAACCGCAGGGCGACGGCGATCGCCTCGTCGCTCCCGGTCGTCCGGGCCAGCTCGAGCCGCTCACATCCGAGCTCAAGGCGCTCCTCGAGGTGGTCCGTGTGGAGAAGAGCGTCGTGCTGCGCGGCCAGGGCAGCCAGCATCGCCCTGGGGTCGCCGAGGGCACGGGCCATACGCAAGGACTCGCTGCTCACCTCGAGCTGCCGCCGCGGGTCCACCCAGAGAAGGGAGTCGGCCAGCCGGGCGAGCACGCGGGCGCGCAGCACGCTGTCGGCCGGGTCGAGCGCCTCGAGGGCCTCGTCGAGCAGCGCGATCCGCTCCGGATCGTCCTCCCCGGCCGAGGTGTAGCGCCCGTGGAAGCCGAGGGCCGCGAAGGCGAGCCTCTCGGGCTCGCGCAGCCGGCGGGCGATGGCGGCCGCCTCGCCGAAGGAGTCTCGCGCCCCGTCGAGCCGGCCCGCCCGCAGCCAGGCCTTGCCCTGGTCGATCAGCCGGTCGCATACCTCGTCCTCGCCGGCTCCGGCGGCGCGCAGCAGCTCGATCGCGCGCTCGTAGTGGGTGCCTGCCTTTGCGTAGGCGGCGCCACGCCCGGCGTCCTTTGCGGCCGCCAGCGAGTACCCCGCCGCGTGCCGCGGAGCGACGCTCGGCCGCGCCTCGTAGAAGTGGTGGGCGAGCTCGGCCGGCGCCACGCGCTCCTCGCCACCTGCGGGCTCGCTCGCCCGGCGCTCGAGCTCCAGCGCGACCGCCTTGTGGATGCGTGCCCTCCGGCTCTGGATGAGGGACCCGTACTGGGTCTCCCGTACCAGCGCATGCGAGAACGCGAAGCGCTCCCGCCTGTCCGGCACCTCCACGACCAGCCCGTAGCGAATCAGCTCCTCGACCTCGTCGAGCGTCTCGTCCTCGGACCACCCGAGCACCGCGGCGAGCAGCGGCAGCGTGAACTCCGGACCGATCACCGACGCTCTTCCGAGGGCCGTGCGCGAGCGGTCGCTCAGGTGCTCGAGCCGCCTGATGATGGCGTGCTCCACGGCCTCCGGGACCCCGAGCCGGCCGAGGTCCGGCTCCTCCTCGTTGCCCACCAGGGGGAGCATCTCCTCGATGAAGAGCGGGTTCCCACGCGTCCGGCGCCACAGGCCGCGGGTGAAGTCCTCGCTTCGGGCCACCTCGCTCCGGACGTGGACGAGCTTGGCGGTCTCCCGCTCGTCCAGGCCCTCGAGGCTGATGTGGTCCACGTCCGCCTCGTGTCGCAGCGCGCCCAGGCGCGCCTCCAGGGACTCCGTGCGGCCGTTCCCGGGTTCGGCCGCGTCGCGGGAGGTGACGAGGAACATGCAGCGAGACGGCGTGACCGCGCCGACCTGGTGCAGCAGCAGCTCGAAGGTCGCACCGTCGGCCCAGTGCAGGTCGTCGAATACGAGCAGCAGGGGACGGCTCTCGGCCGCGTGCCGGAGCACCGCGGCAACGGCCTCGAACAGCGCATGGCGGTCCTGGGGAGCGCGGGACGGCTCGCTCGGCTCGGCGCCTCGCAGCAGATGCCGGATCGCCGGCACATAGCGCCACAGCTGCTGGGCCACCTCGGGCAGCTCACGGGACAGGTCGCGCGCGCCGGCATAGTGGCCCAGCGCCTCCACGAAGGGCTGCGAGGTGAGGCGGTCCTCGTGGCATCGTCCGTACAGGACCGTGCCTCCCCCGGCGTGGACGTCGCGGCTGAAGGACGCCGCCAGCCGCGTCTTGCCGATGCCGGGCTCGCCGGTCAGGACCGCCACGCGCGGCTTGATGCTCACCTGCTCCCAGCGCCGCCGAAGGCGGGCGGTCGCCTCCTCACGCCCGACGAATCCGTCGTCGCCGAGCGAGTGGAGGAGCGCCGGGAGCGGCACCTCGACCTCGGAGGCCGCCGACACCGCCGGTGCGGGCGCCGCGGAAGCGCTCTCCCGGCCGCCGCCCTCGAGCAACCGCGCGTTGAGCTCCGTGATGGCGGGGTCGGGCGCCTTCCCGAGCTCGTCGAGGAGCAGCCGTCGCAGGCGGTCGTACACGAGGGTCGCCTCGGCCACGTCGCCGCGGGCGACCAGCACCTCCATGAGCAGCTTGTGGCCCGATTCCCGGTAGGGCGCTCGCTCGATCAGCTCCCGGGCGGTCCGCTCGGCGGGCTCCAGCTCCTCGCCTCCCAGCTGGAGCCGGGCCTCGACCGAGGCCCGGCGCAGCGACAGACCGACCTCGTCGAGCTCGCGGCGCCGGCGGTCGATCCAGCTCGCCTCCAGCCCGGGCAGGAACTTCGCGTCCAGCAGTGCCAGGGCCTCCGCGGCGAGGTCCACCGCCTCCCCCGGCCGCCGGTCCTTCAGCGCTTGCAGCGTCTCCTGGGTCCGCTCCGCGATCACCTCCACGTCCACCCGCGTCTCCTCCGGGAGCCGCAGGGAGAGCTCTCCCGGCGGCAGCACGTCCGGACCGAGCTCGCGGCGGAGCCGCGAGATGACGGTGTTGAGGCCGGCCTCCGGGTTCGCCGGCGGCTTGCTCTCCCAGAGCACCTCGAGCAGCTCGTCGCGCCGCAGCGCCCGCGAGCGGTTGGCGATCTGATAGGCGAGCAGCATCCGCCCCTGCCGTCCCGGCGGGGTGATCGAGCGGCCGTCGATCTCGACGACCATCCGCCCGCACAGGCGGATCTCGCTGCGGCGCCGCTGAGCGCGACCATCCAATGGGGGACCTCGGTTCGGTCGACGCGTCTCTACCCCCCTTTCTAGTGGCCGGGGATGGATAGGGCAAGGGATACCTTGACCGGTGAAGACCCCCGATCTAGCCTCGCGGGGTGGCGGGACACAGTGCAGCCGGCGGCGCGCCGGCGGCCATCGACTGGCCCGAATGGGAAGACGACCTGCCAGGGAACGTGCTCGAGTGCGTCCGCGCGTTCACGGCGTTCGCGCCGATGCCGTGGTGGGCCGTGCTGCTGCTGCGCCTCAACCTGACCGTGGTCAAGATCCTGCCGAACACCGCGCTCCGGAAGCACCATTTCGTGTACTTCGGGCGCTGGACGCTGCTTCCTGGCCTTCGCGGCACGGGCAGGAGGGGGGACCGGTATGTCCTGATCGAGACCAACTTCAACGGCTCGTTCGCGGAGTACCTCGACACGCTGGCGGCCGTGCTCTTCAAGAACCTGAAGAAGATCTGGGGGCACTGCTACGGCTGCCCTCGGGACATGCAGCCGCCCAGCGAGTTCAGGCGCTGGGGGCGGATGCACGAGCTGGCGGCGGCGCACTACTTCTGCGCCTATCCCGAGGCCACGGTGAAGCAGATCGAGATGGCGCTGGTCAGGCAGAGCGGCGGCTCCCCCGAGGAGGCGCTGAGGGCGATTCGGGTGATGCCTCGCCTGAACCTCCTCCAGCGGTTGCGGGGGGCCGTCGGGAGGCTCCGGCGTCCGTATCAGGTGGAGCCGGTCGGCGCTCATCCGGGGGTGAAGCGGGACGGGACGGTGGTCTCGGCGCTAAGTGTCCTCACGCCAGTGACGCCGGAGAAACTGGGCGCGCTCAGGGAGCACCTCGCCGAGCTCGAGCGGGACGCTTTCGATGTCGGGGGCACGCATGTGGCGCGCCTCGTGGTCGTCGACCACCTGGTGAACGAGAAGGTCTCCGCGGAGCCCCTGCCCGTGGAGCCGCCGGGGCTGCTGTTCGGGGCGGTGGGCGACGGAGAGCCGAGGCAGTACGTCGACCGGCTGTGCAACGCGCTCTCCCCCGAGGTTCGCCGCGTCTGGGTCGATCACTGCAGCGGCGCCGGCGAGTCGTCGCTCGCCGGCTATCTCTGGGACAACCGCATGCGCGACGGCCTCCTGTACGGGGGCTACAAGGCGAGCGTCGCCGACGTTCGCGCCGCCCTCGCCGACTACCCGGACCCGGGGCGGGCGTGACGGCGATTCGCGAGCAGGACCACACGGACATCCAGGGCAACCTCCTCACCCCGTACGCGCTTCCGTACGGCGCCTTCCTGCTCGTGAACATCGCCGACGGCGACCGTGGTCGTGCCTGGCTGGATGAGCTCGTCGAGAGGGTGACGAGCGCGGGAGACCAGGACCGCGGTCTCACCGCCGCCTGGAACGTCGCGTTCACATACGAAGGCCTGCAGCGGCTCGGGGTCCCCGAGCGGTTCCTGCGGCCGTTGCCCCAGGACTTCCGCGAGGGAATGGAGGCGCGCGCCGCCGACCGGCTCGAGGACATCGGGGAGAGCGACCCCGGGTGCTGGGAGGAGGGGCTCAGGCAGGGCGACGGCGGCCACGCGATGGTCATGCTGCGCGCCAAGACCGACCCGGCGCGCGACGAGCTGGTCGAGGAGGCGCGCCAGCTCATCGGAAAGCACGAGCTCACGGTCGTCTACGACGATGCCTCGAGCCTGGTGCCCGAGTCGCCGGAGGACTTGCAGAAATGCGGCGGGAGCGCCCGCGAGCACTTCGGTTTCGCCGACGGATGCTCTCAGCCGGCGATCGAGGGCAGCCGGGCGGCCGGCAAGGACAAGTACCAGCGCGTCAAGGCAGGCGAGTTCCTGCTCGGGTACCGGGATTTCGACGGGCTCGTGACCGGCCGGACGAGGTTCTTCCGGAACGGCAGCTTCATGGTGTTCCGGAAGCTCGAGCAGCGGGTCGCGGCTTTCAGGAGGATCCTCCGGTCGTGCGAGCTTCCGGACGACCTGGTCGCCGCGAAGATCGTGGGGCGGTGGGACACGGGCGAGCCCCTGGTGATGGACCAGCCCGACCGCCACTCCGACAGCCGGCCGGATCTGAACGACTTCCGATACGGATCGCCCATGGCGGACGGACCGGCCGACGACCGTCCCGAGGATCCCTGGGGAGAGCGCTGCCCGCTCGGTGCGCACATCCGGCGGGCGTTTCCGAGGGACGCGCTCGTGGGTGGCGACCTGAGGACGAGGCGCCATCGGATCCTGCGGCGCGGCATGCCGTACGGCGAGGCGTTGCCGGAGAACGCCCCGGATGACGCACCCGACGAGGGCCGCGGACTGCTGTTCATCTGCTTCAACGCGAGCATCGCGCGGCAGTTCGAGATCGTGCAGAGCTGGTGCCTCGACGGCAACCTGTTCGACGTCCCTGGGGAGCCGGACTTCCTGCTGGCCCCGGCCGAGGCGACGATGACCATCAAGCACGACGGGCGGACCTACCGCCTGAGGAGGAAGGACCCGCTCGTGGTCACCCGCGGCGGCGGGTACTTCCTCTACCCCGGCATCGGTGCGCTCAGGGCGATCGCGACCCGGAGCTATGCCGGGCAGGAGGATCGCCTGCCGGCCTGAGGGCCGCGGCGGCCTCGCGCGCCGCGTCCACCGACCGGAACTCGCGGAGGCTCTCCACCTTGCCGTCTCGCGTGGACCAGAGGTGCACCTCCTCCCGGTTCACCGACACCCCACTCGACGCCCCGCGAACCTGGTGGCACACCCTGTAGATCACGTGGTCCGGCCCGAGCTCGACCTGCTCCAGGATCTCTGTCTGCAGCTCGTCGAAGATCTCGAACAGCTCGCGCGAGTACGCGAGCACCTCGCGATGGTCGAGCCGGCCGGGGGAGTCCAGCTCGTCCTCGTTCGACTCCCATGTGAAGTCGGGATGCTCCCTGCCGAGCTGCCTCAGCGCCTCCATGTCGCGCCGGTTCATGGCGTCGTAGAGCCGGCCGATCGCCTCGAGGAGCTCGGGCTTCATTCGTCCCGCCGCCAGTCGTGGCGGCCGCCCGTCTTCTCGACCAGCTCGACCGCCTCGATCGTCACGCCGCGCTCGAGGCCCTTGACCATGTCGTAGACGGTCAGGGCGGCCACCGCGGCGGCCGTCAGCGCCTCCATCTCCACGCCCGTCTGCGCGCTCGTGCGCGCCTCGGCGGTGAGCAGCACGGCCGAGTCGCCCACCTCGGCGCTCACGTCCACGAACGACAGCGGCAGCGGGTGGCAGAGGGGCACCAGGTCGGCCGTACGCTTGGCGGCCTGGATGCCGGCGATGCGGGCGGTGGCGATCACGTCGCCCTTGGGGGCGTCGCCGCGGCGCACGGCGTCGAGCGTTGCGGCCGACATGCGGACCGCCGCCCGCGCGACGGCCCGGCGGTCGCTCACCTCCTTGCTCCCCACGTCGACCATCCGGGCGCGCCCGGCCGCGTCGAGGTGTGTGAGCTCCTCAGACAGGTGAGTGGCTTCGTTGCGCGGCCGCGATCAGGTCGCGCACGGCGTCGTCCTCGCCGCAGCGCAGCAGCTCGACCGGATCGGGTTCGCCGTTGACGATCGACTCGAAGAAGGCCTTACGGTCCTGGTAGGTGGGGAGCGTGCCCTTGGCCCAGCCGCGCACGTCGTTCAGCATGATCGCCAGCCGGGCGTAGGGCTCGCCGTATTCGTCCGCGATCTCGTCGCGGATCCGCTTGGCGAGGGCAGGCGAGGCGCCTGCGGTCGAGATCGCGATGGCCAGCGGGCCGCTGCGGATGATCGCCGGGAGGATGAAGTTGCACAGCGGCGGCACGTCGACGACGTTGACGAGCATGGCGCGGCGCTCGGCGTCCTCGTAGACCGCGATGTTCACGTCGGTGTCGTTGGTTGCGGCGATCGCCATGAAGACACCCTCGAGGTCGGTGGCGCCGCGGTACGGGCGGCGCTCCCAGCGGATCGACCCCTCGCGGGCCAGCTCCTGGAGCGGCTCGATGGCCTCCGGCGCGATCAGGGTCACGTCGCCGTCGCAGGCGAGCAGGCCCTCCACCTTCTCGAGTCCCACGTCACCGCCGCCGATGACCACGCAGCGCCGTCCGCTGAGGCGCAGGCAGGCGATGTAGAAGGGCGTGTCGAGCATGCCCTGCACGCACGACTGGTCGCAGATGCCCCTGCGCAGCTGGCACACACATTCCTTGCCGGCGTAGGCCTGGGCGGGCATGCCTCAGAGTGTATGCAGCGTCACCCCAGTGCCCCCGCCGCCTGGCGCCTGGAGGGGGAGTGGGCGCTCAGGCGGGGAGGGCACGACGCGGCCGCAGCATGCCGGGCAGGCCCGACAGGCGCCGCTTGCCGCGCGGCTGGGCGGGTGCGCGCCGGCGCTTCGAGGCGGCGGCGCGCAGATCAGCCATGTGCTCCAGCTGGGCGGCGTATGTGAGGGTTCCGGTCATGGGGCCGAAATTACGGCTAAGGCCCCACCCCTTACATCGGGAATCCGCCCTCGATCAGGCCTTACGGCGGAACATACGAGCGATCACGCGCAGGAGAGGGAAGAGCCCGCGGCGCAGCGCCGCCGGCTTGTCGGCATCGCGTCCGTAGAGCAGCTTCGCCGAGGCGTCGAGCGCCTTGCCGAGCCGATCGTCGTAGGGGTGCCACCAGAAGTCGCGTGTGCGCGACGGCTCCCACGTGACCAGCTTGATGTTCACGCACTCCCAGAGGCCGAACTTGGAGTGGGAGCGCCCCAGCCCCGACTCCTTCACGCCGCCCCAGGAGCACGCGCACACGCCGTGGCTGAACATGTGGTCGTTGATCCAGACCATGCCGGACTGAAGCCGCGCGGCGATCCGCTCGCCCTTCGCCCGGTTCATCGTCCAGACGGAGGCACCCAGGCCGAACTCGGAGTCGTTGGCGAGCGCGATCGCCTCGTCCTCGGACTTGACGGTCACGATCGGCACCACGGGGCCGAAGATCTCCTCGCGCATGATCCGCATGTCGTGCCTGACGCCGGTCAGCACGGCCGGGCGGAAGTAGGGCTCCTCGGCGCCGCCGCAGTGGAGCGTGGCACCGGCCGCCACGGCGTCGTCCACCAGCTCCTTGACCTGGGCGAGCTGCTCCGCGGACACCATCGGCCCGATCTCGGTCTCCCAGTCGAGCGGGTCGCCGGTTCGCAGGCGCTTCGCGCCCTGTACGACGCCCTCGACGAAGCGCTCGGCCGCCTCCTCGACCACGTAGACGCGCTCGATCCCGGAACAGGTCTGACCCGAGTTCGCGAAGCCGCCCCACAAGCAGCCTGAGATCGCATTCGGCAGATTGGCGTCCGCGCACACGACCATCGGGTCCTTGCCGCCCAGCTCCAGCACCGAGCCCTTCATCCGGCGGGCGCACTCCTCGCCCACCCGGCGACCCACCTCGACCGAGCCGGTGAAGAAGATCTTGGCTGCGGTCGACTCGACGAGCGCCTGGCCCACGGCCCCGCCCCCATGGACGGTGCGGACGAGTCCTTCGGGCACGCCGGCGCGCTCGAACACCTCCTGGATTCGCTGGCCGATCAGCGGGGTGAGCGAGGCCGGCTTCAGCACCACGCCGTTGCCGGCCATGAGCGCGATCGCCACCTCGCCGAACGGGATCGACCAGGGGTAGTTCCACGGCGCGATCACGCCCACCACCCCGAGCGGCTCGAACGTGAAGCGGGCGCGCTTCTGCTTGATGAAGACGGGCAGCGGGATGCGCTCGTCCTCGAGGATGCCCGGCCCGGCCTCCGCCAGCCAGCGCAACGAGTCGATGGTGGGCAGCAGCTCCATCGAGTACGACTCGTTGATGGGC